>JBDHSJ010000150.1:0-10304 GCA_039808065.1 Burkholderiaceae bacterium | reverse complement strand
GGTGGCGAGATCTGGTTCGAGGGTCAGCGCATCGACAATCTGAGCCCGGCGGCCATGCGTTCACTGCGCGGCAAGAAGATCGGCGCGATTTTCCAAGACCCGCTGACCTCGCTGAACCCGCTGTTCACCGTGGGCCAGCAGCTGACCGAGACCATCCAGGCGCATCTGCCGCTGAATGCGGCCCAGGCGCGCGAACGCGCCATCGATCTGCTGCGCCAGACCGGCATCCCGGCGCCTGAAGCGCGCATCGACCAGTACCCGCACCAATTCAGCGGCGGCATGCGCCAACGCGTGGTCATTGCCCTGGCCCTGGCGGCCGAGCCCAAGCTGATCGTGGCGGACGAGCCGACCACGGCGCTGGATGTCTCCATTCAGGCGCAGATCATCCAGTTGCTCAAGCGCGTCTGCCGCCAGCACGGCGCGGCAGTGATGCTGGTCACGCACGACATGGGTGTGATTGCCGAGACCTGCGACCGGGTGGCGGTGATGTATGCCGGTCGTGTGGTCGAGCTCGGGCCTGTGCAGCAAGTCATCCACTGCCCGGCGCATCCCTACACGATCGGCCTGATGGGTTCGATCCCGGCCATGGACGAGGACCGCGAGCGTCTGCAGCAGATCGATGGCGCAATGCCGCGCCTCAATGCGATGCCCGGTGGATGTGCCTTCCATCCGCGCTGCCCGCAGGCCCTGCCGCGCTGCAAGCAGGAGGTTCCGCCGCTCACTGAGGTTGGCGCCACCCGTGCGGCCTGCTGGCTGCACCATGCGGAGGCCCGCGTATGAGCTCGCTCGTGCAAGTCAAAGAGCTGGCGATGCGTTTCGACGTCTCTGCTCCCTGGTTGAACCGGGTGCTGGAGCGCAAGCCCAGGCAGTTCGTGCACGCGGTCGATGGCGTCAGCTTCGACATTCCCAAAGGCAAGACCCTGGCTCTGGTGGGCGAGTCCGGCTGCGGCAAGAGCACGGTGGCGCGCTTGCTGGTGGGCCTCTACAAGCCCAGCGGCGGCAGTGTCACCTTCGATGGCCGGGATACTCGCGAATGGTTCGCCGCCAAGGACAGCTTGAGCCTGCGCCGACGCCTGCAGATGATCTTCCAGGACCCCTATGCCAGCCTGAACCCGCGCTGGAAGGTGGCTGAGATCGTGGCCGAACCGCTGACCGAACAGGGCGTTCTGAAGGAACCGGCAGCCATTCGCGCCCGCGTGGCCGAGCTGCTGACCATGGTCGGTTTGAACCCGTTGGATGGCGCCAAGTACCCGCATCAATTCAGCGGTGGCCAGCGCCAGCGCATTTCGATCGCTCGCGCTCTGGCCACGGCGCCGGAGTTCCTGGTCTGCGACGAACCCACCAGCGCGCTCGATGTCTCGGTGCAGGCCCAGGTGCTGAACATCATGAAGGACCTGCAGGCCAAGCAGGGCCTGACCTATCTGTTCATTTCGCACAACCTGGCCGTGGTGCGGCATATGGCGGACCAGATTGGCGTGATGTATCTGGGCCGTCTGGTGGAGCTGGCCGACAAGGCGGAGCTGTTCGCTCGTCCTCGCCACCCTTACACGCGCATGCTGCTGGATGCGATTCCAGACATCCACTTGACCGGCCGCGACCGCATGGCCGTGCAGGGCGAGGTGCCGAACCCGCTGAACCCGCCCAGCGGTTGCAGCTTTCACCCGCGTTGCCCGCAAGCCAACGAACGCTGCAGCCAGGAGCGACCGATGCTGCAGGAGTTCAAAGGCGTTCGCGTGGCCTGCCACGCCGTGGCCGAAGGGCGGATCTAGCGCTGTGCAGCCTGTTGGGCCGGCGGCGGCTGGCGCAGCGGGCCTTTTTGCCCGCAGGCTCCGAGCAGCACCAGACCGGAAAGGGCCAAGGCCCAGCTGACGATGCCGCGCCGGGCGCCGCTTCCTACACTGCGAGTTGTTTTCATTGCGCCAGTGTAGGCAGCGTCATGACCGATTCCGAATACCACGACCGCGCCGACGCCTTGTTGCGCCGCATCGAAGCCCAAACCGATGCCTGGCTGCAGGGCGATGTCATCGACATTGACACGCAGCGCGCTGGCGGCCTGTTGGAGCTCAGCCTGCCCAACGGCAGCAAGCTGGTGGTCAACAAGCAGCCGCCGCTGCACGAGATCTGGCTGGCCAGTCGCGCCGGCGGCTTCCATTTCCAATGGCAGAACGGCGAATGGCGCGACACCAAGAGTGGCCTCGAGTTCGCGTCCGTCTTCAGTCAGCAGGCCAGCGCCCAGGCTGGCCGGGCACTGAGCCTCACTGTTTGAACAGATCGAGGATGCCCTTCTTTTCTTCGGCATTGGCCGGGGGCGGCAGATTGGGGTCGTCGTTCTCGATCCGGCTCACACCTTGCGGGCCGGCGTACTCGTCGAAGAACCATTCGCCGTTGATTTGAACCACACCCTCGGGCGGCGGGATTTCGGCAACCGCTGTGCTGCGCAGAGCGAACTGCATGAAGTCGATCCAAATCGGCAAGGCGAGCCCGCCACCCGTCTCGCGGCTGCCCAGCTTGCGCGGCTGGTCATAACCCACCCAGACCACAGTCACCAACTCGGGCTGGTAGCCGGCGAACCAGGCGTCCATCGAATCGTTGGTGGTGCCGGTCTTGCCGTACAAGTCCGGACGCTTCAAGGTTCCCTGCGCCCGCGCGGCGGTGCCACTGCGCGTCACTTCTTGCAGCAGGCTGCTCATGAGGAAGGCGTTTCGCGCATCCAGCGTGCGGGTGCTGTCATCCAGGGCGGGCGCTGGGTTGCTGAACAACACGCGCCCCTGATCGTCCACCACCCTCTGAATGAGTGAAGAGGGGAGCAGGTGGCCGCCATTCGCAAAGACGGCGTAGGCCTCGGCCATCTGCAACGGTGTCACCGAGCCCGCGCCAAGCGCCATGGTCAGGTAGGCCGGGTGTTTGGCGGCGGGGAAGCCGAAGCGACCGATCCACTCCTGCGCTTCCCGCGCTCCCACAGCCCGCAGCACACGAATCGACACCATGTTCTTTGACTTGGCCAATGCGCGCCGCAGCGTCATCGGCCCTTCAAAGGTGCCGTCGTAGTTCTTGGGCTCCCAGGGCTGGCTACCGGTGGTGCCGGCGTCAAAAAACAAGGGGGCGTCGTTGACCACCGTCGCCGGTGTGAAACCACGCTCCAGCGCAGCCGAGTAAATGAAGGGCTTGAAGCTCGAGCCCGGCTGTCGCCAGGCTTGGGTCACGTGGTTGAACTTGTTCTTGGCAAAGTCGAAGCCGCCCACCATCGCTCGGATGGCGCCGGTGCGCGGGTCCAGGGCCACCAGCGCGCCTTCCACCTCAGGCAACTGCGTCAGCACCCAGCCAAGCTTGGCATCCGCCTGCACCCGCACAACCGAGCCGCGGCGAATTTGCACCTTGGGGTTGCCACCCTCTGCCAAGCCGGACGCGACGGGCTTGAGGCCTTCCCCGGTCACCGTGATCGAGTCCCCGTTCTGCAGCGCGGCAACCACCTTGCGCGCGCTGGCCTCCAGAACGACGGCGGCGAGCAACTCCCCATTGGGAGGGTGTTCGGACAGAACTTCAGCCACTCTGACGTCGACCAGCTTGGGATCTGCGGGCAAATCCGCGTGGGCCTCCGGCCCACGGTAGAACTGCCGACGCTCATAGTCCATCAGGCCCTTTCGTAGGGCCTTGTAGGCAACGGCCTGCTCATCGGCACGCACGCTCAGCGTGACGTTTAAGCCTCGGGAGTACAGGTCATCGCCGTAGCGACTGAGCAACAGCTGGCGGGCGGCCTCGGCGGCGTAGTCGGCGCCGACCTGGGCAGGCTGACTGCTGCGAATCTTGAGTGTTTCCGCCTTGGCCTGTGCGTGGGCCGTCGCGGACAGGAAATTGTTCTCCAGCATGCGGTCCAGGATGTACTGCTGCCGGATGCGCGCCCGCTTGGGGTTGGTGATCGGGTTGTAGGCCGAAGGCGCCTTGGGCAAACCCGCCAACATGGCGGCCTCCGCGGCGCTGATCTGGTTCAGGGGCTTGCCGAAATACACCTCGCTGGCCGCTGCAAAGCCGTACGCCCGATGACCCAGAAAGATCTGGTTCATGTAAATCTCGAGAATCTTGCGCTTCGAGAGTTCCGATTCAATGCGCAGCGCCAGCAGGATCTCGTACAGCTTGCGCGCCAAAGTCTTTTCTGTGCTCAGGTAGAAATTGCGCGCGACCTGCATCGTGATGGTCGACGCGCCTTGGCTACGCGATTCCTGCAAATTGGCCAACCCCGCGCGCAGCACACCGAGATAGTCCACGCCGCCATGCTCATAGAAGCGGGCGTCTTCGATAGCGAGCACGGCGTCCTGCATGACCTTGGGAATCTGGTCGATCGGCAGGTACTGCCGCCGCTCCTCCCCGAACTCGGCCAGGAGCTTGCCGTCGGCCGACCAGATGCGCAGCGGCTGATGGGGCCGGTACTGGCTCAGACCGGAGATGTCCGGCAAGTTCGGGTACGCCGTGACGATCACCAGCGCGCCGGTAACCAGCGCGGCGAGTAGGAGGCATAGGCCCACTCCAAGCAGCTGTAGGGCGGTGCGGCGCCAGGTGCGAGCCCGTGGGGCGGAAGAGGGGGAGGGCAGGGGCTCGGATGCTTTGCTCATGGGCGCAGCCATTATAGAAATCCCCAGTCTGGTGCCCTTTTCGCTTGCTGCCCCCTTCACAACGAGTTACACCCGACGCTTCGGACGTGCTCGGGTTGCAACGTGGGAAACCCCGAGTGGCCGGTTTTTCCATTGGCCACAAAGGCTTTACTGCTAGCATGCAAGTAAGTTCTTAAGTCGCTCCATCGTTGGGGCAAAGGATGTCGGCATGGGAATACTGGATGGGTTGATGGGGCGCAAGAGCCCGCCCATGCTTGGACTTGATATCAGTTCCACCAGCGTGAAGTTGGTCGAGTTGAGCCAGAACAAGTCTGGGGAATTCGTGCTGGAGCGTTTCGCCTCTGAGTCCTTCGAGAAGGGCTGGATTGCGGATGGGCATATCGAGAAGTTTGACGAGGTGGCGGACGCCGTGCGGCGCGTGGTGTCTCGCAGCGGTACCCGGACCCGTCAGGCCGTGCTCGCCATGCCCGCATCGGCGGTGATCACCAAGAAGATCATGCTGCCAGCAGGGTTGCGCGAAGAGGAGATGGAGATCCAGGTTGAGGCCGAAGCCAACCAGTACATCCCCTTCTCGCTGGACGAGGTGAGCTTGGACTTTTGCGTGGTCGGCCCCAGCCCCACATCGGTGGGGGATGTGGAAGTCCTGATAGCCGCCTCGCGGAAGGACCGCGTCCAGGATCGCCAGGGCCTTGCTGAAGCTGCGGGGCTCAAGCCCGTGATTCTGGACGTCGAATCGCATGCCTCGCGGTTGGCAATGTCGCGGCTGATCAAGGCGCTGCCCAGCGAGGGCAAGGATGCCCTTGTCGCGTTGTTCGAAATCGGTGCGGACACCACCAGCTTGAAAGTCCTGCGTGACGACGAACTTCTCTATGACCGTGACCAGGCTTTTGGTGGAGCTCAACTCACTCAACTAATTGCCCGTCAGTATGGACTCTCTTTTGAAGAGGCCGAGCAGAAGAAGTTGTCTGGCGATTTGCCTGAAGACTACCGGACCGAGGTGCTGGAGCCCTTTGTGGACAGCCTCTCTCAAGAAATTGGGCGAGCTTTGCAATACTTCTTTACTTCCACGCCGCACCATAAGGTCCACTACGTGATGTTGGCGGGCGGAACGGCAACGCTCGGCGGACTTAAGGAACGGGTGACTGATTTGACCGGCTTCGCCTGCATGGTGGTCAATCCCTTTGAGAATATGGTGATCGGCAGCGGGGTGCGCGAGGGTCGGGTTCAGCGCGAGGCACCTTCCTATTTGACGGCCTGCGGTTTGGCCATGCGGAGGTTCTACGAGTGATCCTCATCAACCTACTTCCTTACCGCGAAGAGCGCCGCAAGCGTCGCAAGCAAGCATTCTTTGCGAGTCTCGGTCTTTCTTTTCTAACGGGCATCGGCATCGCGGCCCTGGGATGGCTGATGCTTCAAACGATGATTGAGCAACAACGTACCCGCAACTCGTTTTTGCAGGCGCAAATCAGTCAACTCGACGCGCAAATCAAGGACATTTCTAATTTGCGGGACGAGATTGATGCGCTGACGCGTAGGCAGAAGGCTGTCGAGGCCTTGCAGGCCGAACGAAATACGCCTGTGCATCTCTTGAACGAGCTGGCGAGACTCACGCCTGAGGGTGTGTATTTGAGCAGCATTAAGCAGGCAGAAAAGTCGGTCACGCTGACGGGTCTCGCGCAAACTCAGGAGCGAGTCTCGGAGTTCATGCGCAACGCTTCCCGCGAGGCCCAATGGCTCGAGCGTCCCGACTTGGCTGAAATCAAGCTGACCAATGTGTCCACCAACACGCGAGATTCAAAAAGGCTATTCGACTTTACGCTAAAGCTAAACCTAAAAGGTCAGAGTCCAGAGGCGGGAACTGGCGCAGCGCCCGGCGAAAAGAAGGGTTGATATGGCGAATAAAACCAGCTTCGACCTCAATGCCTGGGGTCGAGATGCGGCAGAGCAGTTCCGTGGGCTAAACCCCAAAGAGCCAGGTCAGTGGCCCATTCTTCCTAAACTTGCGACTTACGTTGCGGCGGCGGCCGTTGCGCTGGTTTTGGGTTATGTGTTCGTTTTGGCCGACGAGCAGCATTTGCTAGAGGAGGAGGCGGCAAAAGAGCCTGTCCTCCAAAACGACTTTAAGGGGAAAGTGGCTCAGGCCGTCAATCTACCAGAACTGCGTAAGCAGAAAAGTCAAGTCGAAGAGTACGTGACCCAGCTTGAAAAACAACTGCCTGGAAAAGCGGAGATGGACGCGCTCCTATCCGATATCAATCAAGCTGGCGTGGGGCGAGGGTTGCAGTTCGAATTGTTCAAGCCAAGTTCTGAAGTAGTAAAAGATTACTATGCGGAGCAGCCTATCTCGCTTCGGATCGCTGGTCGCTACCACGACTTTGGTTCATTTGCGGCAGATATTTCAAATTTGTCGCGCATCGTGACCTTGCACAATTTGCAGATTACTCCGCTTGGTGGTAAGGACGCATCAGGCCTTTTGGTCATGGAGTCTACGGCGCGCACGTATCGCTACCTTGACCCTGCTGAAGTCGCTGCGCAGCAGCAGGCTAAGGCCAAAGTCGGAGCCAAAAAATGAATGTAGTTCGGCTCACACTTTTGCTGGCTGTGTTGCCGGTGGTGACGGCTTGCTCATCGGATTTGGATCAGCTGCAGGCGTGGACAGAGGCTGAGCGGCGCAACGCAAAACCGAGTGTCCAGGCTCTGGTGCCTCCAAAGAAGTTTCTACCGCAGCCCTACGACGCGCTAGACGGTGTTGAGCCATTTAGCACCCAAAAACTGAGCGTAGCTTCCAAGCAGGAAGCGGCCCAGCCCAATTCGATGCTGGCTGCTGAGATGAATCGGCGTCGGGAACCTCTCGAGGCATATCCGATTGACAGCATGTCAATGGTAGGCAGCATGGCGCGCGCTGGAGTCCCGCATGCTATTTTGAAGGTCGACAATTTGTTGTACTACGTCAAAGCGGGTGACTACTTGGGACAGAATTTCGGGAAGATTCTGAAAATCAATGAGACCGAGGTAGTACTCCGCGAAATAGTTCAAGATCCATCGGGTGAGTGGGTCGAGCGGACCAGTACGCTGACGCTTCAGGAGGCGGCACGATGAATACCAAGCAGGAGAATCTTGTGAAGCGATGCGGAACCACGCTGGTCATGGCGCTAAGCCTCTGCCTTCCTTCAATGGCATGGGCCCAAAACATGATCAAGTCGATTCAAGCCGGCCAACAGGCCGGTGCCGAGATCCTTCGGATTGAATTCGATCAGGCCCTTAAAGAACTGCCTCGTGGCTTCACGATTCAAGCGCCTGCGAGAATAGCGATCGACCTCCCTGGGGTTGGCAACGCCTTGGGGCGCAACAGCGTTGAGATCAACCAGGGAAATGTCCGCTCGGCCTCTCTGGCGCAGTCTGTTGATCGAACGAGGCTGGTTCTGAATCTGCGAAATGCGTCGAATTACCGGGCGGAGTTGCAGGACAAGGCGCTGTTATTGATCCTTGAGCCTGCTTCGGCAGATCTTCAGGCCAAAGTCGAGGCTCAGCACTTTTCACCCAGCCAAAACAGCTCGCCCATCGATTTGAAGGAAATTGACTTTCGCCGTGGTGCTGATGGTGCTGGTCGTGTGGTGATCTCTTTGCCGAATCCTCAAGTCGGCGTCGATATCCAGCAGCAGGGTCAATTCCTCGTCGTTGAGGTGCTGCGTTCTGCAATCCCGGTTGCCCTGCGGAAGCGCATGGACGTGCGGGACTTTGGTACACCGGTCCAATTTGTGACCGTTGCGCAGCAAGGTGACAAGGTTCGACTGCAAGTCGATGCGAAGGGCAACTGGGAGCACAGCGCGTACCAGAGCGACAGTCAGTTTGTTCTAGAAATTCGCCCCGTGCGCCAAGACTCCAACAAGCTGACGCAGGGCCCTGGATTCAATGGCGAGAAAGTCTCCTTCAATTTCCAGAACATTGAAGTGCGCGCGCTCTTGCAGGTCATCGCGGACTTCACGCAGTTCAATGTGGTTACAAGTGATTCTGTCACCGGTTCCATCACCTTGCGCCTGAAGGACGTTCCCTGGGACCAAGCTCTTGAGATTATCTTGCAGGCGAAGGGATTGGGATTGCGCAAGACAGGCGACGTTCTTTGGATCGCGCCTAAAGAAGAGCTCGCTGCCAAAGAAAAATTGGAGTACGAGAGCTTGGCCGCTAAAGCGCAGTTGGAGCCCACCCGTACTCAGGCGTTCCAGCTGAACTACATCAAAGCGGAAGATGTAGTCAAAGTGCTGTCTGGTGCCGGCTCCGCGGGTTCCAGTGGTGCTGGGGCGACGCAGGGAGCTCGCGTTCTATCCCCGCGCGGCAGCGTGAACCCTGAGCCGCGAACTAACCAAATATTCGTTACCGATATTCCCGCGAAGCTTGAAGAAATTCAAGGCCTGGTCCAGCGAATTGATGTGCCAATTCGCCAAGTTTTGATTGAGGCCCGCATTGTTGAAGCTGACGACAAATTTGGGCGATCGCTCGGCGTGAAGCTCGGTGCAACCGACATGCGGGGGCTGCAAGGTGGGATCCCTGGGTATTCCATCGGCGGAAATAACTATCTGTCTTTTGGTGGGAACTATACATCGACTGGCGGGCAAACTGGTCAGACTGGCCAAGCTGATTTTACCAATAGCCAATTCATCAATCTCCCGGCAACGGCGATCAATAGCGTGAGTGCTGCAACCTTTGCTGCAACCTTATTTAGTGCTACGGCAAACAGATTCTTGAACCTCGAGCTTTCTGCCTTGGAGGCTGATGGAAAAGGAAAGATTGTGTCCAGCCCACGTGTGATAACGGCGGACCAGGTGAAGGCGCTAATTGAGCAAGGCGAAGAAATTCCCTATTTGGGTTCTGCTCAAAACGGCGCCACTGCTGTGACATTTAAGAAGGCGGTTCTGAAACTTGAGGTGACGCCCCAGATTACACCGGAAGGCAACGTGATACTGGACGTGGATGTGAATAAGGACAGCCGTGGTGTGCTTACGCCGGCGGGCTTTGCAATTAACAATAAGCATGTCAAAACACAAGTCCTTGTCGAAAACGGTGGCACGGTCGTAATTGGTGGTATTTTCACGCTGGAGGAAATTGACAACATCAATAAAGTCCCGCTGCTCGGCGATATACCATACATGGGGGCGCTGTTTCGTAACAAATCCAGGATTTCGAACAAAACTGAGCTACTGATCTTCCTGACACCCAAGGTGGTGAGTGAGCGCGCGAGCCTGCGTTGATCTGTCGAAATAGGAACAAGGTGTGTGGTATGCAGAACATGTCATTTGGGCGTAATGGAATGCGGCGAGTGATCGGGTTAGCCTTTCTGGCTGGTGCTTTGGTTGCCTGCGGAGGGGGGGGGGGGGAAGTTGGGGTGGTTGTAAGGGGTGGGGGGGGAGGGGAAGGGGGTCTGGGGTACTGAAAGCTGTTTGTTCTAAGCTGTCCGTGGGACTAATGTAAAAATCCGAAGGGAGGGCTTGGGCATACTGTGACCAAGGGACTACGCAGTCACCAAAAACAAACAAAACAAAGAGAAGACAGCGGGCTTGCGGGGCAGACAACTCTTCGCAGACCCCGCACATATAAACATACCCCTCCCAGCAGTCTGATTTGTTGTCTCGTCTCCTCCAGCTCCGCCTCGCATCTCTCCTTCGCCTTGGTCAGCATCTCCAGGTCTGCAAAGTTCCAGGA
>JBDHSJ010000149.1:0-10308 GCA_039808065.1 Burkholderiaceae bacterium | reverse complement strand
CCGCGGTGGCGCCGGGCACGGTGGTCGGGTCCAGCTCCTGCAAGCGTTCCACCAGGGTCTCGGCATTGGGCTCGCCCGCCCGCACCTGCATCTGATGAAAGCCCGCGCCGCCGGGTTCCACCAAGCGGTGGCGGGCGGTGAAGGGGGCGTTCAGCTCCTCGCGCCAGGGCGCGATGGCCTCGTAGACCTTGTGCACCCGGCGCTCGCGCCACAGCGCCTGGTAGGCGTCGCGGTGCGCGGGCTGGGCGCAGAAGGCGAGCACGCCGGCGGTGTCGCGGTCCAGGCGGTGCAGTGGCGTCAGGTCCTGCAGGCCGAGCTGCTGCTGCAGGCGCACCAGCACGGTCTCCTGTATGTGCCGGCCCACCGGGCTGACGGCCAGGAAGGGTGGCTTGTCCACCACCACCAGGCGTTCGCACCGGTGCAAGAGCGCCAGCTCAAAAGGCACGCGCGTTTCGGGTTGCGACGCTTGGCGCCAGTACCAGAGCAGGGTGCCGGGCGGGCAGGGGGAGTCAGGCCCCACCGGGTGGCCCAGGGCATCCAACACCTCGCCGGCGTGCAGGCGTTCGCGCCAGTCGGCAATGTGCGGAAAACGGGTGTGCAGAAAGCCCAGCACATGGGCGTAGCCGGTGTCGGCGCGCACGCGGCTGGCGTTCAGGCCGGCGCGTGGCGGCGGACGAAAGGGTTCAGGCTTCATCCAAGCGGCGTGCCCGGTTCAGGCGCCAGGCCTCGTCGGGGTGGGTGGGGTCGAACACGGCTTCGGCCGGGGTACCGGTTTCCTGCAGCCGGGCATCCAGGGCAATGCGGTTGTCGAACACGAAGCACTCGCCCTCCCAGTCGCGCTCGGCCGCCCCTTCCTCGTTCTGCAGGGTCTGGAAGAAGTTCATGATGCCGCCGTCCAGCTGGAACACCTGCAGGCCCAGGCTGCGCATCCAGGGTGCCGTCTTGTCGCAGCGCACGCCGCCGGTGCAGTACATGGCCACCGGGCGCCGGGCCGCGCGCCAGGCCGGCGCGTGCGCTTCCACGTAGGCCACGAAGTCGCGGAAGTGGTGCACGCCGGGGTCCACCGCGCCACGAAAGCGGCCCAGGCGCCACTCGAAGTGGTTGCGGTTGTCCAGCACCACCGCTTCGCCACGCGCCAGCAGCTCGCGCCAGGCCTGGGGCGAGAGATGCGAGTCGTCGTGCTCGTCGGGCACCGGCAGTTCCTGCGCCAGCGGCAGGCCCAGGGCCACGATCTCCGGCTTGACGCTGATCTTGAGCCGCCCGAACGGCGCCGTGCGGCAGGGGCTGTGCTTGAACACCAGCGGCCGCGGGCCGAACAGGCCGCTGGCCTGCAGTCCGGCCTCGAAGGCCGCCACATCGGCCGGCGCGCCGGCCACGGCGCCGCTGATGCCTTCGCCCGCCACCACGATGGGCCCGCGCAGGCCCTGCGCCAGCGCGCGCACCTGATCAGCCGCGGCGGTCGGGTCGGCCACGGGGTGGAAGCGGTAGAAGCTGCTGTGCAGCAGGGAAGGCTCTGCGGGGCTGGACATGGCGCCGGATTGTCCGAGGCCGGCGCGGCCGGGCCCGGATACTGCGCCCATGAACCCCGATACCTTCCCCCTGCGCGGCGAACACATCACCCTCGAAGCCCTGATCAAGGCCGCCGACCTGAACGGCCAGCGCGAACTGGCGCGCGCCGTGATTGCCGATGGGCTGGTCCAGGTCAACGGCGAGGTCGAGACGCGGCGCGGGCGCAAGTTGCGCGCGGGTGATGTGGCGCAGCTGGGAGGCGCCCGCGTGCGCATCGAGGACGCCGATCCGGCGCAGTGAAGGTCGGGGCGCCGCGCCCTCGTCCTACAACGCCACGCGGCCCAGGCCGACAGCTCGGCAGCGTCGCGCTTCCTAAGCTGGGTGCATCCACTCCAGCCGGCTGCGCGCCATGAAGCTCCACCGCCTGCCCCGTACCCCCCTGCTTGCCCTGCCCCTGCTGCTGGCCGCCTGCGGCGGCGGTGGCGGCCTGTCCGTCAATTTGCCCAACCCGCCCGCGCCCCCGGGCCCCGGCATGGGCAGCCTGCGCGTCTACCTGACCGACGCGCCGGCCTGCGGCTTTGACAAGGTCTTCGTCACCGTCAGCAAGGTGCGCGTGCACCAAAGCGCCACGGCCGAGGAGAACACGGCGGGCTGGGTGGACTTGAACCTGCCCAGCCCGCGGCGGATCGACCTGCTGGCGCTGACCAATGGCGCCCTGGCCGAGCTGGGCCAGGTGGCGCTGCCGGCCGGCCGCTACCAGCAGCTGCGCCTGGTGCTGGATGCGAACACCACGGCCAATCCGCTGGCCAATGCGGCCCTGCCCGTGGGCGCGAGCGGTGAGCGCGCGCTCGACACCCCCAGCGGCGTGCAGTCCGGGCTCAAGCTGAACCTCAATCTGGACGTGGCGGCGGACAGGGTGGCCGATCTGGCGATCGACTTCGACGCCTGCAAGTCCATCGTCAAGGCCGGCAACTCCGGCAAGCTGCTGCTCAAGCCCGTGCTCACGACCCTGCCCATGCTGGGCGATGCGGGCCTGCGCGTGGTCGGCTACCTGAACCCGGCGATGGTGGGGGCCATGGTGTCGGTGCAGCAGGGCGGCCAGCCGGTGCGCGCCACGCCGCCTGATGCCAGCGGCCGCTTCGTGCTCTACCCGGTGCCGGCCGGCAATTACGAACTCGTCATCACCGCGCCCGGCCGCGTGGCTGCGGTGATGACCGGCGTGCCGGTGGTGACGACCGCCCACACCCTGGTGGGCAGCGAGACCGTGCGCATCACCACGCCCGTCTCGCTGCTCAGCGCCGATGTCAGCGGCACCGTCAGCCTGGCCGGCAGCACCGCCAACACCGGCGGTGCCGTGCGCGCGCTGCAGTCGCTGACGGGAGGGCCGACGGTCGAGATCGGCTACGCCAGCGCCGATGCCGTCAGCGGCCAGTACCTGCTGGGTGGCCTGCCCTTGGGCGCGCCGGTGCAGACGCCCTACAACCCCACCGCCACCGGTTTCAGCTGGGCCGGCCAGCCCCAGGACGCCGGCAAGCTGCGCCTGGAGGCCAGCGGCAGCGGGGTGGCCATGCCCAAGACGCAGGACTTGCTGCTGACGGGCAACAGCGTCGTCAACTTCGGCTTCTGAAGGGCACTGCGACGGCGTCTGTCCTAAGCTTCATGGCCCGGCGCAAGCCAACCGAAAGCGAGCCCACCCATGAAACGCGTCACTGGCATTGGCGGCATCTTCTTCAAAGCCCAGGACCCCAAGGCCCTGGCCGCCTGGTACCAGCAGCATCTGGGCATCGACGTGCAACCCTGGGGCGGTGCGGCCTTCCGCTGGAGCGGTCCGGACAACCCGCAGGGCGTGGGCAGCACGGTGTGGAGCCCCTTCGCGGCCGACACCGCCTACTTTGCCCCCAGCACCGCCCCCTTCATGGTCAATTACCGCGTGGCCGACCTGCACGCCCTGCTGGCCCAGCTGCGCGCCGAAGGGGTACAGGTGGAGGACAAGGTCGACGAATCCGAGTACGGCAAATTCGGCTGGGTGATCGACCCCGAGGGCAACAAGTTGGAGCTGTGGCAGCCGCCGGAGGGGCAGTGAGCGGCGCGTGGCGCCCACCAACCGAGCGAAAACCAAGTTCTGCCACCCATGGACATCCGTCACTACACCCCTGCAGACTGGGAGCGAGTCTGCGAGATCCACGACGCCGCGCGGCGTGACGAGCTGGCTGCAGCGGGTTTGGACGCCGCGTACCTGACCCTGGCGCAGACGGCTGAGAACGAAGGCTTTCACGAGTATGAGATCCGCGTGGCCGAAGTGAATGGCCGGGTTCAGGGCTTCGTGGCTTTTACCCAGGATGAACTGGCCTGGCTGTATGTGGACCCGGCCGCCTACGGGCAAGGTGTCGGTACCTCGCTGGCCCTGGCAGCGCTCTCGGAAGTGTCTGCCCCGATGAGCGCGGAAGTGCTGGATGGCAATGATGCGGCGATTGCGCTGTACCGGAAGGTTGGATTCGAGCTCGTCGGCCAGGAGCACGGGGTCATGCCTGGAAATGAAGGCTTTCGTGTGACGGTCGCCGTGCTGCGACATTCAGGGGCGGCCTGACCGCACGCCATCGGACCTGAACTTGGCGGTCTCTTGTCGACACGCCGATCGAACGGGGCACGGATCGGCCGGATTGCCCGGGCCCCACAGGGTCCAACGCGAGGGTCGTGCCCCAGCCGCCTCACGTGCTCGGCAAGAACGCTCCGCACCTGAACCCCCATGCAACCCATCCTCCAGACCCCCCGCCTGCTGCTGCGCCCCTGGCGCGACGAGGACCTCGCCCCCTACGCCGCGCTGAACGCCGACCCCGAGGTGATGCGCCACTTCCCGGCCCTGCTGAGCCGCGAGGAAAGCGACGCCCAGGCCGGGCGCATCCGCAGCAAGCTGGAGGCCCAGGGCTGGGGCCTGTGGGCGGTGGAGGTGAAGGGCGGCGCACCCTTCATCGGCTTCGTGGGCCTGGCGGTGCCGGGCTTTGAGGCGCCCTTCATGCCGGCCACCGAGATCGGCTGGCGGCTGGCGCGCTCGGCCTGGGGCCAGGGCTATGCCAGCGAGGCGGCGCGGGCCGCGCTGGGTTTTGGCTTTGTGCAGCTGGGCCTGGAGGCCATCGTCTCCTTCACGGCGCTGGGCAACCTGCGCTCGCGCGCGGTGATGGAGCGCATCGGCCTGCAGAACACCGGCCAGGACTTTGACCACCCGCGCGTGCCCGAGGGCTCGCCGCTGCGCCGCCATGTGCTGTACCGGTTGGAACGCAGCGCCTGGCGGCCCACATGAAGCCGGCCGCGCTGCGCGAACTGGCCCTGGGCCTGCCCGGCACGGTGGAGCAGCCGCATTTCGAACGGGCCTCCTTCCGCGTGCAGGGAAAGATCTACGCCACCCTCACCCCCGATGGCAGCGAGCTGCGCGTCTTTGTGGCGGCGGATGCGCGTGAACGCTGGTGCGCACTGCAGCCCGCGCACCTCGAGCCCCTGCCCTGGGGCAGCAAGATCGTCGGCCTGCGGGTGCGCCTGGCCGGCGCGCGTGCCAGCTGGCTGCTGCCGCTGTTGCGTGAAGCCTGGGCGGGAAAAGGGGGCGTCGCAAGACCCTGACCTGAAGCAAGCCGCGGCCAGGCTCCTACAGTGGCGGGTTTTGACGATGGCGGAGAGCGCGCATGCGGGGCTGGCGAGGAATCGGGATCGGGTTGCTGCTCGGGGTGCTGGGCATGGGTGCGGCGCAGGCGCAGCAAACCAGCGCGAGCGTGCGCAGCGAACAGGCCACCGCACGGCTGCTGGTGCATGCACCCGAAGGCGTGGCGGCGGGCAAGACGATCTGGGCCGGCGTGCAGATGCAGCACGAACCGGGCTGGCACACCTACTGGCGCAACCCCGGTGACTCCGGCCTGCCCACGCGCCTGAACTGGACGCTGCCGGCCGGCGCGCAGGCCGGCGCCATCCACTGGCCGGCGCCGCACAAGATGCCGCTGGGCCCCTTGATGAATTACGGTTTCGAGGGCGAGCTGCTGCTGCCCGTGGCGCTGAAGCTGCCGGCCGAGCTGCCTGCCGGCGCGGTGAAGATCGGCGTGCTGGCCGAGTGGCTGGTCTGCAAGGAAGTCTGTATTCCCGAGCGCGGCGAGTTCAATGTGGAGCTGCCGCAAGGCCAGCCGCTCAATGACCATGCCGCCGCCTTCAAGGCCGCGCTGGCGGCCGAGCCGCAGCCGCTGCCGGGCGTGAAGGTGCAGGCGCGCCAGGGCGCCGAGGCCCTGCAGCTGGAGATTGACGGCCTGCCCGCCGGCTGGCGCGGCCAGGGCATCGAGGCCTTTGGCGCTGATGCCGGCGTGTACGACCACGCCCGCCCCGAGCAGGCGAGCTGGCAGGGCGAGCGCCTGAGCCTGGCGCTGCCGCTCTCGCCGCAGCGCGGTGAATCGCCGGCCGAGCTGGAAGTGGTGCTGCGCGCGGGCGAGCAGACCGGCGGCCTGCGCTTTGCGCTGGCGGGCGGTTGGCAGGCCAACCCGGCCGAGGCCGCAGCGCCTGCGGCGACGCATCTGCCGGCGCTGCCCGCTGCGCCCGCGCGGTCCGGCGGCGATGTCGGCCTGCTGGCCGCGCTGGCGCTGTCCTTCCTGGGCGGCCTGATCCTGAACCTGATGCCCTGCGTCTTCCCGGTGCTTTCGCTGAAAGCCCTGGCCCTGGTGCGCGAGGCCCCGCACGAGCGCCATCTGGGCGCGGCGGCCTACACGGTCGGCGTGGTGCTGAGCTTCGTGTTGCTGGCCGGCCTGCTCTTGGGCCTGCGCGCCGCGGGCGATCAGATCGGCTGGGGCTTCCAGCTGCAATCGCCCGCCGTGGTGGCCGGCCTGGCCGGCCTGTTCACGCTGATCGCGCTGAACCTGTTCGGCATCTTCGAATTCGGCAACTGGTTGCCCGCGGGTGTGGCGGGCTGGCGCGCCCAGCGCCCCTGGCTGGACCAGGCCGCCACCGGCGTGCTGGCCGTGGCCGTGGCCTCGCCGTGCACGGCGCCCTTCATGGGTGCGGCCCTGGGCGCGGCGCTGACGCTGCCGCCGGTGCAAAGCCTGGCCGTGTTCGCTGCTCTGGGCCTGGGCATGGCCGCGCCGTATGTGGCCTTCGCCCTGGTGCCGGCCCTGGCCGCGCGCCTGCCGCGCCCGGGCGCCTGGATGGAGCGCCTGCGCCATGTGCTGGGCTTTCCCATGCTGGCCACCGTGCTCTGGCTGGTGTGGGTGCTGGGCCAGCAGACCGGCCTGGATGGCGCGGTGGCCCTGATGGTGCTGCTGCTGGCCCTGGCCTATGCGCTCTGGGCCTGGGCCCTGAAGGGCCTGGCCTGGCGCATCAGCGCGGCCTTGGTGCTGCTGCTGGGCGCGCTGTGGGCCGCGCCCTCGTTGCACCAGCCGGCCGGTGCGCCGGCCGCCGCGCAAGCCCAGCCGGGCGCCGGCTGGGGTGCCTGGAGCCCCGAGGCCCAGCAGGCCGCCATCGCCAGCGGCAAGCCCTTGTTCGTGGATTTCACCGCCGCCTGGTGCATCAGCTGCCAGTACAACAAGCGCAACGCCCTGGCCGATGCCGGCGTGCAGGCCGACTTCGCCGCTGCCGGCGTGCAGCGCCTGCGTGCCGACTGGACCCTGCGCGACGCCGCCATCACCGCCGAGCTGCGCCGCCTGGGCCGCAGCGGGGTGCCGGTGTATGCGCTCTACACCCCGGGCCGTGCCGAGCCCGAGCTGATGCCCGAGATCCTTTCTGTGGACGCGCTGCGTGCGCGCCTTCAATCGCTACCCCGTTGAAGCTGGAGGACCCGAGATGTTGAAGCGCAGCTTTCTGATCGTCACCCTGTTCGGCGCCGTGGCGGGCGCCCAGGCCAATGCCCAGCTCGGCCAGCCCGCCCCGGCCCTGCAGGTCAAGGACGCCCAGGGCAAGCCCGTCAGCCTGGCCGACTTCAAGGGCAAGACCGTGGTGCTGGAATGGGTCAACCCTGGCTGCCCCTTCGTCAAGAAGCACTACGGCGCGCAGAACATGCAGGGCACGCAGAAGGCCGCGCGGGCGCAGGGCGCGGTGTGGCTCACCATCAGCTCCACCGCCCCAAGCCACGGCGACTACAAGCCGCCCGCCGAGCTGAGCGCCTGGCTGCAGGGCCAGGGCGCCACGCCCAGCGCGCTGCTGATGGACGACGACGGCACGGCCGGCAAGGCCTGGGGTGCCAAGACCACGCCGCACCTGTACATCGTCAACCCGGCCGGGCTGCTGGTGTACGCCGGTGCCATCGATTCCATTCCGAGCGCCAATCCGGCCGACATCCCCAAGGCGACCAACTACGTGAACCAGGCCTTGGGGGAGCTGAAGGCCGGCCAGCCCATCAGCAAGCCGGCCACCACCCCCTATGGGTGCTCGGTGAAGTACAGCTGAAGCAGGCGGCGGGATACTGCCGCCGCCGTGAGCTTCGCCCGCACCAAGATCCAAGCCCCGCGCCTGCGCGCCGCCCTCGTCGATCGGGGGCCGCTGCAGGCGCGCTTGCTTCAGGCCCTGCAGCAGCAGCGCCTGGTGCTGCTGTGCGCGCCGGCCGGCTTTGGCAAGACGGCGTTGCTGGCGCAGACGGCCGGCCAATTGGGCGCCGACCAGGCCGTGGCCTGGGTGTCGGTGGACGAGGGCGACGACCTGCACCATCTGCTGGAATGCCTGCTGGCCGCGCTGGAACCCTTTGACCCGCCCTGGCGCAGCGCGCCCGAGTCCATCCTGCAGGGCATCGTCCAGCCCGACCCCGGCCTGCGGCGCGCCAAGCTGGCTGAACTGCTCAATGCGCTCGATCTGTGCGAGGTCCGCCACGGTCTGATCGTGCTGGACGACCTGCACCGCGTCAGCGACCCCGGCTTCCTGGCCTTCCTGGACGAGCTGCTGGAACGCCTGAGCCCGAAGTGGACGCTGGCCCTGGCGACGCGCACCGAGCCGCCGCTGGCGCTGGCGCGGCTGCGCGCTGCCGGCGAGCTGGCCGAGTACCGCCAGCCCCAGCTGCAGTTCGCCGAGGCCGAGACGCGCGCGCTGTTGGCCGGCTCCGGCCTGGATGAGGCCGGCGTGGCGCGCCTGTTCGAGCGCACCCAGGGCTGGCCGGCCGGCCTGCGCATGGCGCTGGGGGCGCTGCAGGGCGAACCGGGCGGCGCCGACCGCCTGCTGCGTGCCAGCGAACGATCCTGGTTCGACTTCCTGCTCACCGAGGTGCTGGAGCAGCTGCCGGCGCCCCTGGCCGACTTTCTGCAGGACGTGAGCGTGCTGCCTGAACTGCAGGCCGCGCGCTGTGCGGCGCTCACGGGCGATGCCCGGGCGGCCGAGCGCCTGGCCGAGATCGAGCACCTGGGCCTGTTCGTCGAGGCCCTGGACGACCCCAACGGCACGGGACGCAGCCTGCGCCTGCACGATCTGTTCCGCGAGGCCCTGCAGCAGCGCTTGCGCCGGGCCCAGCCCGAGCGCTGGCGCCTGCTGCGCCAGCGCATGCTGCAGACCGAGGTCGACCCGCTGCGCCGCCTGCAGCAGCACCTGGAGCTGGGTGAGCTGGCAGCCGCGGCCACGCTGGCGGCCGAGCACTTGCCGGCCCTGATCGTCAACGCCGGCACCACCCCGGCCCTGCATCTGCTGCAGCAGTTCCCGGCCGGCGAGCGCGAGCAGCTGCCCGAGCTGGCCTTTGTGCGCGGCCTGGCGGCCTGGACGCCTTCCTGGGACTTCGAGCGCATGCACCGCGAGATGGAGCACGCCGCCTTGGGCCATGCCCGGCGCGGCGCCCAGGCCGAGTGCCTGCGCGCGCGCGCCTACGACGCGATCGCGCTGATGGCCTTGGGCCGCTATGACGCCGGCGATGCGCTGCTGCAGCAGCTGCAGCAGGCCGACCTGGCGCCGGCCACGCAGCTGATGCGGCTGACGGCCGAGGTCTGGGCCGCCATCGACACCTGTCGCTACGAGCTGGTGGCGCCGCATGCGCAGCGCATGCTGGAGCTGCTGGTTGAACTGGACCGCCCCGAGCTCTGGTACCAGACCACGCCGCCGCTGCGCATGCCGGGCCTGCCGGGCATGACCGGGCCGCTGGAGCGCCATGCCGACCAGCTGCTGCGGGTGGCGGGCGAACGGCCCATCCCCCTGCGCACGATCGCGCTGCAGATCCAGGCCTGGTGCGCGCTCTGGCGCGGCCGCACGCTGGACGCAGAGCAGCGCGCCCTACAGGCGCACGACGATGCGCACTGGGGCAGCCAGCTCGGCGCCGTGCGCTCGTACCAGCTCTGTCTGGACGCCCTGCTGGCCCTGGTGCGTGGGGATGCCCAGGCCGCGCTGCAGGCCGCCGCCGAACGCCAGCGCGAGTTCGTCAATCTCGGCAACCCCTGGTACGCCTACCTGCTGCCGCTGTTTCGCGCCCGCATGGCGGCCAGTGGCGAGCAGGCGCCGGCGCTGCGCGAGGCACTGGCCGAGCTGGCCGCCAGACGACCCCTGCAGCTGCCGGGCGGACCGGCCACGCTGGCGGCGCGCGAGCTGCCGCTGCAAGCCCAGCTGGAGTGGCTGGAGGGGCGGCCGCAGGCCGCCCAGGCGGCCTGGCAACAGGCCTTGAGCCTGGGTGCGGCCATCGACCTGTACGGCCTGGCGGCCGAGTGCCGGCTGCGCCTGGCCTGGGCGCAATGCACCCAGGGGCAGCGCGAGCACGCGGCCCAGACCCTCGCGCCCGTGTTCGAGCTGGCGCGGCGGGACGGGCCCGGCGGCGCCCTGCTGGCCGGCACCGCCGTGGCCGGCCTGGCCGCGGCAGATTGGCAGGGCGTGCTGGACGAG
>JBDHSJ010000148.1:0-10326 GCA_039808065.1 Burkholderiaceae bacterium | reverse complement strand
GCCTCGGCAATGCAGACCTCGCGCGTCACTTCGTTGCTGCTGGCGCGACCACATGGCCAACGCGGCAAGTCACCCCGCCGGGCAACGCCTGCAGCATCTAGGTTCGACTGTCCACGGAAACCCATCAGGCCTTTGTCGGACGCCAGGTCTCCAGGAGAGGGGCGACGGGCTCTCGCTGCCGGGGGTGCGCTGGCTGCCGCGGTCGCCCGGCAACGATCCAGCAGGCCAGGCTCTCGTCCGAGTCGCAGAAGGCGGCTTTGATCGCTTCATCCGACACCGAGAGGCCGCTGAGGGACTTCGCCGCGAAGCCCATCACATGGAGGGCGTTCAAGAAGTTCATCAGTCCAGCGCCCACGCACATCCACTGTTCGTGCACCGGCACGTCGGGGACATCGGGGCAGATGCGGGCCACGAGAGCGGCCAGCCCAGGGCCGTTGAAGGCCCGTGCCCTGGCCCTCTCGACGTCGTCGGGCGGCTGACCACGTTCCAGGGCACCTTGCGCGAACAACTCTGATAGCGCAAGCCGCTGATCGTCGCCGACGATGACAAACCGGAACGGCCGGAGCGCACCATGGTCCGGTGCCCGCTCCGCGACCCGGGCCGCGCGCATCCAAGCCTCCATGGTCGGTCCGGGCGCCGCGAGGTACTTGGGTCCGGTCGAGAAGCGCTGGCCGAGCAGGTGCAACAGGTCCTGCCCAGCCGACGCGGGCAGCCGATCCGGGCCCGGAGGCACAGCCTGCATCGTCATCCGGACCGCCCGGCCAGGTACACCGCAGCCTGTACGCGCGAGCTGAGGTTCAGCTTGCGCAGGATGTGCTGGACATGGATCTTCACGGTCGCCTCGGCGATGCTCAGTTCGCGCGCCACTTCCTTGTTGCTGGCCCCCTTGGCGATGAGTGCCAGGATCTCGCGTTCGCGTGGCGACAGGCTGTGGATCGGATCCTGATCGATCGCCGGCGGCGGAATCGCCTCGCCCTGCCCGGCCTGGAAAGCGCTGACCAGCTTGCTGGTCATCTCGGGGCTCACCACCGATTCCCCGGCCATCGTGCGCTGGATGACCGACCCCAGCATCTCGCTGTCCATGGTCTTGAGCAGGTAGCCTCGGGCACCGCCTCGGAGTGCCGCGGCCAGGTCGCGCTCGTCTTCGCTGACCGTCAGCATCAGCACCCGCGCCTGCGGCGCGGCGGCCTTGAACCCCGGCAGCGCATCGACGCCGTTGACACCGGGCATGTGGTTGTCCAGCAGGATCACGTCAGGCTGGGTCGCGAGGGCCCGTTGGTGCGCCTCGTTCGCGTCACCGGCTTCGCCGACCACCTCGAAGCGCGCATCCCCGGACAACAACGAGATCAATCCACGACGGAACAGCGTGTGGTCGTCGACGACCAGCACCCGGATGGCTGCAGGCTGGGTCACGCCGCCATCCCCAGCCGCTCCGGCAGCTTCAGGACCACGCAGGTGCCCGAGCCCGGCACCGAGGCCACTTCCACCGAGGCGCCAATGTTCTGCGCGCGTTCACGCATGATGCGCAGGCCGACATGGGTCTCGTCGGGCCCGGTGCCGTCGGCCTCGAAACCGCAGCCGTCGTCGCGAACCTCAACGCGCCACTGCGGCGACTGCTGCACTTCCACCCACACTTCACTGGCGCGGGCATGCTTGCGCACGTTCGACAAGGCCTCTTGCACCACGTGCAGGACCTGCACCTGAACGTCCGCCGGCAGCGGCATGCCCTCGCCTTCGATGTCGAGGTGGGTGGTCAGCCCCGTCTGGTGCTCGAACTTCTGCAGGGTTGTCTTCAGCGCGGGCGCGATGTCTTCCGCGTTGGTGCGGGTGCGGAAATGAACCAGCAGCTCGCGCACGTCGCCCAGGCTCTCGTGCACGCCCGCGTCGAGTTCAACCAGCGTCTTCTCGATGCGCACCGGATCGGCGCTGCGGATGTCGCTGCGCAGCAGGCCCAGCTGGATCTTCAGGAACGCCAGGCTCTGGGCGATGGAATCGTGCAGTTCTCGGGCGATGAAGCTGCGTTCCTCGGCCACGGCGGTCTCCCGCTGCAGGGCCGCTGCCCGAAGACCCTCGATGGCGCCGGCCAGGTGGCTGGCGATGGTCTCCAGCAAGACGCGGTCTTCGTCGGCCAGGGGTCGGGTATCGCGGTAGAAGAGGTTGATCTCGCCGACCAGGCGCTCGTGCAGGCGGACGGGCACGCCGACGACGGACTCGAAGCCCTCGCGCGCGCAATGAGCCAGACGCGAAGGGGTGCCTTCCGGATGGATCGGGATCACCCGTGTCATTGCACCCGACTGGGGTTGGCCGCACAGGCAGTCCCCCGTCGGAATGCAGTGCTCCTCATCGATGACCGACTGAGGCAGGCAGTCGGACGCAAGCAGCAGGTACTTGCGGTTCGCTTCGTCCGACCAGCGCACGGCTGAGGCGTCGGCCCGCGCCACCTGCCGGACCTGCCGCGCAATCCCCTGCGCCAGCGCTTCCAGCGTGTCGGCACGGGCCACGAACGCGGCCGACTCGTACAGCGCCTCGAGCCGCGCGCGCTGGGACTCGAGCCGCTCGGTCTTCTCCCGGACCTTGGCCTCCAGGTTCTGGTACAGCCCTTGAAGCGTCTCGGCCATGCGATTGAAGCCCTTGGCCAGCGATCCGAACTCGTCGTCGGCACCGGGTACGACGCGCGCCCCCAGATCACCCTTCTCCACCCGCGAGAGCCCGGCCTGCAGGCGGGACAGCGGATTGAAGATGAACAGGTAGGCGGAGTAGAGCAAGGCGATCGCACTGCCGATGGTGAGGGCCACCATCACGAACTGCACGGCGTTCAGGATCGCCGTCAGGCCGGACAAGTGTTTCTCGATAGCGGAGACGAAGCTGTCGATGCGGCTCACGAACGCGTCGGCCTGCTGCGCGGCGCGCTCCGCACCCGGTGCCGGCAAAGTGCCCCAGGCGGCTCTCAGCACATCCCACTCGCGCTGCACCACGTCAAAGGCCTCCTGGGAGGCGTGATCGTGCGGAACGAAGAGCGGCCGCGCCGGGTCGCCCGTGCGAAGCACCCCGATGCTGCTGTCGAACTGTTCGAACAGCGCACCCTTCTGCCGCTCGTCGGCGCGCTCCAGCGTTTGCGCCAGGCGCCAGGTCTGCATGCGCATGCGGCCGGCTTCGTTGACTGCGGCCGCGCCGCCTTCAAGCTGCCAGGTCACCCACAGCGTGAGGCCGATCGAGGCGAAGGCCATCAGCAGCAACGCGGCGCCGATCGCCCCGAGCTTGGCGGAAAGACTCCATGACCTTGGCATGTCGTCACTGTACTGGAGACCCAACTCGGCGCTGACGCTTCCAGGCCATGTCAGGGTCTCAGGCGCCATGGGACACCCAGGGCAGAAGCAGACCCAGCGGATCGTGCATGTAGGCAACGGACGCCATGAAACCGTAGACCGCCAGGGCGGCCACAAAGCAGGTCTGCCGGACGACGGGCGTCCGCGCGCGCTTGAGCGCCATCGAGCCGAGCACCACGTACACAAGCAAGAACCAGAGCTTGGCCGCCAGCCAGTGCTGCATCAATGGATTCAGTGAGAGTGTGGTCCACAGCGTGGCACCGGCGGCCAGCAAGCCCGTGTCGATGACATAGCTGAACACCCGCCAGTGCCGGCCCATGACCCAGGCGCGCCCTGCCAGGACCATCGCGCCACGCCAGGCGAACAGCATGCCGCTGGCCACGACCAGCGAGATGTGGGCCATCTTGATCTGTGGATACCACGGCAGCAGTTCAGGCACGGTCCGGGAAGGGAATAAGCTCGCGACCATGGACATCAGCCATTTCAACGACCTGCTGGCCGCAGCGCGGCATCAGCCCGACACACAGCGATTGCTGCTGGTGTTTGCCGGGGCCAGCCTTCCGGCGGACGCCACCCCAGACCAACGCAGGACCTTCGAGGCCGGCGAGTCGGGGGAACTGTCGCCGTTGATGTGTGTGGACAAGGATCCCGCCGAATTGACGGACTTCGCCGCCCTTTGCGAAGAGGCCGCCGCGATGGGTCAACCGTGGGTGCTGGTCTTCGCGGCCGCGCTTTCCGGCGCAGGACAGCATCCGCCTGCCAGCAGCCAGATCGACAGCGCCCTGCAGCGCATGGTCGAATCCGTGAAGGCCGGTAGCCTGGGCGGGATGATCCCCTTCGATCGCCAGGGCCGTGCGGTGCAGCTGGGGTGAAGGCACTGCCGCACTGACCCTTACGGCGCCACCAGGCAGATCGTCAGAAGCGCGGACGCATTCGTCACCGCGCGCACGGCGTGCGGCTCGCCGGCACCCAGGTGAATGAGCTGGCCTGCGGCCAGCCGCCGGTCGCTGCCCTGGACCCGGATGTCGATCACCCCTTCCACGCAAAGCACGGTGATCTCCCCTGCAACACGGTGCTCACGAAGGGCCTTGCCGGCGGGGAGCACGAGCCTGACCAGCTCCAGCTGAGCGGACTTGATCAGCGCGTGGGTGACGTGCTGCTCCAGCGCATCGCCCAGCGCCTTCAGCTCGACGATCTCTCCCGAGGACGCATGCCGGTGCGCCATGCTCGGTCCTCTGGCTACTGCACCAGCGGCGACGTGGCGGCGTCCAGGTCGACACCCACCAGCGTCGCCCCGGCCGCGAGCAGCTGCAGGTACTGGCGAAGCGCGGTCGCGAAGGCCTGCTGTCGCAAGGCCTGCGCCACCGCGGACTTCACCGCCTCGAACGGCGGCTCGACCCCGGGTTCACGCGCCAGGACCTCGACGACATGCAACCCGAAGCGGCTGTGCACCAGCCGCGGCAGCACGCCGATCTCGGGCTTGCCGAAGATTTCGCCGGCCAGCTCGGGCGCGCACTCGCGGCTGGTCAGCCAGCCCAGGTTGCCGCCTTCGGCCCCACTGGGGCAGTTGGAGGTAGACCTCGCGGCGGTCGCAAAGCGATCCTGGCTGTCGGGCGTCGCGCAGCGCACGTCCAGCAGGCAAGCCTCGGCGCGCTGCCGCAGGGCATTCACATCCACGCCCGGCGTGACAGCGAACAGGATGTGGCGCATCAGCACGCGCTCCCCGACCGCGTAGCGTCCCCGCTGGGCCGCGTGGTGGCGGCGCAGCGCTTCTTCCGTCGGCTCGGGCAGGTGGAGCTCACGATCCAGCAGCCGTTCGATGGCCGCACTGGCCGATTCGGTCATTGCACCTCCCAGCGGGAGCGGATCGTCCTCGGCCAGCAGCCCGGCGCGGATGGCCGCCTGCCGAAGCAGTTCGGCGCAAGCGCGCTGGCGCAGGGCCTCGGCCGTCAACTGCTCGTTGGGATAGGCCAGCACCACGCCGTTGACCTGGGCGAGACCTGAAACCGATGCATCCATTGCGTACTCCTGTGTCGATGGGCCACACGCTCAGCCGGCGCGGCGCGGCAGGTTCTGGCGGGCCGGCACGTTGAGCCGGCGCGAACGCACCATCTGATACGGGCGGAACAGGTAGGCAACGGTACCGAAGCCGCTCCACACGTGAACGAGGCGGCTGAAGGGGAACAGCAGGAAGATCGTCATGCCCAGCAACATGTGAAGCTGGAAGTGCCATTCCACGCCCGCGACCAGCGCCGCATTGGGCTGCAGCAGCACGATGCCTTGCAGGTACTCGGCCAGGCGCAGCATGGTGGTGGGTTCGCCCGCATGATGCAGTGACGACGGCAGCGTCGACAGTCCGATGGCCAGTTGCACCCACAGGATCACCAGGATCGCGATGTCGGTCCGGTGGCTGGTCAGCCGGATACGCGGATCGAACAGCCGCCGGTGCAGCAGCATCGTCAGCCCGATGAAACACAGGCCTCCGGCCACGCCGCCGGCGATCACGGCCAGCAGCTGCTTCTGCGAGGACGTCATGACCAGGCCGTACACCGCGTGCGGGGTCAGCTGGCCGAACAGGTGCCCGAAGAACAGGAACAGGATCCCGCCGTGGAACAGGTTGCTGCCCCAGCGCAGCTGGCCGGCGCGCAGCAGCTGCGAGCTGTCGCTCTTCCACGTGTACTGGTCGCGGTCGAAGCGGGCCAGGCTACCCATCAGAAAGAATGCCAGGCAGACGTAGGGGTAGACGGTGAAGGCGATGGTGTGGAGGGTGTTCATGCCGATGCTCCCGGCTGGGTGGACGCCTGGCGCGCGGCGGCGCGCACGATCTGGATCGGTTGCGGCTGGCCCGGACTGGCCTGGCCCTGGGTGGAGCAGCCACCGAAGACCGCAGGCTCCTCCCAGGATTCATCGAGGGTGGGCTCGTCGGGGATCTTCACCGCCTGAGCTTTCTCCCCGGCCAGTTCGAGCACCGCTGCCAGCACGCTGGCATAGGGGCTCTCGCGGCGCAGCAGCGCGCTGAAGATTGCCTGCAGGATATGCGTCAGCTCGCGCAGGAAGGCCCGGGCCTGGGCGGGCGGCTGCGTGGACGCGTACTCCAGCACCACCGTCAGGTGATCGGGCAGTTCGCCCGGCGCGAGGTATAGGCCGGCCTGCTCGTAGGTCTGCAGCAGGTCGATCATGGCCGGCCCGCGGTCGCGGCTGTCGCCGTGCACATGCTCGAACAGGTGCAGCGCCGTGCCACGGCCACGGTCGAAGGTCTCGACGTAGTGCGCCTCGACGTCCATCGCGCGCGCGCCACGCAGGTGCTGCATCAGGGCGGACAGCTCGGCCAGGCGATCGGGTCGAAGCGCCCGCTCGCCTTGGAGCGCCGTCGTCATCTCGGCCAGGTGGTCGCGTAGCGAGGTGTCCGGATAGCTCAACAAGTGCGCCAGCACCCGCAGCGTCAGGGGAAAGGGCTTGCTCATACGGTGGCCTTGATGGGGATGGTGCGCTTCTTCTCGCTGCCGAACAGGCTGGTCTCGGTGACCCCTTCGCTGCAGCCGTTGCCGAAGCTGAAGCCGCAACCGCCGCGCACGTTGAAGGCGTTCTCGGCGTATTCGCGGTGCGTGGTCGGAATGACGAAGCGGTCCTCGTAGTTGGCGATGGCCATCACGCGGTACATCTCCTCGACCTGATTCACACTCAGCTTCACCTGTTCGATAGCGGCCTGATTGGCGCTGCCGTCGACGTGTTTGGCCCGCTGGTAGGCGCGCATCGCCAGCATCCGCTCGAGCGCCCGCACCACTGGCGCGGTGTCGCCCGCCGTCAGCAGGTTGGCGAGGTACTTGACCGGGATGCGCAGCTGGTTGACGTCGGGGATCTCGCCATTGGTGCCGACCTGCCCGGCGTTGGCCGCGGCGGTGATGGGACTGAGCGGTGGCACGTACCACACCATCGGCAACGTGCGGTACTCCGGGTGAAGCGGCAGCGCCACCTTCCAGTCCACCGCCATCTTGTAGACCGGGCTGTTCTTCGCGGCTTCCAGCCAGTTGTCGGGAATGCCGTCGGCACGCGCCTGCGCGATCACCTTCGGGTCGTTCGGGTCCAGGAAGATGTCGAGCTGTGCCTGGTACAGGTCCTTGTCGTGCTCGACGCTGGCAGCCTCTTGAATGCGATCAGCGTCGTACAGCAGCACACCCAGGTAGCGGATGCGGCCGACGCAGGTCTCGCTGCACACCGTGGGCTGGCCGGCCTCGATACGCGGATAGCAGAAGATGCACTTCTCGGCCTTGCCGCTCTTCCAGTTGTAGTAGATCTTCTTGTACGGGCAGCCGCTCACGCACATGCGCCAGCCGCGGCACTTGTCCTGGTCGATGAGGACGATGCCGTCTTCCTCGCGCTTGTAGATGGAGCCCGAGGGACAGCTCGCGACGCACGCCGGGTTCAGGCAGTGCTCGCACAGCCTGGGCAGGTACATCATGAAGGTGTTCTCGAACTGGCCGTAGATGTCCTTCTGGATATCGTCGAAGTTCTTGTCCTTCGATCGCTTGGCGAACTCGCCGCCCAGGATCTCCTCCCAGTTCGGGCCCCACTCGATCTTCTCCATCCGCTTGCCAGTGATGAGGCTGCGCGGCCGGGCGGTCGGCGCATGCTGCATCTCGGGCGCCGACTGCAGGTGGTCGTAGTCGAAGGTGAAGGGCTCGTAGTAGTCGTCGATCTGCGGCAGGTTGGGGTTGGCGAAGATCTTCATCAGCAGCTGCCACTTGCCGCCTTGGCGCGGCACGATGGAACCATCGGCCTTGCGCACCCAGCCACCGTTCCAACGGTCCTGGTTCTCCCACTCCTTGGGGTAGCCGATGCCGGGCTTGGTTTCCACGTTGTTGAACCAGGCGTACTCGACGCCGGGACGGCTGGTCCACACGTTCTTGCAGGTCACGCTGCAGGTGTGGCAGCCGATGCACTTGTCCAGGTTCAGCACCATGCCGATCTGTGCGCGTACTTTCATTGCGATGCTCCTTGTCTGATCGGCCGGTTCAGGGGTTCTCGCCCTGGCCCTGGTAGGCGGCGGCGAGGTGGTCGTCGGCGGGCGTGTCCAGCCAGTCGACCTTGGCCATCTTGCGCACCACGACGAACTCGTCGCGGTTGGTGCCGATGGTTCCGTAGTAGTTGAAGCCGTAGCTGAACTGCGCGTAGCCACCGATCATGTGCGTGGGCTTGAGCACGATGCGCGTCACGCTGTTGTGGATGCCGCCGCGCACGCCGGTGATCTGCGAACCGGGCGTGTTCACGATCTTCTCCTGCGCGTGGTACATCAGCAGCATCCCGGGATTGACGCGCTGGCTGACCACCGCACGCGCCGCGATGGCGCCATTGATGTTGAAGACCTCGACCCAGTCGTTGTCCTCGATGCCCGAGCGCTTGGCGTCGTCCTCGCTCAGCCACACCACCGGGCCCCCGCGGTTGAGAGTCAGCATCAGCAGGTTGTCGCTGTAGGTGCTGTGGATGCCCCACTTCTGGTGCGGTGTGATGAAGTTGAGCAGGATCTCCTGGTGCCCGTTCGGCTTGATGTTGTGGATGCCGGCCGTCGTCTTCAGGTCCACCGGGGGACGGTAGCTGCTCAAGGCCTCGCCGAAGGCGATCACCCAGGGGTGGTCCAGGTAGAACTGCTGGCGCCCGGTGAGCGTGCGCCAGGGGATCAGCTCGTGCACGTTGGTGTAGCCGGCGTTGTAGCTGACGGTCTCGCTTTCGATGCCGCTCCAGGTCGGGCTGCTGATGATCTTGCGCGGCTGCGCCTGCACGTCGCGGTAGCGGATCTTCTCGTCCTCGCGGTACAGCGCCAGGTGGGTATGGTCGCGACCCGTCTGCTTGCCCAGGGCTTCCCAGGCCTTCACCGCGACATGGCCGTTGGTCTCGGGCGCGAGCTGCAGGATGACCTCGCAGGCGTCGATGTCGGTCACGATCTTCGGCATGCCCTGCGTCACGCCCTCGGTCAGCGTCGTGCCGTTGAGCTGCCCGAGTTGCTCCACCTCGGTACCGGTCTTCCAGCCGATGCCCTTGCCGCCGTTGCCCAGCTTGTCCATCAAGGGGCCGAGCGCGATGAAGCGCTTGTAGACGTTCGGGTAGTCGCGCTCGACCACGCCGATCTGCGGCGCGGTCTTGCCGGGGATCAGATCGCACTGGCCCTTCTTCCACTCCTTCACGTCGAACGGCTGGGCCAGTTCGGCCGCGCTGTCGTGCATCAGCGGCGTCAGCACCACCTCGCGTTCGACGCCCAGGTGGCCGACGCAGACTTCGCTGAAGGCCTTCGCAAAGCCCTTGTAGATCTCCCAGTCGCTGCGGCTTTGCCACACGGGGTCCACCGCGGCACTCAGCGGGTGGATGAAGGGGTGCATGTCGCTGGTGTTGAGGTCGTTCTTCTCGTACCAACTGGCGGTGGGCAGCACGATGTCGCTGTACAGGCAGGTGGTGCTCATGCGGAAGTCCAGCGTCACCACCAGGTCCAGCTTGCCGACCGGCGCCTCGGCGTGCCACTTCACTTCGGACGGCTTGGAGTCGTCGGCCCCCAGGTCCTTGCCCTGGATGCCGTTCTCCGTGCCCAGCAGGTGCTTGCAGAAGTACTCGTGGCCCTTGCCGGACGAGCCCAGCAGGTTGCTGCGCCAGACGAACATCACGCGAGGCCAGTTCTGCGGTGCGTCGGGGTCCTCGCAGCTCATCTCGACCGTGCCGTCCTTCAGCGCCCGCACGACGTAGTCCTTCGGATCCAGGCCGGCGGCGGTGGCATCCTTGACCACCTGCATCGGGTTGGTCTTGAGCTGCGGCGCACTGGGCAACCAGCCCATGCGCTCGGCGCGCACGTTGTAGTCGATCATGCTGCCGCCGAAGGCCTTGCGGTCGGCCAGAGGCGACACGATCTCCTCCATCCCGAGCTTCTCGTAGCGCCACTGGTCGGTGTGCGCGTAGAAGAAGCTGGTGCTGTTCATCTGGCGCGGCGGTCGGATCCAGTCCAGTGCGAAGGCCAGCG
>JBDHSJ010000147.1:0-10362 GCA_039808065.1 Burkholderiaceae bacterium | reverse complement strand
GGCGGCGCGTTGTCGAACGACACCGATCTGATGCTGAACGCACCGCTGGGCGAGGATCTGGCGCTGCGGGTGTCCTTGGCCAACCTGGATGACCAGGGTTTCACCGACCGCTTTGCCGGCAAGCCGCCCTACCTGAGCTCCGCCATCACACCCAAGCCGGATGCCGGCACGACGCTGTACGAGGACGACGACTGGTACCGCGCCAAGACCGCCCGCGCCTCGCTGCTCTGGATGGCCAGCCCCGACCTGGAGCTGCGCCTCTCGCACACCTGGCAGGACGGCACGGCGCATGGCACCAGCGGTGGCCAGCTCAGCCCGGCCAGCGGCTCGCCAGCGCGCTACACCGCGCCCCTGGTATGGGACAAGCAAACCGTGCTCTCGCGCTATCCCGAGTTCACCGACCGCAAGATCGAGCTCACCAGCTTTGACCTGGACTGGCGCATCGCCGGCATCGGCCGTCTGCACAGCAGCACTTCGAGCTACAAGGACACCCGCATCGGTCAGGCGGATTACCTGGCCACCGGCTCCTTCTTCTACGGCGACCTGGGTTACTCGCGCTACCGTCTGGGTTCAGCCAGTTGGAGCGGCAACACCGCCTACCTCACCTACGACAACCGCAACAAGGGCTGGATGCACGAGACCCGGCTGGTGTCCGACCCGGGCGTGCTGAGCTGGATCGCCGGCATCTACTTCTCCGACCAGGAGCGCAGCAACCAGTTCAGCGAGTGGCTGCCCACCCTGCCCTCCCGCAGCACCCGCGCGGGCGAAGGCTATATGGAAGACCTGCGTAGCCAGTACAAGGAATCGGCCCTGTACGGCGAGCTGAGCTGGCGCGGCATCCAGGACCTGACACTCACCGCCGGCGCGCGCCTGTTTGCCTATGAAGATGAGGCCAGCACGCAGGTGGAGGACTACGCCTTCGACCTCGTCAGCGGCCAGATCAAGAACACCGAGAAGGAAGACGGCAAAAGCTACTTCAAGCTCAATGCCAGCTACCAGTTCACCGAAGACCTGCTGGGCTACGCCACCTTCAGCCAGGGCTTCCGCCGCGGCGGCGCCAACGGCTTCCGTGGCGTGGGCGGCAAGGACGTGAACCCCAACGTGCGCGGCTACGGCGCCGACAGCACCGACAACTTCGAGCTCGGCGCCAAGGGCTTCCTGTTGGACCGCCAGCTCTACCTGCAGGCCAGCGTCTACCGCATCCTCTGGCGCGACCCGCAAACCTACTTCAGCCAGGACATCGAGGGCTTCCCGGTCTGGGGCACCACCAACGGGCCGGATGCACGCAGCGAAGGTGCCGAGTTCCAGGCGCGCTGGCGGGTGGTGCCCAGCGTGGAGCTCAGCATGGCCAGCACCTACACGCGTGGCGAATGGGACGCCAGCAAGGAAGTCTGCCTGTACGCCAACAACACCGAATGCCGCACCTACACCAAGGGCGGCAAGCTCGGTGGCTCGGCGCCCTGGAAGCACACGCTGCGGGCACGCTGGAATGGCGAGCTGGCGGGCTATGGCGTCAACGCTGCGATTGGCGCCCGCCATGTGGGCGTGAAGGCCAGCGACCGCGGTGACGACCCCGCCGACCGCCCCTTCGAATACAAGAGCTACACCACCTACCGCTTCAGCGCCGGCCTGAGCGCCAACAGCTGGGACCTGAGCCTGTGGGTGGACAACCTCACGAACGAGCGCGAGCTGGTGTCCTTTCAGGGCACCTCCGCCGTGGCCAGCCGCGTGGGCCTGCGTGGCGTCTACCTGACGCCACGCACCGTGGGGCTGAACCTGGGCTGGCGCTTCTAAGTGGCCTCAGGGCCGGGCCGGTGGCCCGGCCCCTTGCGGGGCATGCCCGCGCCCGAGCGCGCTTGGCGCGCCCGCCACAGCCCTGAACGGGGGGCTCGTCGGCCCCGCCCAAAGCCGGCACCATGCAGCCCAACGCAACCGGGGGCCGCATGAAAAAAGGTATCTGGAACTGGATCGCCACCCTGGCCCTGGCCGCCACCCCAATGGCGACACCAGCCGCCGAGTGGTTCGTGGCCACCACGGGCAGTGACAGCAGCGGCAACGGCAGCCTGGCCCAGCCCTATCGCACGCTGGGCCATTTGCTGGACCCGGCCCGCGCCCTGGTGCGCGCCGGCGACACGGTGACCCTGCGCGGCCCCGAGGGCGCCAATGTGTTCGACGAAACCGAGGTGCGGCTGCGCCTGCCGCTGACGCTGCGTTCCTACCCCGGCGAATGGGCCGTCATCCGCTGCCCGCTGGACCTGGAAGACGGGGTCTGCATCCAGATCGACCCCGAGGCCTCGGGCAGCACGATCTCGCGCCTGGAGGTGATGGGCGGCAACCTCTACGGCCTGTTCTTCCAGACCGACTGGGACTCGCGCAACAACCGCAGCGGCCGCGGGGCCTCGAACGTGCTGGTGGAGGACTGCCGCATCCACGACACCGGGCGCGACGCCATCAAGATCACCCCCAAGAGCGACGACATCACCATCCGCCGCTGCGAGATCTACAACACCGGCCGCATCTACCCCGCCGGCACGCCGCTCGAAGAGAAGAACGCCGAGGGCATCGACAACGTCAATGGCAGCCGCATGACGGTGGAAGACAACTGGATCCACGACATCGCCACCAACGGGCTGTACTTCAAGGGCGGCGCAGCCGATGTGCGGGTGCAGCGCAACCGCATCGAGCGCACCGGCGAGGGCGGCATCATGGTGGGCTACGACACCAGCCCCGAGTTCTTCGACACCGCGCTGAACCCGAACTATTACGAGAGCATCCGCGGCGTGGTGGTGAACAACGTGGTGCGCGAGACCGGCTACGCCGGCATTGGCCTCTTTGCCGCGCAGGACGCGCTGGTGGCCCACAACACGATCATCGACACCGCCCGCTTAGGGCATGCCGCGCTGTACTTCGGCGTCACCCTGCAAGATTTCGACCCCGTGGCCAAGCGGCCGGGCTCGGTGAGCCCCACGCTGCGCAACAACCTGGTGCTGCAGCAGGGCGGCGCCTGCATCGGCATCCGCTGGGCCAATGAGATCAGCGCCGCCGGCGTCTACGGCCTGGTGGGCAGCCCGGGCAGCGAGCACAACTGGCTGCAGGCCTCTGGCGGTGGTGGTGGCTGCCGCTTCTTCGACGGCCGCCCCGGCAGCGCCCTGGCAGATGGTGGCAGCCTGGCGCAGTGGCAGCAGCAGCTGAGTGCCGACCGCAGCAGCCGCAGCGGTGCCGTGGCCACCAGCCCCGACGGCCACCTGCCCCCCGGCAGCCCGGCCAGCAACCAGGCCCCCGCCCTGCCCCAGGTCAGCGAAGACTTCGACCGCCAGCCGCGCAGCGGCGGGCAGGTGGACTTTGGCGCCGACCAGTCCCAGCCCAGCAGCGCGATGGAGCGCGTGATGAACTGGGCCGAATACGTCTACCCCCAACTGTTCCCTCGCGGCGCCGCCCGCGGCAGCTACTCGCCTTACAGCTACCGCTACTACCCGGCCAGCGGCAACTACCTGGGCAGCGACGGCACACGCATGGTGCTGCACAACGGGCGGCAGTGGAATTTGCTGGATGTGGGGGCGGTGGGGGACTTTCTGGCGCAGGCGGCGGCAGCGGGGTTCTAGTTGTAAGGGGCCATTCAAAGCCACCAGGAGCAGCGCCGGTTTCGGTCTCAAGCCATGGATCCAATCCCTGCCGACACCGACTTCCGCCTGAAGGTTCAAATCGGCTATCCGTGAATTGACACCCCCAAAGCACAACCAAGAGCTATGAAGAATCGCTTCGGACTTTCAAGAGACATTCCAACTGAAGTTCGACGGCGGGTGAGACGACGCTGTGGGTTTGGCTGCGTCATCTGCGGCAGCGCAATCGTTACCTATGAGCACTTCGATCCGCCGTTTCGCGACGCCAGAGTTCATCGTCCCGATGGCATCACGCTGCTTTGCGGAACCCACCAACTCGAGTCGTCCAAGGGACTCCTATCAAAGGAAAGCATTTCATTGGCGAATGCCAAGCCGGTCTGTCACGAGATAGGTTTCGCGGCGCAGACACTTGATCTTGGCAATCATCGGCCAACGCTAATACTTGGGGGCACGGACTTCTCGGAATGCGGGCCTGGCATCGCGTTCAATGACCGCTGGCTTTTTCGGGTCAGACCCCCCGAACCCCACTCAAAACGCTGGCGCTTGTCGGCCGTCTTTCATGCGCCCGACGGCGCGATCGCCACTGAGATCAGAGACAACGAGCTACTTGTACCCGCCGGCCCATTCGAAATCGAACAAGTTGGCAGGCGACTACTCGTTCGCAACCATTCCGAGGTGCTACTCGATCTTGAAGTAGTACCGCCGAGGAAACTCGCACTGAACCAGTACTTCATCCCAGTGAAAGAGGGTGTCATCTTCATAGGCAAAAAACCAATGAAAGACCCGATATCGGGCAAAGAGGAGACCCTGTCGGTTCTTGAGTTCAGATACACGACCGGCGGTACGCAGACCTTTCTTGATTGCAGCTTTCAGTCAGGACTGGGACTGAACCTCAGCCTTACAGCAAACGGGCTTGCTATCGGGACAAAGAATCTGCGGTGATTGGCAGGGCGAGTGCACCCCAGCAACACATGCATTTAGGGCACACATTAGGCCCGTATGCGCCCTCAAAAGAGACTGCACTGCCTTCTCACTGCAAGCTGAAGCGCACATTCGCCCCCTTCTTCCCCTGCAGCTGCACCGTCGCCACGATCTTGCTGCCCGGGCCCAGGGTGAAGGGGCCTTGCGCTTCCAGGCGGTCTTCGCCGGCGGGCTTCAGCACCGCTTCGCTTTTGTGCCCGCCGCTCAGCAGCGTGAGCTTGCCGGTGGCGCCGGCCGTGCTGGCCTTTTTGCCGTGGTCGCGCACATGGATGACGATGCGCTCGGGGCGGGCCACCAGCTCCCAGTCCATGTGCGCGGCCTCGACAACGATGCCGCCGTGCTGGGGTTTGTGTTCGTGCTCCCCGCCCGCCCAGGTGGGTGCGGCCAGGGCCATCAACAGGGTGCTGACGAAGCTGAACTTCTTCATGTGGAACTCCTTGTGGGTATGGGGAATCAGAAGGCCTGGCCGCCGGCCTCGGCCGCCAGGCGTTCGATGGGCTCGCGCCCGAAGCGCCAGACCATCGCCGGGGTGAGGAAGCTGTCGAGCAGGGTGGCGCTGATCAGCCCGCCGAAGATCACCACCGCCACCGGGTAGAGCACTTCGGTGCCGGGCTGGCCGGCTTCGAAAAGCAGCGGCGCCAACGCAAAGGCGGCCACCAGGGCGGTCATCAGCACGGGGCTGAGGCGCTCCAGCGAGCCGCGCGTGAGCATCGCCACGTCGAAGCGCTCGCCCTCGAAGGCGCACAGATTGATGTAGTGACTGAGCTTGAGGATGCCGTTGCGGATGGAGATGCCGGCCAGGGTGATGAAGCCGATCAGCGCCGCCACCGACAGCGGCTGACCGCTGAGCTGGAGCCCGATCACCGCCCCCACCAGGGCCAGCGGGATGTTGGCCATGATCAGCAGGGTCAGCAGGCCGCTGCGGTAGCGGCTGTAGAGCACCAGGAACACGAGCGCGGCCGACACCAGGCTCAAGACCGCGATCAGGCGGCTGGACTGCTCCTGCGCCTCGAACTGGCCGCCGAGCGTGACGAACATGCCCTCGGGCAGTGGGTGCTGGGCCAGCACGGCGCGGATGTCGCTCACCACATCCGAGAGCGGTCGCTGGGAAGCATTGGCCGAGATGACGATGCGCCGTTTGCCATCGTCGCGGCTGATCTGGTTGGGGCCGTCGCCCTCCTCGATCTGCGCCAGCTTGGCCAAGGGCACACGGCCGGCCGGGGTATCGATCAGCAGCTGCGGCAGGGCCTGCAGGCTGCGCGCCGGCTCGGCCAGGCGCAGCACCAGGTCGAAGCGGCGGTTGCCCTCCACCACCTGGGTGATGCGCTCGCCATCGACGAGCTGCTGCAGTTCGGCCAGCAGCTGGCCGGGCGCCAGGCCATAGGCCCGCGCGGCCGCAGGGTCCACGCGCACCTGGATCTGGGGCGTCAGCACCTGCTTCTCCACTTCCAGATCGGCCACGCCGGGGATGCCGGCCAGCTTGGCGCGCAGGGCCTCGGCCTGGCCGCGCAGGCTGTCCAGGTCCTCGCCAAACAGCTTGATGGCGATGGCGCTGCGCACACCCGAGAGCATGTGGTCGATGCGGTGGCTGATGGGTTGGCCCAGGGCGATGGCGGCGGGCAGGTTCGCCAGGCGCTGGCGCAGGTCGGCGTACACGGCCTCCAGCGGGCGCGCGCTCTCGCGCAGGCCGATGTCGAGCTCGGACACATGCACGCCCTCGGCGTGCTCGTCCATCTCGGCGCGGCCGGAGCGCCGGCCCACGTAGACGACCTCGGGCACGCCTTTCAGCAGGCGTTCGGCCTGGCGCGCCACCTGCACCGATTCCTGCAAGGTGGTGCCCGGGTTCAGGCGCAGGCCGATCAGCACCGAGCCCTCGTTGAAGGGCGGCAGAAAGGTGGTGGGGAAGAAAGGCAGCAGCGCCAGCGCGCCCGCCACCGCCAGCACGCCGGCGCCCAGCACGGCGCGCGTGTGGGCGAACACCCAGGCGAGTCCCCGCGCGTAGCGGGCCTTGAGCCACTGCACCAGCTTCGGGTCGCCATGGTCCAGGCTCTTGAGCTTGGGCAGCAGGTAGTAGGCCATCACGGGCGTGAGCGTGATCGACACCAGCATCGACGCCAGGATCGACGTGATGTAGGCGATGCCCAGGGGCACGAACAGCCGCCCCTCGATGCCCGGCAGCACGAACAGCGGCACGAAGACCAGCACGATGATCAGCGTGGCCACCACGATGGCGCTGCGCACCTCCAGCGTGGCCTTGGCGATCAGCTCCACCGGCCCCAGACGCTGCGGCAGTTGCTGGTTGAGCTTCAGTCGGCGCAGCACGTTTTCCACGCCCACCACGGCGTCGTCGACCAGCTCGCCGATGGCGATGGCCAGGCCCCCGAGCGTCATGGTGTTGATGGACAGGCCGAAGTGGCGGAACACCAGCACAGTGATCAGGATGGAGGCCGGGATGGCCGCCAGCGAAATCAACGTGGTGCGCAGATTCGCCAGGAAGAGGTAGAGCACCACGGCCACGATGGTGGCCGCTGCCATCAGCTTGCCCTGCAGATTGCCGATGCTGGCCTCGATGAAGCTGGCCTGGCGGAAGGTGACGCGCGGCGCCTGCATGCCGGCGGGCAGGCCGGGCTTGAGCTCGCCCAGCGCGGTTTCGATGGCGCGCGTCAGCGCCACAGTGTCGGCCTCGGGCTGCTTCTGCACGCCCAGGATGACGGCCGCTCCGCCGTTGAAGCCGGCGTCGCCGCGCTGGATGGCGGGAGCGAAGCGCACAGCGGCCACCTGACTCAAAAGAATCGACTGGCCGTTCTTCCAGGCCACGGGCAGCTGCTGCAGGTCCTCCAGCCGCGTGGTACGGCCCAGATGGCGGATCAAGTATTCGCGCGCATGGAGCTCCACAAAGCCGCCGCTGCTGTTGCCGGCATGGCCCTGCAGGGCGGCACGCAGCTGTTCCACGCTCACGCCCAGCTGGGCCATGCGGGCGCTGTCGGGCTGCACCTGGTATTGCCGCACCTCGCCGCCAATCGGAATGACCTGGGCCACCCCGGGAACCGCCAGAAGGCGCGGGCGCAGCACAAAGTCGGCGTACTCGCGCGTGGCCATGGCGCTGATCTTGGCCTCGTCGATGGGAATGGCCACCAGCATCACTTCGCCCATGATGGAGCTGATGGGCCCCATGGCCGCGTGCTGCACGCCCGCCGGCAGGGCGTCGCGCGCAGTGGTGAAACGCTCATTGACGATCTGCCGCGCACGGTAGATGTCGGTGCCCCACTCGAAGCTGACGTAGACGAAGGCCAACCCCACCGAGGACACCGAGCGCACCGCGGTAACGCCGGGCAGGCCGCTCATGGCCTGTTCCAGCGGCAGGGTGACCAGCTGCTCCACCTCCTCGGGCGCCATGCCACCGGCCTCGATCTGCAGCGTCACCTGCGGGCGGTCCAGGCTGGGGAAGACGTCGACCGGCGTGCGCGGCAGCGTCAGCGCGCCCAGCACCATCAGGGCGGCCGCCAGGGCCAGCACCATCAGGCGGTTGCGCAGGCTGCTGTGAACCAATATTTCAAACACGAGAGAAGCTCCGTTGGCCTCCGCACACAAGGCGCAGCAGGGGCACATCGATCAAGGGGCCGTCGCGGAACCGGCTTTGCCGGGCCGCCAACGGCGCCCCCTGGAGGGGGTGGCGCGCAGCGCCTCGGGGGTGGGCCAGCACTCAGCGCACCTGGTTGAGCAAGGTGGCGGCCTGCACCACCACACGGTCGCCATCGCTCAGGCCCTGTGTCACGGCCACGCGCGCGCCGTCCAGCGCCTGCACCTGCACCACGCGCGGCACAAAGCGCTCGGGCGCCTGCTTGACCCAGACGATGGTCTGGTTCGATGGGTTCTTCACCAGCGCCTGCGCGGGCAGCGCATGGCCCTGGATGCGGCTGCGGCTTTGCACCACCACGCGCACGCTCTGGCCCAGCACCAGGCCCTGGGCAGCGCCGAAGTTCAAGGGCAAGGCCTGCTCGCGCAAGCGGCTGCCGGCGCCCAGGAAGCGCAGGGGCGCCCCATTTGCGCCCGCCACAAAGGCGGTGGCTATGTCTTGGGCCAGCAGGGTGTCGTACGCGAGGGCCTCGATGCGCAGGCGCTGCGGGTCCACCACCTCGAACAGCAGCTCGCGCGCCTCGACGATCTGACCGGCCACGGCATGCGCCGAGGCGATGACGCCACTCACCGGCGCACGCAAGGCCTCGCGTCCGTTCAGTCCCTGGCCCAGCGCTTGGATGCGCGCGCGCAGGCCCTCCACTTCGGTCTGCACGGCCTCGATCTCACGGCGCGGCACGGTGTCGGCCAGCTCCTGCAGGCGCTGCGCGCGCTGGTCGGCCAGGCGCAGCGCGGCGCGCAGCTCGGCCAATTGCGCGGCCTGGGCCGAGCGCTCCAGCGCCCCGGCCAGCGGCTCCACAAAGCCCAGCAGCTGGCCGCGCTGCACGCGCTGGCCCAGCGTGGGCAGGCCCTGCGGCGGGGCCATCAAGCGGCCGCTCTGCGCGGCTTGCACCGGGCCACCGGCATTCGGGTCCATTACCACCAGGCCCTGCAGTTCCTGGCTACGCGGCAGCTCGGCGGCCGTCACGGCCAGCGTGCGCAGGCCCAGCTGGCGCTGCGCGGGCTTGGGCAGGAAGACCGAACCATCGGGCAGGCGCTGCGGGCCGCCGGCGGTGGCCGGGGCGGCTTCATCGCCATGGTCGTGCCCGGGGCCGCCCCAGGCGGGGATGAGCAGCAGGCTGGCGCTCAGCAGCAGCAGGGCGCGCTTCATGCGGCACCGCCCTTCCGGCGCAGACGCAGCGCGGTAGCGGCGCCGATCAGGCCCAGCAGACCGAGGCCGAACCACAGGCCTGTGCGCTTCCATTCAAAGTGTTCGTGCCCATCGTGTGCTTCGACATGCAAGTCCAGCTCGCCGGCCAGCAGGTCGGCGTCCTCGCCCGCCGTCACCGTGGCGGTGATGGGGTGCACACCGGCGGCCGGCACGGCGGCCAGCTCGGCGCGGAAGCTGCCGTCCGCCTGGGGCTGTGGCTTGAGTTTGGCGCCGGCCAGTTCCAGCTCCAAGGTGGCGGTGGTGACGGGCTCGTTGCTGTCGGCGCGATCCAGGTACAGCGTCAGAGCCTTGCCTTCCAGCACGCCAACCAGCTCGAACAGCTCGGAGCTGGCGGCGAAGCGCGGCTGGGCGGGAGCCGCGGTCTTGGGTGCCGCGTCGCCATGGTCATGACCCGGGCCGGCGAAGGCGGGGCGCGCCAGCAGCAAGGCCAGCAGGATCAACAGGTGTTTGGGATTCATCAGCGTGTCTCGTGGGCTTTATTGCGGCAGCAGGCCCAGGGCCTGGCGCAGTTGGGCAATGGCCTGGTGCAGGGCGATGCGCGCGCGCGCCTGCTCGCGCTGGGCCTGGGCGGCTTCCAGTTCGACGCGCAGGCGGGTGGGCAGATCGGTCTCGCCGAGGCGGAAGGATTTGTCGAAGAAGGCGCGGGTCCCGGCCGTCAGGCGGGCGCGTTCGCTGGCGGCCTGCAGCACGGCGCGGGCGGCGGCGAGGGCAGCACGGGCGCTCAGCACCTGGGCCTGCACGCGTTCGCGCTCGCGCGCCAGGCCCAGCTCGGCCTCGGTCTGCTCGGCGGTGGCGCGGGCCAGGGCGGCGCGCTGGCGCTGCCCGCCGGAGAGGGCGCGCGGCTTGCGGTCGAGCAGGTCGGCCAGTTCGACGATGGCTGCCGCCTCGCGCACCAGCCTGTCATGCTTTTCCTTG
>JBDHSJ010000146.1:0-10523 GCA_039808065.1 Burkholderiaceae bacterium | reverse complement strand
GCCGGCGGCCAGGCCGGCCCAGAGCAGGGGCGCACCGGCGCGCGCGCCTTCCGGCAGTGCGGGCAGGCGGCGCAGTGCCGGCAGCAGCAGCAAGGCGGTGGGCGGCAGCAGTGCGGCCACGCCCAGGAACACCGCGCGCCAACCCCATAGCTCCACCAGGCGCGCCGCCAGCCAGGGCCCGAGCAGACCGGGCAGCACCCATGCCGCGGCCATCCACGCAAACAGGCGCGGGTGCAGGGCGGCCGGCAGCAGCCGGCCCATGCCCACGTACAGGGCCACGCCCAGCATGCCCACGCCCAAGCCTTGCACGGCGCGGCCGGCGCTGACCCAGTGCATGCCCGGCGCCAGCCCGGCCACCAGAAGACCGGCCCCGAACACCAGCAGGCCGTACAGGCTGGCGCGGTAGGGGCCCTGGCGGTCGCACACCGGGCCGGCCCAGACCATGCCCAGCACGGAGAGGGCCAGCGTGCCGCCAAAAGCCAGCGCGTACTGGTTCAGGCCATCGAGCGCCGTGGCGATGGCCGGCATGGCGGCGGCCACCGCCACGGCCTCGAAGGCCAGCATCGAGACCAGGGCCAGGGCGCCGAGGATGGCGGCGCGCTGGCCGGAGTCCAGCGCGGTAGAAAGGGAGTCGGTAGAGGACATGCGGGCCGAGCGGAAAGCAAGGCCCGCACTGTGCAACTTGAAGCGGGCTTCAAGTCAAGCGTTTGGGCTTACTTCAGGGTTTTCAGCGCCGCGCTGCCGGTGGCCGGGAAGTCGGTGAACACACCGTCGATGCCCAGCTTCATGAAGTACTCCAGCTCGGTCTTGCCGTCCTTGAAGCCATAGGTGCCGGCGTCGTCGCGGAAGGTCCAGGTGTGCACCAGCAGGCCGCGTGCGTGGGCGGCCTCGATGACGCCGGTGCTGCCGTCGACGCGGCGGTCGTGCACGGTGCGCGTGCTGTCACCGGTGCGTTCGACGCCGTCGTCCACGGTCTTGACGAGGTAGGGCTTCCAGGGGCCGATGGCCTGGGCATAGGTCTTGACGAAGTCCAGCCCGGCCGGGCTGAGCAGGTCGGCAAAGGTGCGTGCATCGCCCTTGACGACGAAGTCGTACGGCTGGCGGTAGGGGGCGACCAGGGACATCGAGCCATCCGCCTTGACGTCGTCGGCGTCGATCAGCTGCACGCGGCGGATCTGCGTCTTGCCGGACAGGTACTGCAGGTTCGCCACCTCGAAGGACTGGATGAACACCGGCGCGCTGGCCGCGTTGCCGTAGGCCGCGTGCAGAGTGGCGAGCAGCTTGTCCTCGAACACATGGGCGCCGAACAGGCCGGCGTGGAAGGTCGAGTGCTTGATCTCGGGGTAGATGCCGATCGTGCGGCCGGTCTTGGCGGACTGCGCCTTGGCCAGCGCGATCACCTCGTCCAGCGTCGGAATGCTGAACTGGCCGTCAAAGGCCTTGGAGCGGCCGGCGCGCGCCTGCACGGCGCGCAGGGTCTTGAGCTCGGCGAGCGTGAAGTCGCTGGCGAAGTAGGCGGTGGTCGATTCGCCATCGACCAGGCGGGTGCTCCTGCGCGCCGCCGGGAACTTGCTGGCCACGTCGGTGGTGCTGTCCAGCATCGGTTCGTGGCGGGCCAGCAGCACGCCGTCCTTGCTCAGCACCAGGTCGGGTTCGATGAAGTCGGCACCCTGCTCGATGGCGAGCTGGTAGGCCTCCAGCGTGTGCTCGGGGCGCTCGCCGCTGGCGCCGCGGTGGCCGATGACGAGCGGCGCCTTGCCGTCCAGGGTCTTGAAGGCGGGCGCGTCGTTGCCGCCGCCGCAGGCCTGCAGCAGCAGCGGCAAGGTGGCCAGAAGAAGTTTGAATCGCATGGGGTTCCCTAGGTTCTGCGCGGCGCGGTGCCGCGCGCGTCGCGCACCCTAGGGAGGGCTGATGTCCCGCCTGTGACGGCTGGGTGACCGGCTCGCGCCGATCAGGGCCCCTTGCGCTCCTGCTCCCTCCAGAGCTGCACGGCGTGCTCGACAAAGCTGTTCATCAGCTTGTTCTGGCGCAGTTTGAACATGGCCCGGGTGATGGCGCCGCGCAGCTCGGGTGTGTTGCAGGCCGAGCGGTGTGAAACCGTGATGTAGAGCTGCTCCTGCGCGATCGGCGTGGGCAGCAGGCGCAGGCCCTTGATACCCAGGCGGGCGATGAAGGCCTCGGCCGGGCTGTCTTCGTACACCAGGTAGTCGGCGCGGCCGCGTTCCAGCATCTGCAGTGCCTGGTCCAGGCTGCCGACCTTGCTGAGGCTGAGCGACTCGGCGGCAAAGCGGTCGAAGGCCTGGCCGAAGCTGTTGTTGATGACGGTCAGACCCCGCTTTGGAATGAGGTCGTCCCAGCGCTGGAAGGGGAAGGTCTGACCCTCGCGCTGGATGACCACCGAGCGCGTCTCGCGGAAGGGCAGATGCGCGTAGTCCATGTACTCGGTGCGCGGCAGCGTGAAGAAGGCGCCGGCGATCAGGTCGATGCGGCCGGCGCGCATCTCTTCCTGCACCCGCGCCCAGTTACCGATGTGGCGCAGCTCAATCGTCAGACCGATCTCGTTGCCAAGCCACTCCATCAACTCGGCATTGGCGCCGATCAGCCGGTTCTCGTTCTCGGGGTCACGCCACAGGTAAGGCGGGTACTGCGGGTTGCCGGAGGCCACCAGGCTGCGGCAATTGCCGGCTTGCGCTTGCGCCGGGCTCATGCACAGAGCCAGGGCGGCCAGGCCGAGCAGGCGGACAAGAAGCAAACGAATCGGCGTGCGCATGGTCAATCTCCTGCACGTTCGACGTGGTGGCTGACAGTAGCGCGCCGACCCGGCGCTGGCAATTGCCGCGCGGCTTACGGCAGCAGCACCGCCTGCAGCTGGCCATCGTGTTCGCGCAGCCACACGCCCAGCGCGCCCAGCTGCCCCTGGGCCTGCCGTGCGCCGGGTCGGGCGGTGGCTTGCCAATCCGGCCAGTTCAGCCCGGCCGGCAGCTGCCACACCCCCTGCGGCCCGGCGGGCGCCGGCCCCGGCTGCAGGCCCTGTTGCAGGCCGATGTCGGCGAGCAGGCCAGCCAGGCCCTCCGGGCCCAGGCGGCGGCGCAGGTAATAGGCCTGGGGCGCATGGTCGGGGTCGGGCTGCCAGACGCGCAGCTCGGCGCCTTCCAGCAGCGCGGCCCCGGGTTCGCCCAGCAGGGTGCGCAGGCGGTGCTTTTCCCAGAGTCGGCTCATAGGCATCCAGCCCAGCGCGCCGGCCGCCAGCAGGCCCAGGCCCGCCCAGGTGGCACGGCGGCGCACGGGGCTCAGTCGGCCTCCTTCAGGGCCATATCGAGGGCGGCGATGCGGTCGGGTGTCGACTTCGGCTCGCCGCCCTGCCACTGGATCGTGCGGTCCAGCTGGGTCTGGATGAACGAGGTCTGTTCGCTGTCGATGTCGAAGGCCTGACCGGGCAGTGTGTAGTGGGCAAAGCGGGTCTTCAGCTCACCTTGCAGGCTGCGCCCCCCGGTGGTGAAGTCCTTGGGGTCGAAATCCCAGGTGTCGAAGAAGCTCATCTTGCCCTGGGCCGTCCACTCACCATTGCGGCGCAGCAGCAGCTGCCCCTTGGCCAGCACGCTGAACTGGCCGAGCGTGCCATTGGTGAGCGCGCCGGCCGGCACGCGCAGGTCGAAGTCCTGCTGGTGCTGGGGCAGGCGGTCGTCGTCGGCCAGCCGGGTCTGACCGCCTTCCAGCAGCGCCATGAAGGCGCGCGAGCGCTGCAGATTGATGAGCGGGTTGCAGTCCACCATCTCCTGCAAGCTCAAGGTGAGGCGCGCACCGCGCGCCCAGATGTACTGGCGCAGCAGCTTCTTGGGCAGGTAGTGGCTGAACCCCGCGGCAAACACCTCATAAGCCACCTGATCGCGGATGCCGGCCGGCAGGCTGGCGATCCAGGCCAGCTGCTGGCCGATGTCCTGGCCGAGCGCGCGGATCTCTTCCACCGCGGCCTGCACGGCCAGGGCGCCGATGCGTTCCAGCTGGTTGCTCAGGCCCTGGCGCAGCTCGCGCCGCACCCAGCTGCGCGCCGCCTCCAGCGGGTCAGGGATGGGCAGGGAGATGGCGCCCGCCAACGTGCCGCCGGCCTGCGCCAGCAGGGGGCCGGCGCCGCTGGGGCCGGGGATGCGAAAACCTGCCATGGCGATTTCCTTTCAGTGCTTTATGCCGATGACACCCGTGCGGCGCATGCAGCGATCGCCATCAAGTGCCACCGCGGAACCGGCTTTGCCGGGCCGCTGGTGGCGCCCCCTGGGCAAGCGCTTCGGGGGGTCATGGAATGCCCAGGAGCTTGTGGGTCTGCAGGCTCAGGCGCCATTGCGGATGGGCCAGGCAGTAGTCGATCGCCGCACGCGTGTGCCTGTTCTTCTGCAGGCCATCCAACGGCTGCAGGAAGAAGTGCTCGAAGTCCAGGCCGGCGAAGCGCTCGGGCGGGGCCAGCGGCTGGGGGTAGACGAGCTTGAGCTCGTGGCCCTTCGTCAGCACCACCGGCGCATCGGCCTTGGGGCTGACGCAGATCCAGTCCAGGCCCGCCGGCGCCGGCTGGGTGCCGTTGGTTTCCACCGCCACCTCGAAGCCATGGGCGTGCAGGGCGGCGATGGCGGGTTCGTCCAGCTGCAGCAACGGCTCGCCACCGGTGCACACCACGTAGGGCTTACCGCCTCCCGGCCAGCGTGAAGCCACCCATTCGGCGAGCGCCTCGGGCGTGGCAAATTTGCCGCCGCCCATGCCATCGGTGCCGACGAAATCGGTGTCGCAGAAATTGCAGACCGCCTGCGCGCGGTCTTGCTCACGGCCGCTCCACAAATTGCAGCCGGCAAAGCGCAGGAACACCGCCGGCCGGCCGGCCTGCGCGCCCTCGCCTTGCAGCGTGTAGAAGCATTCCTTGACGGCGTACGTCATCCCAGCGCCCTCCAGCTCAGCGCCGCGCCGTACAGCGCCAAAGCGAGCGCGATGCCCAGCTGCGGCACCCGGAACCAGTAGGCGCGCGCCAGCAGGAAGTAGGCCGTCAGCGCCAGCAGGCCCAGACCCATCAGGTACATCGAACTGAAGAACACACCGGGCCAGGCCAGCGCCAGGTAGGCAAAGCAGGCTGCAAACAGCAGCACGCCCAGGCTGTGGCTGGCGTGGAAACCCAGGCCGGCGCGCCACATCGTGGTCTGCTTGCTGATGACGGGCGCGACCTGCTGCAAGCGCTCCAGCAGCTGGCGGTCACGCGGGTGGAAGGCCGGGCCGTGGAAGGTGAAGAACAGGTGGGCTGCGCCCAGCGCGCCGACGATCAGCGCGCTGGCGGCCACCAGCCAGGAAGCGGGATGCAGCATGCCGGCTCAGCTCTCGCGTTCTTCCACCGCCTCGCACAGCGCGGCCAGGCCGGCGTGCACGGTGGCCAGGCGCACCGCGTGGCGGTCGCCCTGGAACTGTTCGCGCCAGACGCGCACCATCTCGCAGCCATGCGCCAAGGCCAGCCACACCGTGCCCACCGGCTTGCCCTCGCTTCCCCCGGTGGGCCCCGCGATGCCAGTGACGGCCAGCGCCCAGTCCAGCGGCGCATGGGCCAGCAGGCCGCGCGCCATGTGCGTGGCCACGGCTTCGCTGACCGAGCCGTTCAGGGTGATCAGCGCCGGCGGCACACCCAGCAGTTCGGTCTTGCTCTGGTCGCTGTAGCTCACCACCCCGCGCTCGAACCATTGAGAGCTGCCCGACAGCGAGGTGCAGGCCGCGCCGATCAGGCCGCCGGTGCAGCTCTCAGCCACGCCCATGCGCTCCTTGCGGCGGATCAGCGCCACGGCAATGCGTTGAATCAGTTCGGTTTCGTCGGCAAACATGGCTACACCCCCAGCAATTGAACGGCCCGCACCCCCAGGGCCCACAGCAGCAGGGTACAGCCGGCAGCGACGAAGTCATCCAGCAGGATCCCCAGGCCCTGGCGCCAGCCGATCGCTGCATCGCGGCGCGCCTTGAACAGCCCGTCCGCCCAGGCCACGGGGCCGGGCTTGGCGGCGTCAAAGTAGCGGAACAGACCGAACAGCAGGGTCTGCTGCCACAGCGAGGCCGGCCACACCAGCCACAGCACCAACCAGAAGGCCAGCACCTCGTCCCAGACGATGCTGCCAGGGTCCGCCACGCCCATGTGCTGGGCGCAGCGGGTGCAGGCCCACACGCCGATCAGCGTGCCCGCCAGCACGATCCAGCCCCAGGGCTGCGGGCCGAACAAGCGCTCGACCGCCACGAACACCGCCCAGGCCCAGAGCGTGCCCACCGTGCCCGGGGCCTTGGGCGCCAGGCCGGAGCCGAAGCCCAGCGCAATCCAGCGCGCCGGGTGCGCGGCCATGAAGCGAAAGGTCGGACTCATTTGAAATGGTCGAAGGACTGCAGGCCGGGCTCAAACGCCTGCCCGGCGGCGTCGAGCACGCGCAGGCCCGGTTCCGCCTCGATGCGACCCACGGGTGTGACGGTGACGCCGGCCGCCTGTCCCGCCGCCCTTACATCGGCATGGCGTGCGGCCGGCGCGGTGAACACGAGCTCGTAGTCATCACCCCCTGCCAGCGTACAAAGGCGCTGCAGACCTAGCGCTTGCGCGGCCAGCAGCGGGCTGCGCGGCAGATCCTCGGCGCGCACGCTGGCCCCCACGCCCGAGGCCGCGAGCACATGGCCCAGATCGCCCAGAAGGCCGTCCGACACATCAATGGCCGCCGTGGCCAGGCCGCGCAGCGCGATTCCGAGGGCGACGCGTGGTTGCGGGCATTCCATCGCCTGCCGGGCCAGCGCAAAGCCCTCGCCGGGCAAGCTGTGCGTGCCGCGAAAGCATTCCAGTGCCAGGCGGGCATCACCGAGCTGGCCGCTGACCCAGATCTCGTCTCCCACCCGCGCGCCCGAGCGCAGCAGGGCCTGGCCGGCGGGTGCCTCGCCCATCACGGTGATGCAGAGGTTCAAAGGGCCGGCCGTGGTGTCGCCTCCGGCCAAGGCAATGCCGTGCCGGTCCGCCAGCTCGAACAGACCATGGGCGAAGGCCTCGCACCAGGCGGCATCGGCGCGCGGCAGGGCCAGGGCCAAGAAGAAGGCGCGCGGGGTGGCGCCGCAGGCGGCCAGGTCGCTGAGGTTCACCGCCAGCGCCTTGTGGCCCAGGTGGGCCGGGTTCACGGTGGAGAGGAAATGCCGGCCCTCGACCAGCATGTCGCTGGACACCAGCCACTGCTGGCCGGGTGTGGGGACCAGCACGGCGCAGTCGTCGCCAATGCCCACGGCCACGCTGGGCTGGGCGCCGGGGCGCTGGAAGAAGCGCCGAATCAAATCAAACTCACCAAGGGACATGCAGGCTCGGCATGACGGGCGGGGGCCGCCGGGGTGCGGGATCGTAGGCGCTGCGGCACACTCCCCAACCCCCTCAGCTGTCTCGCCGCGCCATGCCGACTTCCGAAGAACAACGCGCCCAACTCCGCCAGGCCGCCCTGGAGTACCACGAGTTCCCGACCCCCGGCAAGCTGGCCATCATGGCCACCAAAGGCCTGGTCAACCAGCGCGATCTGGCGCTGGCCTACTCGCCCGGCGTGGCGGCGGCCTGCGAGGCCATCGTCGAAGACCCGAGCTCGATCTTTCGCTACACCGCACGCGGCAATCTGGTGGCGGTCGTCACCAACGGCACCGCGGTCCTGGGTCTGGGCGACATCGGCCCCGAGGCCGCCAAGCCGGTGATGGAGGGCAAGGCGGTCCTGTTCAAGAAGTTCGCCGGCATCGACGTGTTCGACATTGAGCTGCGCGAGAAGGACCCGAAGAAGCTGGTCGAGATCATTGCCGCGCTCGAACCCACCTTCGGCGGCATCAATCTGGAAGACATCAAGGCCCCGGACTGCTTCGAGGTCGAGCGCGCGCTGCGCGAGCGCATGAAGATTCCGGTTTTCCACGACGACCAGCACGGCACGGCCATCGTGGTGGGCGCGGCGCTGCTGAACGGCCTGAAAGTGCTGGGCAAGAAGCTGGACGAGATCAAGCTCGTGACCAGCGGCGCCGGTGCGGCGGCGCTGGCCTGCTTGAACCTGCTGGTGAAGCTGGGCGTGCCGCGCAAGAACATCTGGGTGACGGATCTGGCGGGTGTGGTCTACGAGGGGCGCACCGAGTTGATGGACCCGGACAAGATCCAGTTCGCCCAGAAGACCGATGCGCGCAAGCTGGCCGAGGTGATCGGTGGTGCCGATGTGTTCTTGGGGCTCTCGGCCGGCGGCGTGCTCAAGCCCGAGATGGTCAAGGCCATGGCAGCGCGGCCGCTGATCCTGGCCCTGGCCAACCCGACGCCGGAGATCACCCCTGAAGAGGTGGCGGCCGTGCGCAGCGACGCCATCATGGCCACCGGGCGTAGCGACTACCCGAACCAGGTCAACAACGTCCTCTGCTTCCCCTACATCTTCCGCGGCGCGCTGGATTGCGGTGCCACCACCATCACCGACGAGATGGAAGTGGCGGCCGTGCATGCGATTGCCGAACTGGCCCAGGCCGAGCAGAGCGAGGTGGTGGCCGCCGCCTATGCCGGCGCCACGCTGAGCTTCGGCCCCGAATACTTGATCCCCAAGCCCTTCGACCCGCGCCTGATGGAGCGCATCGCCCCCGCGGTGGCTCAAGCGGCGATGGACAGCGGCGTGGCGCAGCGTCCGATCGCCGACTTCGACGCCTACCGCGAGAAGCTGCAGAGCTTCGTCTATGCCAGCGGCACGACGATGAAGCCGATCTTCAATGTCGCCAAGCGTGCCAAGAGCAAACGCGTCGTCTTTGCCGAAGGTGAGGACGAGCGGGTGATGCGTGCCGTGCAGGTGGTGGTGGATGAAGGCCTGGCGCACCCGATCCTGGTCGGCCGGCCGGCCGTGATCGCGCGCCGCTGCGAGCGCTTCGGCCTGCGCGTGCGCCCGGGCAAGGATTTCGAGGTCTGCAACATCGAGGACGACCCCCGCTACCGCGATTTCTGGCAGACCTACCACCAGCTGGGCGAGCGCAAGGGCGTGACCGAGCAGCTGGCCAAGATCGAGATGCGCCGCCGCCTGACGCTCGTCAGCAGCATGCTGCTGCACAAGGGCCATGCCGACGGCATGCTTTGCGGCACCTGGGGCACGACGACCACCCACCTCAATTACATCGACCAGATCATCGGCAAGCGACCGGGTGTCAAGACCTACGCCTGCATGAACGGACTGATCCTGCCGAACCGGCAGGTCATGCTGGTCGACACGCACGTCAACTACGACCCCACGGCCGAGCAGATCGCTGAGATCACCCTGCTGGCCGCCGAGGAAATGCGCCGCTTCGGCCTGCGCCCCAAGGCGGCGCTGCTGAGCCATTCGAACTTCGGCTCCAGCAACCAGCCCTCGGCACTGAAGATGCGCGAGGCCCTGGGTCTGATCCAGGAGCGGGCACCCTGGCTGGAGGTGGATGGCGAAATGCATGGCGACACCGCACTCGACGCCGCCTACCGCGCCAAGCTGATGCCGCGGAGCACGCTCAGCGGCGAGGCCAATCTGCTGGTGCTGCCGAACATCGATGCAGCCAATATTGCCTACAACCTGCTCAAAACGGCAGCCGGCGGTGGCATTGCGGTGGGTCCGGTGCTGCTGGGTGCGGCCAAGCCGGTGCACATCCTGACGCCCTCGGCCACGGTGCGGCGCATCGTCAACCTCACGGCGCTCACGGTGGCCGACGCCAATGCCGGACGCTGAACCGACAACGAGCTGGTTTGTCGCGCTGCAGCAAATTTGCAGGCCTGCGCCTTACGCGAAAGCCGTGCCAAGGGGGTTTATCCGGAGAGAAAGCGGGGCGCGCACTCAAATTCTTTGTAGCTTGCTCCGTACCCCTGCAGCTTTCGCAAGTTATTGATTTGAAAGGGCAAATTCGGATGTGTGTGCACGCTAACTAGCGCCCAATGCCCACTTTCCCGGGGAACGGATGGCTTGAGCTTTCGGGTCAATTTCGCTACCATTTCGGCCTCGATTTCAGGGTAAACCCGTGGCTTTGATGGTAGAGAAGGCGGTGGCCGCACTGCAGTGGCGCAAAGGCGTAAAGGTCGCCGGGGCGTTGCTGATGGGAGCTTGGCTGGCTGCTCAGCCCGTGCTGGCGCGCGACAGCAGCGCGACCGACATGGCGGTGGTGGCCCTGTCCGATCTGCCCAAGCAGGCGCAGAAGACGCATGAACTGGTGCTTGCCGGGGGGCCCTTCCCCTACGCCAAAGATGGCACAGTGTTTGGCAACCGTGAGCGCCAGCTGCCGAAAAAGCCACGCGGGCATTACCGCGAATACACCGTCAAGACGCCCGGTGTGCGCCACCGCGGTGCGCGGCGTCTGGTGTGTGGCGGTATGCCCCCGGAAAAGCCTGAAGTTTGCTATTACACCGAGGATCACTACAGCAGCTTCCGCCGTATCGTTCACTGAAACGGCCGCCACTGGCAGCGATCCCACCCCGTTCTTTGTTGATTTGTCGAGGACATGAGCATGTTGTTGCAGAGCATCCGCCCCAATGTGGTGCAGGC
>JBDHSJ010000145.1:0-10617 GCA_039808065.1 Burkholderiaceae bacterium | reverse complement strand
CCTTTTCATCGTTAGGGAAGCCGCTCTAGTGAGCCTTCTGGTACTGCACGGACCCAACCTCAACCTGCTCGGCACGCGGGAACCCGAGGTCTACGGGCGCCAAACCTTGGCCGATATCGACGCCGCCCTGGCCGCCCAGGCCCAGGCCGCCGGTGTGGCCCTGGTCAGCTTCCAAAGCAACCACGAAGGCGCCCTGGTGGACCGGATCCAGGCCGCGGCGCGTGACGGCACGCGCTTCATCCTGATCAACCCGGCCGCCTACACCCACACCAGCGTGGCCATCCGCGACGCGCTGGCGGCCGTGGCGATTCCCTTCATCGAAGTTCATCTTTCCAACATCCACCGCCGCGAAGCCTTCCGCCAGCACAGCTATTTGAGTGAACTGGCCGAGGGCGTCATTTGCGGCCTTGGCGCGCAAGGCTACTCGCTGGCCCTGCAAGCCGCGCTGGCACGCCTGGCCTCGGCCTGAGGCGCGCTGGCACGAACGGAGAACACCTCATGGATCTGCGCAAGCTCAAAACCCTGATCGACCTCGTGTCCGAGTCCAACGTCTCGGAACTGGAAATCACCGAGGCCGATGGCAAGGTGCGCATCGTCAAGAGTTCCCCCGCCGCCGCCCCGGTGGTGCAGGCCATGCCGATGCAGGCCATGCCCATGCAAGCGATGGCGCCCGCCATGGCCGCTGCCCCGGCCGCTGCAGCCCCGGCCGCCGCCCCGGTTGAAGCCGCGCCGAGCGGCCACGTGGTGAAGTCGCCGATGGTTGGCACCTTCTACCGCGCCTCCAGCCCGAACGCCAAGGCCTTCGTGGAGGTGGGTCAGCAGGTCAAGGCCGGCGAGGCGATCTGCATCATCGAAGCCATGAAGATCATGAACGAGATCGAGGCCGACGCCACCGGCACGGTCACCAAGATCTGCTGCGAGAACGGTCAACCCGTGGAATTCGGTCAGCCGCTTTTCATCATTGAGTAAAGCGGAATCGCCGTGTTCAAGAAGATCCTGATCGCGAACCGCGGGGAAATCGCCCTGCGGATCCAAAGAGCCTGCCGGGAGTTGGGCATCCAGTCGGTCGTTGTGTATTCCGAAGCCGACCGTGAAGCCAAGTATGTGAAGCTGGCCGATGAGGCCGTCTGCATCGGCCCCGCCCCCTCGGCGCAGAGCTACCTCAGCATGCCGGCCATCATCGCCACCGCCGAGGTCACCGACGCCGAGGCCATTCACCCGGGCTACGGCTTTCTGAGCGAGAACGCCGACTTCGCCGAGCGCGTCGAGAGCAGCGGCTTCACCTTCATCGGCCCGACTCCGGCGGCGATCCGCACCATGGGCGACAAGGTCAGCGCCAAGCAGGCCATGATCAAGGCAGGCGTGCCCTGCGTGCCTGGCAGTGAAGGCGCCCTGCCCGAGGACCCGAAGGAAATCGTGCGCATCGCGCGCGAAGTCGGCTACCCGGTCATCATCAAGGCTGCTGGCGGTGGCGGTGGCCGTGGCATGCGCGTGGTGCACACCGAGGCTGCGCTGATCCATGCCGTGCAGACCACCCGCGCCGAGGCCGGGGCCGCCTTCGGCAACCCCGCCGTCTACATGGAAAAGTTCCTCGAGAACCCGCGCCATGTCGAGATCCAGATTCTGGCGGACACGCACAAGAACGCGGTCTGGCTGGGTGAGCGCGACTGCTCGATGCAGCGCCGTCACCAGAAGATCATCGAAGAAGCGCCGGCCCCCGGCATCCCGCGCCGCCTGATCGAAAAAGTGGGCGACCGCTGCGCCGCCGCCTGCAAGAAGATCGGCTACCGCGGCGCCGGCACCTTCGAGTTCCTGTACGAGAACGGCGAGTTCTATTTCATCGAGATGAACACGCGCGTGCAGGTCGAGCATCCGGTCACCGAAATGGTCACCGGCATCGACATCGTCAAGCAGCAGATCCTGATCGCCGCTGGCGAGAAGCTGCCGTTCACGCAGCGCCAGATCGAGTTGCGCGGCCACGCCATCGAGTGCCGCATCAACGCCGAAGACCCAGTGAAGTTCGTGCCCTCCCCCGGCCGCATCACCACCTGGCACGCCCCGGGCGGCCCGGGCGTGCGGGTGGACAGCCACGCCTACACCAACTATTTCGTGCCGCCGAACTACGACTCGATGATCGGCAAGATCATCGTGCATGGCGACACCCGCGAGCAGGCGCTGGCGCGCATGCGCACGGCCCTGGCCGAGACGGTGGTGGAAGGCATCCAGACCAACATCCCGCTGCACCGTGAGTTGATGGTGGACGCCAAGTTCATCGAAGGCGGCACCAGCATCCACTATCTTGAGCATTGGATGGCTCAGCACAAGCGATGACCCAACTGGTCGAACTCGGGTTGATCTGCCCGCAGGAGCGGGTGGAACTGGTCAGCGATGCGCTGATGGAACTCGACGCGCTGTCGGTGACGGTGGAAGACGCCGATGCGGACAGCCCCGACGAGCAGGCCATTTTTGGCGAGCCCGGCATGCCGGCACCCCGTGCCGGCTGGCAGCGCAGCGTGCTGAAGGCGCTGTTCCAGGCCGAAGCAGAGGCCACCGCCGCCCTGACCACCCTGCTGGCGCAGGACTTTGCCGTCGATGTGCATGTGCAGGGCCTGGTGGCTGTGGACGACCAGGACTGGGTGCGCCTGACCCAATCTCAGTTCGCACCGGTGCCCATCACCGACAGCTTCTGGATCGTGCCGAGCTGGCACGAGGCCCCGCCGCAGGCCCGTACCGTCATGCGCCTCGACCCCGGTCTGGCCTTCGGCACCGGCACCCATCCCACCACCCGCATGTGCCTGCGCTGGCTGGCCCGTCAGGGTGAGCTGAGCGGCCGCCGCGTACTCGATTACGGCTGCGGCTCGGGCATCCTGGCCATTGCGGCCGGCCTGCTGGGCGCCACCGACCTGACCGGCGTGGACATCGACCCCGCCGCCGTCACCTCCACCGGCCACAACGCCGAGGCCAACGGGATCAAGGTGCTGGTCGGTCAGCCCGAGCTGGCGCAAGGCGAGTTTGATCTGGTACTGGCCAACATCCTGGCCACGCCGCTGAAGCTGCTGGCCCCGCTGCTCTGCGCCCATCTGAAGCCGGGCGCTTCGTTGGTGCTGGCAGGGCTGTTGGAGCGCCAAGCGGAGGAACTTGCCGCGGTCTACGCGCCTTGGCTGGCCATGAGCGTGACGGATGCCGAAGACGGCTGGGTGCTGCTGACCGGGACACGATGAGCTGGGCCACCCGCTGCCCCTCGTGCGCCACGGTGTTCCGCGTCGCGGAGGACCAGCTGCGGGTCAGCGAGGGCTTTGTGCGCTGCGGGCGCTGCGACGCCGTATTCGACGCCCGCGCCCATCTGTTCGATCTGGACACCGGGGCCAGCATCCGCCCCACTGCCCCAATTCCCGCCCCGCCGCCGCCTGCACCGGCCCCTGTGGAGCCCGCCCCCGAGTCCAGCGGCTTCGCTTCCACCTTCGCCAGCACCGAGGCCCCGCCTACCGAGCCGGAAGTTGGAGATCTGCCGGGCGAGGATGCAGCGCCGGACTGGTCGCAAGATCGCTTCGGCCGAACCGAGCCGGGCTTTGCGGACGAGCAGTTCGAGCCCGCACCAATTGCGGCGACCTCGAAAGAGGCGTCAGAAGCGGGACCGGATGCTGAACCGGATGCCCAGCAGGCCGCCGAACGCATGCGCCGCCTGCTGGGCGCTGGCGGCCCCGAGGCCATGCCGGCCGAAGTGGCTCCGACCCCGTTTGCCTCCCTGGAGCGGTCGCCACGGCCGCGCACCGGCCTGCGCACAACGGCCTGGCTGGCCATGGCGGCGCTCATCCTGGCACTGCCCATGCAATGGGCCTGGCTCGAGCGGGATGCCCTGCGGGCACAGTGGCCGCTGGTTGAAAGCCTGTGGCAGCGCGCATGCGGTGGCTGTGAACCCGTGATGCTGACCCGCCTGGACGGGCTGGTGGTGGCGTCGTCGAGCCTGCAACCCACCCCTCAGGGCCAGGCCTACCAGCTGCGCCTGCGCGTCGAGAACCGGGCCGGCCATGCCCTCCGAGTGCCGTGGGTGGACCTGCAGTTGGCCGACGGCGATGGACGTCGCCTGCTCCGGCGCAGTCTCAGCCCGACGGAAATGGGCCAAAACACGCAGCGGATCGAACCCGGCGCCAGTCTGGATCTGCAGGCCACTTTCCGCCTGGATGGTCGCCTGGCTGGCTACGAGGTCGGCCTTTTTCACCCATAAAAAAAAGCCCGCCGGTGGCGGGCTTTGAAAACTCGGCCCGAGACGGGCCGAGTTCGTTCAGGGCTTGTTGCCCGTCGGGAAGGGCCAGGCGGCTTGCGGGCTCAGCGTGGTCTTGGCCGTGGGCGCAGCCTTCACAGGAGGCGCCTTGGTGGCGGCAGCCTTTTTCGCCGCAGGCTTGGCAGCCGGCTTGGCGGCGGGCTTCGCTGCAGGCTTGGCAGCGGGCTTTGCCGCAGCAGCCTTCTTCGCCGGAGCAGCAGCCTTCTTCGCCGGAGCAGCGGCCTTCTTCGCCGGAGCAGCGGCCTTCTTCGCCGGAGCAGCGGCCTTCTTCGCCGGGGCGGCCTTCTTCGCCGGGGCGGCCTTCTTCGCCGGGGCGGCCTTCTTCGCCGGGGCGGCCTTCTTCGCCGGGGCGGCCTTCTTCGCCGGAGCGGCCTTCTTCGCCGGGGCGGCCTTCTTCGCCGGAGCGGCCTTCTTCGCCGGGGCGGCGGCCTTCTTGGCCGGGGCGGCCTTCTTCGCCGGAGCGGCGGCCTTCTTGGCCGGAGCGGCCTTCTTCGCCGAGGCGGCCTTCTTGGCCGGAGCGGCCTTCTTCGCAGTTGCCATGTGAATCTCCTTGATCAAGGGGAAGAAAAACCGCCCTGCCACGCGCATGACGCAGCAGATACGGCCATTCACCCCTGGCAGCCTCCAGGCCACCCGGGGTGAATTCGTTAGCACCGAGTTCCGGCTCTTCTGGCGGGAGCCTTGGACCCAGGTGCGAAAGCTGTGTGGTTCTTATCCAGTTCGACCAAGGAGGGTGAGCGGGGTCAATCCCAGCTCAGCGCGCCCCCGCTTTGGTACTCAATCACCCGCGTCTCGAAGAAGTTGCGCTCCTTCTTCAAGTCGATCATTTCGCTCATCCAGGGGAAGGGGTTCTCTTCGTTCGGGAACAGGGGGTCAAGACCGATCTGCACCGCGCGGCGATTGGCGATGTAGCGCAGATAGCCCTTGAACATGGCCGCGTTCAGGCCCAGCACGCCACGCGGCATGGTGTCCTCGGCGTAGCGATATTCCAGTTCGACGGCCTTCAGGAACAGCGCCTTGATCTCGGCCTTGAACTCAGCGGTCCAGAGATGCGGGTTCTCGAGCTTCAGCGCGTTGATCAGGTCGATGCCGAAATTGCAGTGCATCGACTCGTCACGCAGGATGTACTGGTACTGCTCGGCCGCACCAGTCATCTTGTTCTGCCGACCCATGGCCAGGATCTGTGTGAAGCCGACGTAGAAGAACAGACCTTCCATCAGGCAGGCGAACACGATCAGGCTCTTCAGCAGGGTCTGGTCGGTCTCGGGCGTGCCGGTCTTGAAGGCCGGATCCATGATCGCGTCAATGAACGGAATCAGGAATTCGTCCTTGGCGCGGATCGAGGGCACCTCGTTGTACGCGTTGAAGATCTCGCCCTCGTCCAGACCGAGACTCTCGACGATGTACTGGTAGGCGTGGGTGTGGATCGCCTCTTCGAAGGCCTGGCGCAGCAGGAACTGGCGGCACTCCGGCGCCGTGATGTGCCGGTAGGTACCCAGCACGATGTTGTTGGCAGCCAGCGAGTCCGCCGTCACGAAGAAGCCGAGGTTGCGCTTGATGATGCGACGCTCGTCCTCGCTCAGGCCGTTCGGGTCTTTCCAGAGCGCGATGTCGCGGCTCATGTTCACTTCCTGCGGCATCCAATGATTGGCGCAGGTGGCGAGGTACTTTTCCCAGGCCCACTTGTACTTGAAGGGCACCAACTGGTTGACGTCGGTCTGCGCATTGATGATGCGCTTATCCGCCACATTGACGCGACGCGAACTGCTCTGCGCAGGACTCGCCGAATGGGCTTGCGGAGGAGTGACGGGAACGCTGGCCGGGCTCTTGGCTGCGGCAGGCAGGGCACTGTGCGTGGCGAGTGCGGGGCTGGGTTTGACTTCGTCTTCCCAATGCAACATGGGCGTTCCTCTTCTTGCAAATTATCAAAGTGATGACATCGAGTCGGCAAATGGTTTTTGCATTGATTTCGTTGTCATCGCACGAATACGTTGCGCCAGGGCATCGAATCGCCATTTGGTTTAAATGATTGAACGTTTAATCAAACCATCCAAATAGCGATCCGAGCTTGCCGAGAAGGCATAGCCAAGGGCCGGAGGTCGGGTCTGGGGCGCGCAGCCGTACGCCCGTACGGCGCGCACCGCAGGCCCAAGATCGGCCCCCGCAGCAGCCTTATTGGCAGGCTTCGCAGTCGGGGTTGTCGATGCTGCAGAACTTCGCGTCGGTCGCGGGCAGCTCGGGCTCGACGGCGGCCATCGGCGCCTGCGGCACGCTGCTCGACACTGCGTTCAGCTGACCCCGGCTGACCGTGCTCTTCTCGGCTGCAGTGGCACCGATGGTGCGCAGGTAGTAGGTGGTCTTCAGGCCGCGCGTCCAGGCCAGCTTGTAGGTTTCGTCGAGCTTGCGGCCCGAGGCGCCGGCCATGTAGATATTCAGACTCTGCGCCTGGTCGATCCACTTCTGACGCCGTGCGCCAGCTTCGATCAGCCACTGCGGCTCAATCTCGAAGGCGGTGGCATAAAGAGCCTTCACCTCCTCGGGCACCCGGTCGATGCGGCGCAGCGAGCCGTCGAAGTGCTTGAGGTCCATGACCATCACTTCGTCCCACAGGCCGAGCTTCTTGAGGTCGCGCACCAGGTACTCGTTGACGACGGTGAACTCGCCCGACAGGTTGGACTTCACCGAGATGTTGCCGAAGCTCGGTTCGATCGAGGCGTCCACACCAATGATGTTGGAGATGGTCGCGGTCGGAGCGATGGCCACGCAATTGCTGTTGCGCATGCCGTACTGGCCGATGCGGGCCCGCAGGGCCTCCCAATCCATCGTGCTGCTGCGGTCCACCTCGACGAAGCCGCCACGCTGCTCGGCCAACAGATCCAGGCTGTCCAGCGGCAGGATGCCGCGATCCCACAGCGAGCCGCGGTAGGTCGAGTAGCGGCCGCGCTCCTCGGCCAACTCGGAGCTGGCCCAGTAGGCGTAGTAGCAGATCGCTTCCATCGACCGGTCGGCGAACTCGACGGCCTGCTGGCTGGCGTAGGACACACGCAGTTGATAGAGCGCATCCTGGAAGCCCATCAGACCCAGGCCGACCGGGCGATGGCGAAGATTCGAGTCGCGTGCCTTCTTGACGGCGTAGTAATTGATGTCGATGACGTTGTCGAGCATGCGCATGGCCGTCGACACCGTCTTCTTCAGCTTGGCATGGTCAACCTGACCGTCCTTCAGGTGCTGGGCAAGGTTGATCGAGCCCAGGTTGCAGACGGCGATCTCGCTGTCATTGGTGTTCAGCGTGATCTCGGTGCACAGATTGCTCGAATGCACCACGCCGACATGCTGCTGCGGCGAGCGCACATTGCAGGCGTCCTTGAACGTGATCCAAGGGTGGCCGGTCTCGAACAGCATCGTCAGCATCTTGCGCCAGAGCTCGCGCGCGCCGATCTTCTTGTAGGGCTTGATCTCGCCGCGCGCCGCCTTCTCCTCATAGGCCACATAGGCCTTTTCGAAGTCGGCGCCGATGCGGTCGTGCAGGTCGGGCGTGGTACTGGGCGAAAACAGGCTCCACTCGCCGCCCTCAATCACGCGCTTCATGAACAGATCGGGAATCCAATTCGCCGTGTTCATGTCGTGGGTGCGGCGGCGGTCGTCGCCGGTGTTCTTGCGCAGCTCCAGGAACTCTTCGATGTCCAGGTGCCAGGTTTCCAGATAGGCGCAGACCGCGCCCTTGCGCTTGCCGCCCTGGTTGACGGCCACGGCCGTGTCGTTCACCACCTTCAGGAAGGGCACCACGCCCTGGCTCTCGCCATTCGTGCCCTTGATATGGCTGCCCAGCGCGCGCACCGGGGTCCAGTCATTGCCCAGGCCGCCGGCGTACTTGCTCAGCAGCGCGTTTTCCTTGATCGCCTCGTAGATGCCGTCGAGGTCGTCGGCCACGGTCGTGAGGTAGCAGCTGGACAGCTGTGAGCGCAGGGTGCCGCTGTTGAACAGCGTGGGCGTGCTGCTCATGAAATCGAAGCTCGACAGCACCTCGTAGAACTCGATGGCGCGGGCCTCGCGGTCAATCTCGTTCAGCGCCAGGCCCATGGCCACGCGCATGAAGAAGGCCTGCGGCATCTCGATGCGGGTCTTGCGGATGTGCAGGAAGTAGCGGTCGTACAGGGTCTGCAGACCCAGATAGTCGAAGTTCAGGTCGCGCTCGGCCTTCAGTGCCGCGCCCAGCTTGGCCAGGTCGTACTGCTGCAGACGCGGGTCCAGCAACTCGGCCTCGACGCCCTTCTTGATGTACTTGGGGAAGTACTCGGCATAGCGCTGCTGCATCCCGGCCTGGGTCACTTCCTCGCCCAGGATCTCTTTGCGGATGGTGTGCAGCAGGATGCGGGCGGTAGCGCGGGTATAGCCGGGCTCCTTCTCGATCAAGGTACGGGCCGACAAGATGGCGGCCTTGTAGACCTCGTCCAGCGGCACGCCGTCGTACAGATTGCGTTGGGTCTCGGCCAGGATCGGCCCCGCCTTCACTTCAGCACCCAGGTCGGCACAGGCCGACTCGATCAGGGCGTGCAGCGCGCCCAGGTCAAGCGGCTTGCGCACGCCGCCGTCCAGCACGAACAGGGTCTCGGCCGGCGGCGCCGCCACCGGGGCCTCGCCCTTGGCCGCGCGTTCGGCGGCGCGGCGCTCGCGGTACAGCACATAGGCGCGCGCCACTTCGTGGTGGCCACCGCGCATCAGGGCCAACTCCACGTGATCTTGCACGTCTTCAATATGGAAGGTGCCGCCACCCGGGCGCGAGCGCAGCAGGGCGCGCACGCAGGCCTCGGTCAGGCCGTCCACCGTCTCGCGCACGCTGGCCGAAGCCGCGCCCTGCGTGCCGTGCACCGCGAGGAAGGCCTTCATCAACGCCACGGCGATCTTGCTCGGCTCGAAGGAGACCACCGCGCCGTTGCGGCGAATGATCTGGTAAGCCTGGTAAGCCGACGGAAGCGCGTGGGCGCTCGCGCTGACGGGGCGTTCCCCTGCGGGGATGGCGGACAGGACGCTGGTTTGCATGAATGAACCTCTTACTACGGTCAAACGGGCTTTGCCGGCGATGGGCAAAGGCGGAGCGACGGCCCCTCGTGGGGCCTTGCGGTGTGATTCAAGGGACGCGCTTTCGACGGCCTGCGATCCGGCTCGCCGCCGCCCCGTCCGGACGCCGAGAAAGGCGTTGAAACGGTGGGCGCGGACTGCGCTTTGTGAAGGTCGTCACGATACCACAGCCACTATATCTAGCGGTCAGGGCGCACTCAACCACTATCCCTAGCGTGTTGCCCGCTTGACAGCCTGACACAAAGGCGTTCCTGCTCGACCTCGAAAGCGGCCGCCAGGCGAGCCGCTCAGGCGCCGCACCGCGTCATCAGCGCAGGCTGCACCCGAAGGCCTTTGAGCATGCGGCCGGCGAGCCCTTTTTGCCTGCCAGACCGCATGGCTATTGGCTGGGCGTGGCGTGTTGCACAAGCTGGACCAAGATAGGGTGAGCGCCGAGCAGGCCTGGGGGCCGGCTTGGCACAATGGCCCTCATCCCCAACAGGAAGCCCTTGCAACCATGAGCTCCACCGAACTGGTGCTGTCCTCCGTCGGCGAAACCACGGGCGGCAGCAAGCCCAGCAAGCAATTCCTCACCTTCCGGATCGGCGGCGAGGAATACGGCATCGATATCTTGAAGGTGCAGGAGATCCGCTCCTACGAAGCACCCACCCGCATCGCCCACGCGCCCAGCTTCGTCAAGGGCGTGGTCAATCTCCGCGGCGTGATCGTCCCCATCATGGACTTGCGCATCCGGCTGGACTGCGACGCGCAGTACAGCGCCTTCACGGTGGTGATCGTGCTGAACATCGGCAATCGGGTGCTGGGCATGGTGGTGGATTCGGTTTCCGATGTGCTCGAACTGCCTGCCGATCAGATCCGCCCGGCACCAGAAATCTCCGCCTCGATCGACTCACGCTTTGTCACCGGCCTGGGCAAGGTGGGTGAACGCCTCCTGATCTTGTTGGATATTGAGGGCATGGTGGCCAGTCCGGAATTTGGCCTGACCGAGTAGGCGCCCGAGTCGGCGGCTCTTTCCTCCAGACCGTTAGCACTCATCAGTCCAGAGTGCTAATATTTTCAGGTCGGAGCCCAAAGTGGCTCTGGTTTGGAGGAACTCCGCAATGACCACTGCCTTGACCGCCCCCACCGCCCTGGCCGTACGCGACCCCTGGGCCTTGGTGCCTTCGCTGGGCAACCTGGACGCCTACATCCGTGCCGTCCAGGCCCTGCCGATGCTGAGCGCCGAGGAAGAGGCGCGGGACGCCCGCCTGCTGCGC
>JBDHSJ010000144.1:0-10693 GCA_039808065.1 Burkholderiaceae bacterium | reverse complement strand
GTGAAGCGCGTCTTCATCATGGACGACGCCCAGGAGCTGATGCCGGCCTACCTGCGCTTCGTGCGCGGCGTGATCGATTCGGCCGACCTGCCGCTCAATGTGAGCCGTGAACTGCTGCAGGAAAGCCGCGACGTGCGCGCCATCCGCGAGGGTTCGACCAAGAAGGTGCTCTCGATGCTGGAGGCCCTGGCCGACAGCGAGGACCAGGCCGACAAGGACAAGTACGCCGCCTTCTGGAAGGAGTTTGGCGCCGTGCTGAAGGAGGGCATGGGCGAGGACTTCCAGAACCAGGAGCGCCTGGCCAAGCTGCTGCGCTTTGCCTCCACCCACGCCAGTGAAAACGTCAGCCTGGCCGACTATGTGTCGCGCATGAAGGAGGGCCAGGAGCACATCTACTACATCGCCGCCGACAGCCTGGCGGCCGCGCAGAGCAGCCCGCAGCTGGAGATCTTCCGCAAGAAGGGTATCGAGGTGCTGCTGATGGTGGACCGCGTGGACGAGTGGATGCTCAGCCACATCCATGAGTTCGAGGGCAAGCCGCTGCAGTCCGTCGCCAAGGGTGCCGTTGACCTGGGCAAGCTGCAGGACGAAGCCGAAAAGAAGGCCGCCGAGGAGGCCGCCGAGGCCTTCAAGCCGGTGCTGGAAAAGCTCAAGGACGCCCTGAAGGACCGCGCCAAGGACGTGCGCGTCACCACCCGCCTGGTCGACTCCCCCGCCTGCGTGGTGGTGGAAGAGGGCGACATGTCCGCCCACCTGGCGCGCCTGCTCAAGCAGGCCGGCCAGGCCGCGCCCGAGGCCAAGCCCACGCTCGAGGTGAACCCCGAACACGCCCTGGTCAAGGCGCTGGACGGCCACCCGAAGTTCGAGGACCTGGCCCAGGTGCTGTTTGACCAAGCCCTGCTGGCCGAGGGCGGAACCCTGGAGGACCCGGCGGCCTACGTGAAGCGCGTCAACGCGCTGCTGCTCTCCTAATCAGGAGAAGCCATCGCCGTCGAAGTCGACGAAATCATCGTCGTCCTTCGGCGGCGGGGCGGGTGGTGCGTCGTCCATGGCCTCCAGTTGCTCGGCCAGCTTCGCCACTTGGTCCAGCCAGTAGTTCGGCGTGCCGAACCAGGGGAAGGCGATCGGAAAGGCCGGGTCGTCCCAACGCTTCGCGATCCAGCCGCTGTGATGAATCATGCGCAGCGTGCGCAGGGGCTCGATCAGGCGCAGCTCGCGGCGGTCGAAGTCCAGCACCTGCTGGTAGCCCGCCAGCAGGCTGCCGAGCTGGCGGCTGGCCTGCTCGGGCTCGCCGCTGAGCAGCATCCACAGATCCTGCACGGCCGGGCCGCTGACGGCGTCATCCAGATCGACGAAGTGCGCACCGCCATCGGGGCTCCAGAGCAGATTGCCGGGGTGGCAGTCGCCGTGGATGCGTTGCTGGCCCAGGTCCGGCAGGCTGTCGAAGGCCTGTTGCACCGCCTGCAGGCTGCGCTCCACGATGTCGCACCAGCGCGCCTCCAGCTCCAGCGGTAACAGCCCGCTGGCCAGCACCGCGTCGCGCGCCGCATCGCCGGGCGCACGGCCGGCCCAGCGCGGCCGCTGCACAAAGTCCCGTTCGCGCCCGACGCGGTGGATGCGCGCGATGAAGCGGCCCAGCACCTCCAGCACCTTGGGGTCTTCCAGCTCGGGTGCGCGGCCGCCCAGGCGCGGCGTGGCCGCGAAGCGCAAGTTGTGCCAGCAAGCCAGGGTCGGCGGGGCGCCCAGCAACTCGGCGCCAGCTTCCTGCAGCGGCCGGGGCGCGGCCAGCGGCACCTCGGCAGCTTGCAGATCGAGCGCAAAGCGGTGTTCTTCCAGCAGCTGCTCGTTGCTCCAGCGCCCCGGGCGGTAGAACTTGGCGACGACCGCGCCGCCCTCTTCAAGATGGACCAAGAAGACGCGGTTCTCGTAGGAATTGAGCTGCAGCAGTCGACCGTCGCCGCGCAGGCCCACGGCATCCAGCGCGTCCAGCACGCGGCTGGGGTCGAGTTCGGCGTAATCGAGATTCAAGTGGGGTCCGGTGGCGGCGCGGGGGCGCGATCATCTCCTAGCAACTCGCGCACCTCCGTCTGGACGGTGTCGACGAAAGTCTGGACCTGCTTGGCCTGAGCCTTGAGCCGGAAATCCAACTCGCCCAACCCCTCTTCCAGTGCTTGCTCCGCATGGCTGACCCAGTTGTCGGCCGGCAGGTGCAGGCGGGCGCTCACGCTGCCGTCGGCCACCTCCTCGGCCCAGGCACCTGCCTTTTCCGCGATGCGCAGCATGGCTTGGTTCTCCGCCAAGGCGTGAATGAGCAGAAAGCGCATATTGCGGTTGCGCGCGTGCAGGCAGGCCAGTTGGAACAGCCGGCTTCCCAAGCCGCGCCCACGGTAGCGCTGCAGCACCGAGACGCCGAACTCGGCGGTGTCGGCCTCCAAGCCGCCCTGGCTGAACGCCAGATGCGCCATGGCGACGATCTCCAGCCGCCGGTTGAAGATGCCCAGCACTTCGTCGCGGCTGAACTCCAGGCTCAGCGCGTAGCGCTCGATTTGGCTGTCGCCGGCGGCGTAGCCGAAGCGAAGGTAGCGGTCGGCCGGCTCCAGGGCCAAAAGATGGGCCAGGATGCGGCGCCGATGCCGGCGTGCCAGCGAGCGGATCGGCACCCAGCCGCCACTCAGGGCGGCCAGGGCGCTGCGCAAGGGGGTGGCAGGGGTGGGCATGGCCAGCCGATTATGGGGAGCGGGCACTCTGGCGCGGCCCTGACAGGGCCATCCTTGCTGATTCCGTGGCAACCCTGGTAGACTCGCCGGCTTTTCCGCGTCCAGTGGGCTTTGGACGTGGGGTTCGTCATGAGAGGCCGCCGGGGTTTACCTCTATAAGCGGCGCCGAGCGGCGGATTTTCAACAAGCCTGATTGAAAGACATTCATGAAGACCTTCAGCGCCAAGCCGGCCGAAGTGACGCACGAGTGGTTTGTGATTGACGCCACCGATAAGGTGCTCGGACGTGTTGCCAGCGAAGTGGCACTCCGACTGCGCGGCAAGCACAAGGCCATTTACACGCCTCACGTGGACACCGGCGATTTCATCGTCGTGATCAACGCCGACAAGATCCGCGTCACCGGCACCAAGTCGGAAGACAAGATCTATTACCGTCACAGCGGCTTCCCCGGTGGCATCTACGCCACCAAGTTCAAGGACATGCAGGCCAAGCACCCTGGTCGCGCCCTTGAGAAGGCCGTCAAGGGCATGCTGCCCAAGGGCCCGCTGGGCTACGCGATGGTCAAGAAGCTGAAGGTCTACGCCGGTGGCAGCCACCCGCACGCCGCTCAGCAGCCCAAAGTCCTGGAGATCTGAGCATGATCGGCAATTGGAACTACGGCACTGGCCGTCGCAAGTCCTCGGTGGCTCGTGTCTTCATCAAGAAGGGCACCGGCAAGATCGTCGTCAACGGTCGTCCCATCGAGCAGTACTTCGGCCGTCAGACCTCGATCATGATCGCGCGCCAGGCTCTGGTGCTGACGAACAATGGCGAGGCCTTCGACGTCAAGGTCAATGTCCACGGTGGTGGCGAATCCGGCCAGGCCGGCGCCGTCCGTCTGGGCGTGACCCGTGCGCTGATCGACTACGACGCAGCCCTGAAGCCCGAGCTGAGCAAGGCCGGCTTCGTGACCCGCGACGCCCGTGAGGTCGAGCGTAAGAAGGTCGGTCTGCACGGCGCCCGTCGCCGGAAGCAGTTCAGCAAGCGCTGATGCACCGACGGACAGCCTGCGCTGTCCATCAAGAAAGGCCGCAGCTTGCTGCGGCCTTTTTGTTTGCCCTTGATAATTGCCGCCTTCCCCAAGGAATCTGCCATGAACGCCGTTGCCGAAACCCTCGATATCCCCGCCCCGCTGGTCTTCACCGACAGCGCCGCTGCCAAGGTGGCCGAACTGGTGGCCGAAGAGGGCAACCCGGAGCTGAAGTTGCGCGTCTTCGTGCAGGGCGGTGGCTGCTCGGGCTTCCAGTACGGCTTCACCTTCGACGAGGTGGCCAATGACGACGACACGCAGATGAGCAAGAACGGTGTGACCCTGCTGATCGACGCCATGAGCCTGCAGTACCTGATGGGTGCCGAAATCGACTACAAGGACGATCTCAGCGGCGCGCAGTTCGTCATCAAGAACCCGAACGCCACCACGACCTGCGGCTGCGGGTCGAGCTTCTCGGCCTGAGTTTTCCAGCCTTCGCGAACAAGCCGCCTGCGGGCGGCTTGTTCGTTTTGCCGCCTGCGGTGTCGCTCTGCCTAGGCGGGGTAGAGCGCGCCCAGCAGGCGTGGCCCGGCGGCGCCGGTCACTGCTGGCAGATTGCCCGGCTGGCGCTCCACAAAGGCCTTGGCCAGCCAGGCGAAGGCGGCCGCTTCAACCTGCATCGGCGGCAGGCCGCGTTCTGCGCTGCTGAGGATGGGGACCTGCGGCAGCCGCCGTTGCAAGCGGCGTAGCAGGTCGCCGTTGAAGGCGCCGCCGCCGCAAACGATCAGTTCCTGGGTTTGCGGCGCCTGCGCCCGCAGGGCCTCGGCCACGCTCCAGGCCGTCAGTTCGGCCAGGCTGGCCTGGACGTCGGCGGGCTTGATCCCAGTCAGACCTTGGCGCTCCAGCCAGGCCATGTCAAACAGATCGCGGCCGGTGGAGCGCGGCGGGGGCAGGGCGAAATAGGGTTCGGCGCAGAGGCGCGCGAACAGGGCCTGATTCACCAGCCCGCTGGCGGCCCAGGCGCCGTCGGTGTCGTAGGGGCCGCCTTGGTGGCGTTGATACCAGGCATCGAGCAGCACATTGGCCGGACCGGTGTCGAAGCCACGCGTGCGGCCATCGGCGGCCAGCAGGCTGAGATTGCCCATGCCGCCCAGGTTCAGCACGGCGATGTCCTGCCCGGCGCGGCCAAACACCGCGCGGTGGAAGGCCGGGACCAGCGGCGCGCCCTGGCCGCCGGCGGCGACATCGCGGCTGCGCAGATCGCACACCACATCGATGCCGCAGCGTTCGGCCAGGCGGGCGCCATTCAGCAATTGCAGGGTGTAGCCGAGCTCAGGCCGGTGGCGCACCGTCTGGCCATGGGCGCCGATGGCCCGGACCGACTGCGCCCCGCCAGGGGGCAGCACCTCGGCCAGCACGGTGGCGTAGGCATCGGCCAGCGCGTTGGCGGCCAGCGCGGCGCGTTCCAGCTCGTTTGCGCCAGCCTGGTTCAGTGCCAGCAGCTCGGCGCGCAGGGGCTCGGGCAAGGGGCGATGGGCGTGGGCGAGGACGCGCAGCCCGGCGTCCATCAGCACGGCATCGATGCCGTCCAGCGAGGTGCCGGACATCAGCCCGGCATAAAGGTGTGCCTCGCTCAATCGGACCCGGTGACGCCAGGGCCCAGGGTGGCGGCCACGGTCAGCTGGGTCTTGGCGCTGGCCACCTGCTCCTGGAAGGCGGCGCGCGCATGGGCAGGCAGCTGCACGGTTTCGCTGGCTTTGGCGATGGCGCGCGGATCCTGGTGGGCGCCCTTGACGCGGAACTCGAAGTGCAGGTGCGGGCCGGTGGCCCAGCCGGTGGCGCCGACGGCGCCGAGGCGCTGGCCCTGCTCGACCTTCTGGCCCTTGCGCACATCGATCTTGCTCAGGTGGGCGTAGACCGTGGTGCGATCACCGCCATGGCGCAGATGCACCACATTGCCAAAGCCGTTCTGCCAGCCGGCGAACTCGACCAGGCCATCACCGACGCTGCGCACCGGGGTGCCGGTGGGCGCGCCGTAATCCACGCCCAGGTGCCGGCGCCAGGTCTGCAGCACCGGGTGGAAGCGCATGGCAAAGCCACTGGTGACGCGCGAGAACTCCAGCGGGCTGGCCAGGAAGGCACGGCGCTTGTTCTGGCCGGCGAAGTCGTAGAAGCTGGCCTTGCCGGTCTGCTGGTCCTGGAACCACACGGCCTGGTGGGTGCGGCCGGCGTTGACGAACTCGGCCGCCAGCACGCGACCCTGACCCCAAGGTACGGGTTCGCCGTCCGCCGTCAGGCTCTCGAACACCAGGGTGAAGCGGTCGCCCTTGCGCAGGTCGCGGTGGAAGTCGATCTCGCCGGCAAACATGTCGGCCATCTGCGAGGCCGCGCTGTCGGGCAGGCCGACCTCATCGGTGGCGGCGAAGAGCGAGCTCTGAATGCTGCCGCTGGCCAGGCGCACCTGCGGCTCCAGGCGGCCCAGTTCCACGCGGGCGCTCAGCACACCGCTTTCGCTGCGGTCCACGATCAGGCGGTTGAAGTGCGTGCCAGCCACCTCGCTGGTGCCATTGGGGTAGCGGGCAATCAGCTGCTGGACCTTGCCCTCGGCATCGGCGCTGAGTTCGACCCGCTTGCCGGCGCGGCCGCTCAGGAGTTGGCGAGCGGTGCCATCCTGGCGCAGGAAGGCCGCGAACTCGGGGTCGAAGGCGCCCAGGCGGCCGAGCAGGCTGTCGACGGTGTCGCCGCTGCGCGTGGTGTCGAAGCGGCGCAGGGCCTGGCTGTGGGCGGCCAGTGCATTGAGCTGGTCCTCCAGCGCGAGTGCAGGCAGGGCCTCGACGATGGCGTTCTTGGGCAGCTCGTTCGGGTTCGGCACCAGCGGGGCGATACCGAAAGCCGTCACCGCGAAACCGCCCAGCAGGGCCAACACACTGCCGGTCAGCGCCCGCGGGTAGCGGGCGGCAAAGTTATCCAAGGGCTGGAGCAGGGGTGCCAGCCGATTCATCCAATTCATGCCAGAACCACGAGGTGTGGGGCGCGGTCGCCTTTTGGGCAGCGCAGCCACCAGGGGTTGCAGGGGTTGGCCTCCCGGGCCAACGGCGGTCGGGGGCTTGGCCTCGGGTCGCGTGCTCAACCGGCCTGATGGGGAGATAGGCCGGGAGCGCGCCGGGGGCGGTCACCTAGAATTCCATCCTTTCGCCGTTGGCGCCGCTGCTGGGCAGACGGGCCGGCGAGGTCGGAACGAAGGCGCGATTCTATCGGCGGGCGCCGCCGTGGCAGCCGGGAAACTCCGCAGCAAACTCCTGTCACAGATCCAAATTCAAGGGTTAACCCTTGATTCGAGCCGCCATCCGCTATGAGCCCCACCGAACACCCGATCACCGACGCCGTGCGCGAGGCCATGGCCATCAGCCTGCGCGGCGCCCAGGAACTGCTGCCCGAGGACGCCTGGCTGAAGAAACTGGCCCGCTCGGCCGCCACCGGCCAGCCCCTGCGCATCAAACTGGGCCTGGATCCGACAGCGCCGGACATTCACATCGGGCACACCGTGGTGCTGAACAAGATGCGCCAGCTGCAGGATCTCGGGCACACCGTGATCTTCCTGATCGGCGACTTCACCAGCCTGATCGGCGACCCCAGCGGCCGCAACAGCACCCGGCCGCCGCTCACGCCCGAGCAGATCAAGGCCAACGCCGAGACCTATTACAAGCAGGCCAGCCTGGTGCTGGACCCGAGCAAGACCGAGATTCGCTACAACTCCGAGTGGTCGATCGCCCTGGGCAGCATGGGCCTGATCCAGCTCTCCGCCAAGACCACGGTGGCACGCATGCTGGAGCGCGACGACTTCACCAAGCGCTACGCCGCGCAGACGCCGATTTCGCTGCACGAGTTCCTGTACCCGCTGATGCAGGGCTATGACTCGGTGGCACTGAAAAGCGACCTGGAGCTCGGCGGCACCGACCAGAAGTTCAATCTCCTGATGGGCCGCCAGCTGCAGCAGGAGTACGGCCAGGAACCGCAGTGCATCCTGACCATGCCCCTGCTCGAAGGCCTGGACGGCGTCGAGAAGATGTCGAAGTCCAAGAACAACTACATCGGCATCACCGAGCCAGCCAACACCATGTACGCCAAGGTGCTGTCGATCTCGGACGAGCTCATGTGGCGCTGGTACGAGCTCTTGAGCTTCGAGTCGCTGGCCGCGATCGAGAAGCTCAAGGCGGAGGTGGCCGGCGGCCGCAACCCCAAGGATGCCAAGGTGGCGCTGGCGCGCGAGATCACCACGCGCTTCCACGGCGCCGCCGCAGCCGAGGCCGCGCAGGAAGACTTCGAGCGCCGCGCCCGCGGCGGCATTCCCGATGAAATCCCCGAGGTGACGGTGCACGGCGCGCCGATGGGCATCGGTGCGTTGCTCAAGTCGGCCGGCCTGGTGCCTTCGAACGGCGAGGGCCTGCGCAAGGTCGAGCAGGGCGGCGTGCGCGTGGACGGTGTCGTCATCAGCGACAAGGGCCTGAAGCTCGAACCCGGCACCTATGTGCTGCAGGTCGGCAAGCGTCAGTTCGCGCGGGTGAGCCTGCATGCGGCCTGAGGCTCGCTTCACAGCCAAGAGCCCGCGCAGCGCGCTGCGCCATGGCTGGTGGGCCTTGCCGCTGATCGTGCTGGTGGCGCTGCTGGTGCTGCGCCCCTGGGATGCCAGCACACCGCTGGTGTTCCGCCTGAAGCCCATGCCGGTGGCCTCGGCGCCGGCGGCGAAGGCGTCCGGCCCGCAGCCGATCGACGTCCGCATCATCCCGGCGCGGCCGGCCAGCGCGGCAGGCGGCAGTTCGGCTTCGCGCTGATTCACCCCGTTCGGGGCCCCGCTGCGTACAAGGGTCAAGGTCTGCCAGCCCGGCGGGCCAGAACCCCTGACCAGGAGAGCCCCATGACCCGCACCCCTCAACGCCGCGCCTTCCTGCTGGCCACCGCCCTGCTCGGCAGCCTGAGTGCGGGCTGTGCCCAGGCCACCAGCCCGCCGCCGGCGCCGCTGGACTGGCAGCTGATCGACCGCGCCAGCGGCCAGCCCCTGCCGCGCCATTGGCAGCGTGGCCGCGCCTACAGCGCTGGCGAGCCCGGCTCGCGCTACGCCATCCGCCTCTACAACCGCGGGCCCGATCGCCTGCTGGTGGTTCTCTCGGTCGATGGCGTCAACGTGGTCAGCGGCGAGACCGCCGCCTGGCACCAGACCGGCTATGTGCTGGACCCCGGCCAGCAGGCCGACATCAGCGGCTGGCGCAAGAGTGACAGCCAAGTCGCGGCCTTCGAGTTCGCCGCCCTGCGCGACAGCTATGCCGCGCGCACCGGCCGGCCCGACCATGTCGGCGTTATCGGCGTGGCGGTGTTCCAGGAGGCGCTGCCCGAACCGCCCCCAATGCCCGCACCGCAGGTCCATGCGGCGCCCGCCGCGGAAGCCGCGGCGCGCGACCAGCTCTCCAGCCAGGCGGCCGCCAAATCGGCGGGTGCAACGGCCGATGCCCGCGCCGAGCGTCGCGAGCGCCTGGGCACGGCGCATGGCCAGCGCGAGTGGTCGCCGGTCAGCCGCACCGCCTTCGAGCGCCGCAGCAGCCAGCCGGCCTGGGTGCAGCAGCTCTGGTACGACAGCCGCGCCAATCTGATTGCTCAAGGCGTGCTGCCGCGCCCGCCGGTGGCGATGCTGCAGCCGAACGCGTTCCCGGCCAGCCCCGGCTATGTGCCCGACCCACCTCACCGGGGTTGGTGAGCGCGGCAGGTGACACACTGCCGCGATGGAGGAGCCCAGCGATGCCGAACTGCTACGCCGCCACTGCGCCGGCGACGCCCAGGCCTTCGCGCGGCTCTACGACCGCCATGACCGCAAGAGCTTCGACTACCTGCGCCGCCTGCTCTACCCGGCCGACGCCGCCACCGCCGAGGACCTGCACCAGGAAGTGTGGCTCGCCGTGGCGCGCGCGGCCGCGCAGTACGACGAAGCCAAGGCCCGCTTCGTGACCTGGCTGTTCACCATCGCCCGCAACCGCGTGCTCGACTGGCAGCGCCAGCAGGGCCGTGCCGGCTGGGAGCTGCTGGACAGCGCCGAGGCCCTGCCCGACGCCCCGCGCCTGCAGCCGCCCGAACGTGTGCAAGCCGCGCGCATGGCCGAAGCCGTGGTCGAGGCCGTCGAGGCCCTGCCGCTGGCGCAGCGCGAGGCCTTCGTGCTGTTCAGCTTCGACGAGCTCAGCCTGCAGGAGATTGCCGCGCTGACGCAGGTGCCGCTGGAAACCGCCAAGACGCGGCTGCGCTATGCCCGCGACGCGCTGCGCCAGCGCCTGCAGGCCTGGAGGACCGCCGATGTCTGAGCCGCGTCAGCCCCTGCCGCCCGAGCTGGAAGGGCTGGAGGAATTCCGTCAGGCCTATCAAGACCAGTTGGCGGCGCCTGACGCTCAGCGTGCCGCCCGCCGCGCCCGCCTGCTGGCGGCGCTGCCGCCGCCGCACCTGCAAGCCGAGCCTGTGCTGCAGACCGCCGGGCCGGCAGCGTCCAAGTCGACCCAGGGCCGCTCGCTGCTGCCCTGGGCCCTGGGCGCTGGCCTGCTGATCGGCGTGCTCGGCGCCCTGCTGCCCTGGCGGGGTGGCTCCGTGCAGCCTGATTGGCGCTTGGCCCAGCAGGCACCGGCGCCGGCTGCGCAGCCGGAGGCTACTTCTGCCGCTCCAGCCGCCTCTGCCGTGCAGATCGCCCAGGCGCCAGCGGAGCCCGTTCCGGCCGCCGCCGCGCCGGTCCTTGCCGACCAGGCGGCGCCGCCGCGCACGCGAAGCGCGCCGCAGGCCTTGCCGGCAACCGCACCGGCGAAACCGGCCGTGGCCGCCGCGCCAGCCATCGAGCAGCCGGTTGAGGTCCGCCCGGCGATCGTGGCCACGGCGCCGCCCGCACCGGCGGCCCCGGCCGCGCCGGCCGCGCAGGCGGCGCCCGCGGCAGAGCAGGCCG
>JBDHSJ010000143.1:0-10739 GCA_039808065.1 Burkholderiaceae bacterium | reverse complement strand
GCGCCCCGGCCGAGAGCGCGAGCGCGAAGTACCCGCTGCAGCTCACCACCAGCCGGCTGCGCGACCAATGGCATGCCATGAGCCGCAGCGGCACGGTGCCGGGTCTGTTCGCGCACGAGGGAGCGCCGGCCCTGAAGCTGCACCCGCAGGACGCTGCGCGCCGCCGGCTTGCAGAAGGGGAGCTGCTGCGGCTCAAGAGCGCGCGTGGCGAGCTGCTGCTGCCCCTGGCCCTGGATGCGCGCGTGGCCCCGGGCCAGGCCGATCTGCCCATGCATTGGGGCAGCGAATTCGTGGCGGGTGCGGGCATCAACGCCCTGGCCAGCGGCGCCCGCTGCCCGGATTCGCAGCAGCCCGAACTGAAGTTCAGCGCCCTGGCCGTCGAAGCGGCCCCGTTGCCCTGGCGAGTGAGCGCCTGTGCCTGGGTGCCGGCCGCCCAGGGTGCGGCCCTGCGCGCGGCCTTGCGAGCGCGTCTGGCCGACTTCCCCTACGCCCATTGCCTGCCCGTTCCCACGGACGAGCCCGACCTGCAAGGCTGGGCCTTCGAGGCCGCCTGCGCCCAGGCCCCCGAGCCCGCCACCTTGCAGGCGCTGAGCCAGGCCCTGGGCCTGGACGCGCCCGGCAGCCACCGCTACGCCGATGCCGGCCGCGGCCGCCTGCGCCTGCTGCGCCTGGAGGGCGAGCGCCTGCAGGCCCTGCTGCGTGTGGGCGAGCTGGACGAGGGCGCCTGGCTGCAGCCGCTTTGGCGCGAGCGCCGCAGCGCCTTGGCCCTGGGCCGCTGGTTGCTCAGCCCGGGCCAGCCGCCCGAGAGCCTGCTGGGCGCACCGCGTAGCCCGCAGGTGTGCAACTGCTTCGGTGTGCGCGAGGACCAGATCCGCGCCTGCCTGGCCGGCGGTGCCGACAGCCTCGAGGCGCTGCAAGCCGCGCTGAAGTGCGGCACCCAATGCGGTTCCTGCCTGCCCGCCTTGCGCCGCTATGTGAACGAAGGAGTGCCCGCATGAACACCATCCACCCGCTCCACCCCGTGGCCCTGGTGGGCGCCGGCCCCGGTGACCCTGAGCTGCTGACCCTGCGCGCACTCAAGCGCATCGAGGCGGCCGACGTCGTGCTGGCCGACGACCTGATCGACCCGCGCGTACTGGCGCTCGTGAGAGGGCGCCTGCTGCGCGTGGGCAAGCGCGGCGGCTGCATCTCGACGGACCAGCACTTCATTCACGCGCTGATGGTCCGCGAGGCCCTGGCGGGCCAGCGCGTCGTGCGCCTCAAGGGCGGTGACCCCTTCGTATTCGGCCGCGGCGGGGAAGAAGTCGATGCCCTGCGCGCGGCCGGGTTGGACGTGGAGGTGGTGAGCGGGCTCACCAGCGGCATCGCCGGCCCGGCGGCGGTTGGCATTCCCGTCACCGACCGCCGCCACAGCCCGGGCGTCATCCTCGTCACCGGCCATGCCGGTGAGGGCTGTGCCGAGCCCGATTGGGCGGCGCTGGCGCGCAGCGGCCTGACCCTGGTCATTTACATGGGCGTGGCGCGCTGTGCCGAACTGCAGGCCCGGTTGATGGCGGCCGGCCTGCCCGGCAGCACGCCGGCCGCCATCGTCAGCGCCGCTCACACGCCGGCGCAGCGTCAGGCGGTCTGCAGCCTGGACAGCCTGAGCGCCACGCAGCAGCGCGAAGGCCTGGCGAGTCCGGCGCTGCTGGTGATCGGGGCGGTGGCGGCGCGGGCCGCAGGGATCGGGGCGATGTCGCCGTTCGGGTCCGAGGACTTCGCGGCGGCCATGAGGGGTTGAGGGGCTGAGGGGCCGAGGGACTGCGGGGCTAAGAGCTTGGCGGGTTGAACGAGACCGGGCCTCCCTGTCGCAAGGCCCAGATCCTTCCTGCCGCTAGAACGACTCCCAATCGCCGCCCGCTCCGGCGCTTGCCGCCGCAGCTTGTGTGGCCACCCGGGGTGCTGTGGGCTTGGCAGCCGCGGGCCGCGCCGTGGCCGCTGGGCGTGCGCGAGGGGGCGCAGCGGCGGGGCGCTGGGCCTGCGCCTCGCGCAGCTTGAACACATCCACCACCTCGGCCAGTTTGGCGGCCTGGTGCTTCAGGCTCTCGGCCGCGGCGGCCGATTCCTCCACCAGCGCGGCGTTCTGTTGCGTCACCTGATCAAGCTGGTTGACGGCCTCGCTGACCTGCCCGATGCCCTTGGCCTGCTCGCCGCTGGCAGCGTCGATCTCGCCGATCAGATCGGCCACGCGCCGTACCTGGACCACGATCTCGCCCATCGTCGCGCCAGCCTCGGCCACCAGGGCCGAGCCGGTGTCCACCTTCTCGACGCTTTGGCTGATCAGGCTCTTGATCTCCTTGGCCGCTTCGGCGCTGCGCTGCGCCAGCACGCGCACCTCGCCCGCCACCACGGCGAAGCCGCGCCCCTGCTCGCCGGCCCGTGCGGCTTCCACGGCGGCGTTCAAGGCCAGGATGTTCGTCTGGAAGGCGATGCCATCGATGGTGCCGATGATGTCGACGATCTTGCGCGAGCTGCTGGTGATCTCGTCCATTGTGTTGACGACGCGACCCACCACTTCACCTCCCTTGGCCGCCACCCCGCTGGCCGAAGTGGCGAGTTGGGTGGCGGTGCGAGCGATGTCGGCGTTCTGTTTGACCGTGGCGCTCATCTGTTCCATCGAGGCCGCGGTCTGCTGCAGATTGGATGCCTGTTCTTCGGTGCGCTGTGACAAGTCGGCATTGCCGGTCGCGATTTCGGCGGATCCGGTGGCGATCGAATCGGAGCTGTGCCGCACCTGACTGACGATCTTCACCAGGCTTTCGTTCATCTGGCCCAGCGAGCGCAGCAGTTGTGCCACCTCGTCGCGGCCGCGCACCTCGATCTCGGTGCGAAGGTCACCGGCCGCCACCTTTTCGGCCAGGTCGACGGCGCTGGACACGGGCTGGGTAATGGATCGGGTGATCCACCAACCCAACCAACCGCCGAGACTGAGTGCCACGAGGGCGGCCACAAGGCTGATCCATTCCACCTGCGCCTCGATGGCCTTGGCTTGGTCGTACTCCTTCTTGGCCTCTGCGACTTGCAACTTGACCAGTGCTGCCAGAGAGGCCGCTACCGCGGGCGCCATCTCGCTCACCTTGTTGTCGTAGATCTGGCGGGCGGTGTCCATGTCGCCTGCCAACAGGGCCGTGCGTGCCGGAATCAGGCCCTGCTGGGCATAGGCGGTGCGTGCCGCCACATAGCGCTCGGCCAGTTGCTTTTCCTCGGGCGTCAGCGAGGTGGCGAGGTAAGCCTTCTGCAGTTCGTCGATGGCCTTGATGTTCTCGGCCATCTCCTTCGCGTGCTTCTCGATCGTGGCGGGCTCCGGCCGGAGCATCATCTCTGCCAGCAGAAAGCGGTTGCGCACCGTCAGACGGCTGATGTCGCCCAATTGCTGCAAAGGCACCGTGCGGTCCAGGTAGACCGTTTCAAGGCCTGCGTTGACCCGACCCAGCCCGACACGACCCTGTACGGCCACCAGGATCAAGAGCGCCAGGATGACGCCGAAAGCGAGGGCCAGCCGCGGCCCGATGCGGACTTGTTTCAACCATTCCATGTGCTGCTCCCCTGGGTAGTCGAACGACTCTAGGGAGCGCGCTGGTGAACGCGCATAGGGTTTGCACGGGCTGTCTGACAACCATGTTGTGGAGCGGCCTTTGCAGAATTCGCACGTTCGTACGAAAATGGAATCTATGGAAACCAAGACCGAGCGCAGCGAGCTGACGCTGCAGGCCATCGTGGACACCGCCTTGCAGATGGCGATCGACGAAGGTCTGGAGAGTCTCAGCATCGGCGAACTGGCCAAGCGACTGGCGCTGTCCAAGAGTGGGGTGTTCTCGCGCGTCGGTTCGCGCGAAGCCCTGCAGTTGGCGGTGATCCAGGAATACGACCGGCGCTTCCTGCAGGCTGTGTTCACACCGGCGATGCGCGAGCCGCGGGGCCTGCCGCGCCTGAACGCCATCATGCAGCTCTGGGTCAAGCGGGCCGGCGATCTGGCCCAGGGCAATGGCTGCCTCTACTGCGCCGGCGCCTTCGAGTACGACGACCGCGAGGGCCCGGTGCGCGAGCAATTGCTGGACGGCGTGCAGCGCTGGCGGGCAGCGCTTCGCCGCACCGTGCAGCAGGCCATCGATGCCGGCCATCTGGCGGCTGATGTGGACCCGGTGCAGTTGGTCTTCGAGATGGATGCGCTGTTCACCGGCCTGCTGCGCGACGCCCGCTTCCTGCGCGACCCGCAAGCCCCGGCCCGCGCCTGGGCCGCCTGGCAGCGCCTGGTGCAGGCCAGCCAGCCCCAGCCCGCCAGACACTGAGCCCGTTCTCCAATGAGCGGGCTTTTTCTTGATCTTTAAAAGCACGAACGTGCGAAATGGAGCGAACCATGCAGCTCATCAACCCCAACCCGGCAGCCGCCTTCTTCACCAGCGCGCCGGCGCGCGCCGTGGCCGGCATGCTGCGCGGCCTGGACCGGCTGGCACCCCGGCTCAGCACGCGACTGGCCTTGGGCCTGTTCTTCACGCCCTTGCCCACCAAGCGCCTGGCGCGCGCCCGGCCGGTGCCGGCGCCCTGGGTCCTGAGCGAGTTGCCGTTCGAGAGCGGCCATCTCGGCGTGTGGCAGCACGCCGAGGCCCTGCCCGACGCGCCGCGCGTGCTGCTGGTGCACGGGTGGGCCGGAGACGCCCAGCAGCTGCGAACGCTAGGAGACCGGCTGCTCGGTGCCGGCCTGGCGCCAGTCTTGCTCGATTTGCCTGCGCACGGTCGTGCGGGCGGGTGGCGCACCAACCTGGGGCAATGGGTGCGTGCGCTGTTTGCGGTCACCGCGCGCTTCGGACCCTGGCAAGGTGTGGTGGCGCATTCACTCGGCGCCGTGGCCAGCGCCCATGCCATGGCGCGTGGCCTGCCGGTGCAGCGTGCCGCACTGATCGCGCTCGCACCGCCACCCCGTCTGTTCCTGAGCTGGTTTGCTGCCGCCATGGGGGTGGGCGAGACTTTGGCCGAACGCATGCAGAGGCGCATTGAGCAGCGTGTGGGTGTGGACATGGCCCAGTTCGACCCCGCTTGGCTGGCCCCCCGACTCAAGCAGCCCACACTGCTGGTGCATGACCTTGCCGACCGCACTGCCCCAGTGGCCGGCAGCCTCGCGCTAGCCGACGGCGCAGCGCAGGCGGTGCTCCAGTGCACCGAGGGGCTGGGGCACCGCCGCGTGCTGCAGGACGGCAGGGTGCTGCAGCTGGTGGAGCGGCACTTGGCAGCCGAGTGAGGCTGCCCGTGATGGCCCGCGCGTGACGCGAGGCCTGCGCCTCTGCTGCTTAGAGAGGGGCGCCGTTCAGGCTGCCGCTCTTGAGTTCCGTCAACTCTTCATTGCCACTGCCCACGAGCTGCGTGCGCACCGGAATGCCCATGCCGTATAGGTACCAAGTCGTTGTGACCTCACTGGAGTTGGCGCGTGTTTCGCGGTAGCGGCAGCTGTCGTAGCTTCGGCCCAGGACGCTGACGTTCTCGCGCAGTTCAAAGGTCACGGTCTCGGTATGGCTCTGGTCGCGTTCCGTGGCCTGGGTGGGTACGCCGTTGATGATGCTGGAACTGGTCACCCGTGCGCCCACCGTCCGGGTGAGCGACTGGCCAGGCAGCAAGGTGAACTCGCTGTTCAGATAGGCCGGCGCATACACGGTTCGCGTCGTGCTCTGCAGATTGCCCTGCGGCGTGCGGATGTCCGACTCCACTTCGTCGCCGAGGTTCAGGATCAGGCCATTGGCGGCTTCCTGTGCGTAATCCTTGCCCGTGATCGTGCTGATCGTGGTCACACCCGCTGTCGTCGAGGTACCCGAGAGCGTGTAAGTGCTTTGAACGGCGCTGGATCCAGCGAAGGGTGTGTGCTGTGCCACCAGGGTGTCCAGGGTGTACTGGCCGGAGCTCGCCGCGCTGCCGGTGGTACTGACCGTGTACTCCAGCTTCAGACGGTTGCCGAGCTTCAAGGCTTCGGATGCGGCCATGGTGCAGCCGTTCAGGGTGTTGTTCGGCGGGTTGGTCGGGCAGTTGGTTGGGTAGACATAGCAGCTGTCGGCCTGAATCTGGCTGGCGTAGTCGGCGATGCGACCGAAGCCCCGAAGATTGTTGTTCGTGAACGGCCCCAGACCGTAGATGCCGCCGTCCTCGGTTACTCCGAGGTAGTTGCCATTGGGGTAGGCCCGCACGGTGTAGGTCACACCCTGGTAGTCCAGGCTGATGCTGGCCGGCCCCTTGGGGAAGCTCTCGGCATATCGGTACTCGGCCCAGTCCAGCAGTTCCTTGGCGCCGATCGCGCTCTGTGCTTGCGCTCGACGATTGGGGCCGGCGCTCGTGCCTTGACTGTGCATGACGCTCACCAGATCCCGCACACCTTGTGGCGTCACCTCGGGTTCACGACCGCCGCCACAGGCGCTCAGAAGGAGGGAGAGGCTCAAGACGCTGAGGGTGTGCAGGGCTTTCATGTCGATGCTCCAGGAAGACTCTGCGACTGTGCACCGGCTGGTCGGGAGCTCGTAAACAGATGTTGCGGCTGCAGCGGAATCAACCCGCCAGCAGCGTCGCCAGCTCCGCCGCCGAGCGCACCCCCAGCTTCGCGAACACCCGTGCCCGGTGCACCTCCACCGTGCGGACCGAGACATGCAGCTCGTCCGCAATCACCTTGTTCAGCTTGCCCGCCGCCACGCGCTGCATGACCTCGCGCTCGCGCTCAGTCAGGCTGCCCAGGCGGGCCTGGCGCTCGGCGCTGCGCGAGCCTTCGCTGCGCATGGCGCGGGCCACGGCCAGGGCTTGTTCGATGCGGTCCACCAGGGCGTTGTCGCTGTAGGGCTTTTCCAGGAAGTCGAAGGCGCCCTTCTTGAGGGCTGCGACGACCATCGGGATGTCGCCATGGCCGGTCAGAAACAGCACGGGGTTGTGCAGGCCGCGGGCCAGCAGCTCGTCGTGCAGGCGGGTGCCGCTCATGGGCTCCATGCGCACATCGAGCAGGAACACGCCCAGGGGCGGAGCGTGCGGTCCGTCCAGCGCGGCCAGCAGCTCGGGGCCGCTGGCGTAGCTGCGCACGGTTAGGCCGCGCGAGCCGAGCAGAAAGGCCAGCGCATCGCGCACGGCATCTTCGTCGTCCACCAGATGGACCAGGGCGTCGTCAGTGCTCATGGGCAGGGCAGGCTGAAGGAGAAGCGTGCGCCACCGAGAGCGGCGGCGCCAGCGTCGAGGACGCCATGGTGCGCCTCGACGATGGAGCGGCAGATGGCCAGGCCCATGCCCATGCCCTCGGGCTTGGTGCTGTAGAAGGGGGCGAACAGCGCTTCCGGAGGGCGGCCGGCCAGGCCAGGGCCGTTGTCGCAGACGTCCACGATGACGAAGCCTCCGGCGCTGCGACTGCTGAGCCCGATGCGGCGCGGCTCGGGCTGCTCGCGCAGGGCGTCGCCCGCATTGCGCAGCAGGTTGATGGCGACCTGCTCGATCAGCACCGCGTCGGCCTGCACCATGGGCAGGGCAGGGTCCAGCTGCACCTCCACCTCGATAGCGCGGCGCTGGAACTCCTTGGCCATCAGGCCCAGGGCCGATTCGAGCACCGGGTTCAGGGCGCAGGGTTCCAGCTGGGGCTCATGGCGGGTCAGGAACTGGCGGATGCGCTGCACCACGCGGCCGGCCTGGGCGGCCTGCTCGCCCAGGCGCTGCAGGGCGCCTAGCACCGGCGCGTCTGCCACGCCCAGGCGCTGCAGGGAATTGAGGACGCCGGCGTTGTAGCTCGCGATCGCCGTGAGCGGCTGGTTCAGCTCATGGGCCAGCGTGGAGGCCACCTCGCCTAGCATGGTCAGGCGCGCGGCCTGCGCTTGGGCCTCCACCTGGCGCGCCTCGCGCTCGGCCAGGCGCTTGCGTTCGGTGATGTCGAGGATGGTCCCCAGCCAGCCGATCTGCTGGCCGGCGGCGTCCACCAGTGGCGACTCGAACACCAGCACGTCCAGTTCGCGGCCGCTGCGGTGACGCCAGCGCGCCTCGTAGCCCTCGCGCGGCGCCTGACCGGCCAGGCTGCGTTCGCTGCGCTGCATCACCTCTTGGATGGCGTCGGGTGGCCAATAGGGCATGGGCGGCGCGCGGCCCACCAGTTCGGCCTCGCTGAAGCCCACCAGCTCGCAAAACGTGCGGTTGACGGACAGCAGGCGGCCGGCGCCATCGCGGGCGCGCAACCCGACGAGGGCGCTGTTTTCCACCGCGGCACGCCAGGCGGCCTCGGCGCGCCAACGCGCTTCGGCGCGCTGTACACGCTGCATTTGGCGGCGCAAGCCCCAGCTCGCAGCCATGCTCAGGGGGATGAAGCCCGCGATCAGCACGCCCACCAGCGGGCGCAGGCCGGCCGGGCTGGGCTCGCGCAGGATCAGCTCCAGGCTGGCGTCGGGTGCGCTGTCGTCCAGCGCGACGCGGTAGCTGGGGCGCGTGTCGGCCTCCATGCGCACTGGCGCATGCGTCAGCGCGGCGATGACCTGCTCGTTGCCGTCAATGATCTGCACGTCGTAACGTCGCGCCAACCACCAGGGCAGGGCCTGCTTGAGCAGTTGGGCCGGGCTGTAGCGCAGCACCAGACTGCCCTGCGGCAAGGGCTGCTGCAGGTGCAGGCTCAGGCCCTCGTTGCGACGCGGCTGCAGCGGCAGCTGCTCCTTGACGCGGTTGTCGCCGTCCAGCCAGGTGATGCCGGTCCACAGGCTTTGCAGGCCGGCTTCGACCTCGGGCTGAGCGCCGAGCAGGGCGTCAGGACGCTCACGCAGCGTGGCGGCCAGGTTGCGCAACGCGGCGCGTTCCAGCGCCAACTGAGCGCGCAGCGGGGTGGCGGCGCTGAGCGTGTCGGCAATCAGCGTCTGGCGCTCGCGCTCACGCTCGGCAGCTTCATCCGTCAGTGCCCAGGCCAGCACGGCGGCCACGAAGACCAGGGCCAGCAGGGCCGGCAGCGCCCACAGGCCACGGCGCAGCAGGCGAAGCAGCAATCGGAACAGCGCGGGCATGGCGCCACTCTACGCAGGGCTGTGGCCGGGAGGGCACGGTGGCGGCAGAAATGTGGAAGTCCACAACTGACGCACGGACGTCGAGGTTTCCACAATCGGCGCCATCCCATTCCACCCTGGAGACCGCCATGAGCCTGTTTGCCCGCACCCGCCGTCTGGCCATTCTCAGCACCGCCCTGCTGGCGGCCGGCCTGAGCTGGGCGCAAGCCCCGATCGTGATCAAGTTCAGCCATGTGGTGGCGAATGACACCCCCAAGGGCAAGGCGGCCGAGTTCTTCGCCAAGCGTGCAACCGAACTGACCGGGGGCAAGGTCAAGGTCGAGGTCTATGCCAACAGCACCCTCTACAAGGACAAGGAAGAGATGGAGGCGCTGCAGCTCGGCGCGGTGCAGATGCTCGCGCCGTCCCTCGCCAAGTTCGGCCCGCTGGGCGCCAAAGAGTTTGAGGTCTTCGACCTGCCCTTCATCTTTGACAACTACGAGGAATTGCACAAGGTCACCCAGGGCCCGGTGGGCAAGATGCTGCTGGGCAAGCTGGAAGGCCGTGGCATCAAGGGGCTGGCGTTCTGGGACAACGGCTTCAAGTCCTTCAGCGCCAACAAGCCGCTCAAGACCCTGGATGACTTCAAGGGACAGAAGCTGCGCATCCAATCCAGCAAGGTGCTCGAATCGCAGATGCGCGCCCTGGGCGCCCTGCCGCAGGTGATGGCCTTCTCCGAGGTCTACCAAGCCCTGCAGACCGGGGTGGTGGACGGCACTGAGAACCCGCACAGCAACCTCTACACGCAGAAGATGCACGAGGTGCAGAAGCATGTGACGCTGAGCGACCACGGCTACCTGGGCTATGCGGTGATCACCAACAAGAAGTTCTGGGACGGCCTGCCAGCCGATGTGCGCGGCAAGCTGGAGCAGGCCATGGCCGAGAGCACTGCCTACGCGAACCGCATTGCCAAGGAGGAGAACGACGCCGCGCTGGAAAAGGTCAAGGCCAGCGGCAAGACCCAGGTGCACGCGCTCAGCGTGGCGGAGCGCCAGGCGATGAAGAAGGCGCTGGTCAAGGTGCACCAGGAGATGGCCTCCCGCATTGGCCAGGACGTGCTGAGCGCCGTCTACAAGGAGACCGGCTTCGATCCTTCGAAGCTCTGAACCCCTGAGGGCGATACCGCACGACCCTGGCCGCGCGCCGGGGTCCCCCTTGCTGCTGAACAGGAGCCGGCATGCGCATCCTTGACCACCTGGAGGAAGGTCTGATCACCTTCCTGATCGGCGCGGCCACGCTGATCATCTTCGCGGCGGTGCTGCACCGCTATCTGTCGGGTCTGGCCATCCCGGGCGTGCAGAACTGGCTGTTGGGCCTGAACTTCGGCTGGGCCCAGGAGCTCTGCATCATCATGTTCGTGTGGATGGCCAAGTTCGGCGCCGCCTATGGCGTCCGTACCGGCATCCATGTGGGCGTCGACGTCCTGATCAACCGCCTGAACGCGGCGATGCGCAACAAGTTCATCGTCCTCGGACTGCTGGCCGGCGCGCTCTTCACCGGCGTGATCTCCGCGCTCGGTGCCACCTTTGTGTGGGAGAACGGCGCCCATTACGCGATCTACAAGGCCTTCGGCCTGTCGATCGAGGGTCTGTTCGAAGGCCCGACGACGCCGGATCTGGAGTGGCCGACCTGGGTCGTCTATGCCGCCATTCCCCTCGGCTCCGCGCTGATGTGCTT
>JBDHSJ010000142.1:0-10803 GCA_039808065.1 Burkholderiaceae bacterium | reverse complement strand
GCGCGCGCGCAGCTGGGGCTGCAGCAGGTCAACGCCGGCTTCACCGAGATCCGCGCGCCCTTCGAGGGCGTGGTGCTGGCCAAGAACGCCAATGTGGGCGACCTGATCACGCCCTTTTCGAACGCCGCCGGCTCGCAGGGCGCGGTGCTGACCCTGGCCGACCTCTCCACGCTGGAGGTGGAGGCCGATGTGAGCGAGAGCAATCTGGCCCTGGTGCGCAAGGGCCAGCCGGTGGAAATCACCCTGGACGCCCTGCCCGGCAAGCGCTTCCGCGGCCAGGTGGCCAGCATCGTGCCCACGGTGGACCGCGCCAAGGCCACCGTGATGACCAAGGTGCAGTTCGAGAAGCTCGACGAAGCCATCCTGCCCGAGATGAGCGCCAAGGTCTTCTTCCTGAGCCAGCGCCCCAGCGACGCCGAGCAGCAGCCCCTGCTGACCGTGCCCGCCAAGGCCCTGGACGGCCAGCGCGTGTGGAAGCTCACCAAGGACGCCGAGGGAGAGCGCGTGCAGGCGGTGGCGGTGAAGCCCGGCCAGAAGCTGGGCGACAGCGTGGCCGTTCAGGCCGCCGACGCGAACCAAGCCAAAGCGCTGGCTGGCGGCGATCGCCTGGCCCTGCCCCCGGCCGGCGGGCTGAAGGACGGGCAGCGGGTACGCACGGCCGCGCGATGAGCACGCCCCTGATCCGCCTGCGCGGCCTCACCAAGGCCTACCGCCGCGGCGACCAGACCATTCCCGTGCTGCAGGGCATCGACCTGGACGTGCCCGCCGGCGACTTCATTGCCCTGATGGGCCCGAGCGGCTCGGGCAAGAGCACGCTCTTGAACCTGCTGGCGGGCATCGACCAGCCCACGGCCGGCAGCATCGAGATCGGCGGCACGCAGATCGGCCAGCTCAGTGAAGCCCACCTGGCCGACTGGCGGGCCACGAACGTCGGCTTCATTTTTCAGTTCTACAACTTGATGCCGGTGCTCAATGCGCTGGAGAACGTGGAGCTGCCGCTGCTGCTGACGAACCTGTCGGCCAAGCAGCGCCGCGCCCATGCGCTGGCCGCGCTGGAGCTGGTGGGCCTGGGCGACCGCCTGGACCACCTGCCCAATGAACTTTCCGGCGGCCAGCAGCAACGCGTGGCGATTGCCCGCGCGCTGGTGACCGACCCCACGCTGATCGTGGCCGACGAGCCCACCGGCGACCTGGACCGCCACACCGCCGAAGAGGTGCTGGCCCTGCTGCAGCGCCTGAACCAGGAGCTGGGCAAGACCATCGTGATGGTGACCCACGACCCCAAGGCCGCCGCGCGCGCTCGTCGCCTGGTGGAGCTGGAAAAAGGCGTCCTGGTGGACGGGGCTTGAAGCCATGTTCCTGCTCAAGCTGCTGCTGCGCAACGCCTTCCGCCACCCGCTGCGCACCGGCCTGACCCTGCTGGGCCTGGTGGTGGCGATTGCCGCCTTCGGCCTGCTGCGCACGGTGAACGAGGCCTGGTACACGGGCGTGCAGGCCAGCTCCAGCACCCGGCTGGTGGCACGCAGCGCCATCAGCCTGACCTTCGCCCTGCCCAAGAGCTATGTGGAGCGCATCCGCGGCATTGACGGGGTGCACACCATCTCCTGGGCCAACTGGTTCGGCGGCATCTACCAAACCGAGCGCAACTTCTTTCCGCAGTTCGCGGTGGACCCACCCAGCTACCTCAAGCTCTACCCCGAGTACCGCCTGAGCGAAGACGAGAAGGCCGCCTTCCTGCGCGACCGCCAGGGCGCCATCGTGGGCCGCAAGCTGGCCAACCAGCATGGCTGGAAGGTGGGCGACACGATCGCGCTGCGCGGCACCATCTACCCCGGCACCTGGAGCTTCACGCTGCGCGGCATCTGGGACGGCGCCGAAGCCAACACCGACGAAAACCAGCTGCTCTTCCACTGGGCGCTGCTGAACGAGTTCATCAAGCAGCGCTTTCCCAAGCGGGCCGATGCCGTGGGCGTTTACGTGCTGGGCATCGACCAGCCCGAACGCGCGGCGGAAATCAGCCAGCAGGTGGACCTGCAGTTCAAGAACTCGCTGGCCGAGACCCTGACCGAAACCGAATCGGCCTTCCAGCTCAGCTTTGTGTCGATGAGCGAGCAGATCCTGGTCGCCATCCAGGCGGTGAGCTTCATCATCGTGCTCATCATCCTGGCGGTGATGGCCAACACCATGACCATGACCGCGCGCGAGCGCCTGGCCGAGTACGCCACCCTCAAGGCCCTGGGCTTCGGCCCCGGCTTCGTCAGCCGCCTGCTGCTGGGGGAGAGCCTGCTGATCGCCGTGATCGGCGGCGCGCTGGGCATGGCGGTGAGCTTCCCGATTGCGAGCGCCTTCTCCAGCACCATCGGCAGCATCCTGCCCACCTTCCAGATCTCCAGCACCACGCTGTGGCTGCAGGCCGGCGCGGCGCTGGGCGTGGGCCTGATTGCCGCGGCCTGGCCGGCCTGGCAAATGGGGCGCATCGACATCGTCAACGGCCTTCGGCACGTGGGCTGACACCATGTTGGGCAAGCAACTCCCCCTGGCCTACATCGCCCGCAACCTCTGGGTGCGGCGCGTCACCACCTTGCTCACCGCAGCGGGCCTGGGCCTGGTGGTCTATGTGTTCGCCACCGTGCTGATGATGAGCGAGGGCATCAAGGCCACGCTGGTGGCCACCGGCACGGCCGACAACCTGCTGGCCTTGCGCAAGGGCGCCGGGGCCGAGATCAACTCCGGCGTGAGCCGCGAGCAGGCGGCCGTGCTGGCCAGCCTGCCCGGCGTGGCCACCGGCGCGGACGGCCAGCCCCTGCTCAGCCAGGAACCGGTGGTGCTGAACAACCTGCCCAAGCGCGGCAGCGGCAAGCCCAGCAACGTCACGGTGCGTGGCACCTCCGCCGTGGGCCTGCAGCTGCGCCCGCAGGTGCGCATCACCGAGGGGCGCATGTTCCGCCCGGGCTCCAGCGAACTCATCGTCGGCCAGGCTGCGGCGCGCGGCTTCGAAGGCGCCGGCCTGGGCGAGACCCTGCGCTTTGCCGGCCGCGAATGGCGCGTCGTGGGCGTGTTCGACGCCGGCCGCACCGGCTTCGACTCGGAAATCTGGGGCGACAGCGAACAGATGCTGCAGGCCTTCCGCCGCCTGAACGCCTCCAGCGTGGTGCTGCGCTTGCAAGACCCCAGCGCCGCCGACGCCTTCATCGCCCGCGCGGCCGCCGACCCCCGCCTGACCCTGGACCTGCAGCCCGAGCGCCAGTTCTACGAGAGCCAGAGCCGCGGGCTGGCCACCTTCATCAATGTGCTGGGGCTCACGCTGTCGGTGATCTTCTCGATCGGCGCCATCGTCGGCGCCATGATCACCATGTTCGCGGCCGTGGCCAGCCGCACGGCTGAGATTGCCACCCTGCGCGCCCTGGGCTTTCGGCGCCCCGCCGTGCTGTGGGCCTTCCTGCTCGAAGCCATGCTGCTCAGCGCCGTCGGCGGGCTCTTGGGTTTGCTGGGCGCCAGCGCCATGCAGGGCGTGAACCTGAGCACCACCAACTTCCAGACCTTTGCCGAGGTGGCCTTTCGCTTCGTTCTGACTCCGGGAATCGTGCTGCAGACCCTGCTCTTCGCGCTGACCATGGGCCTGGTCGGCGGCTTCTTGCCCGCCTGGCGGGCAGCCCGGCTGGGCATCGTGGAAGGTCTGAGGTCCGGCTGACGCCCGAAAGGACAAAGAAAAAGGCCCAAGTCGTTGATTGACTTGGGCCTTTCGGGTGTCCGCGAACCTTTGCGAACTAGTGCCGGGGTCAATCACACTCTCCTATGAGCGGCCCTGTTTTTTTGGTCTAGTTACCCGCAAAGTTACCCGCACGATCGTTTGCTAGGGCCTCCAGGCCCGGCCCGGTCAACCCTCTTCCGGGGCCAGCTCGGGCACCCCGCCGCCGCCCGGTTCTGCACCCTCCGGCGCTGCCGCAGCCGGCACCCGGCGAACGGCCACGAAGCGCGCATGCAGGCGCTGCAGCTCAAGCAAGGCGCCCAGGTACTCGGGCACCCATTCCGGGATCGCCACGGCGCCTTTGCGCCAGCGCCAGACGGTGTTCGGCACCAGGCCGGCACGCTGGCAGAAGTCAGTGCCCTTCCAGCCCAGCTCAGACAGGGCCGCATCGAACTCAGCGGGGGTCATGGGTCATTCCTTTCAGGTCTTGAGCTCGTTCAGTACGCTGCTGCGCAGCGTACCGCATCACTCAATGTCGATCAATCAGGCCAAATAATCGACTTTGGTTCACATAACGTTCGTTGTCAACCTTTGCGCGGGCGAGTTGTGCACAGGCCCCAATCCAGATTCCCGAAGCACCACAAGCGCTTAGGCGCGCTGCCTCCAGATTGAGCAGCGCACCCCGTAACCGCGTAACGCAAAATGTAGATTGCGCGCTCAAGTTGTCCACAGCCCGTTCGGCCGGCACTTCGGGCGCTGCCCGCCGAAAAACTCAGGTTCACCACTTTTGCACCGGGAACAACGGGGACAACGGGGACGCGAATCGCAAGCCATTGATCCGCAATAGCTTTATCTGTCCCCGGTGGCGCGGAATTTGTCTCCGGCACAGCGGGGGCCGGGGACAGCGCGTAGCGAGATGGAGCCGATTCGTCTACAAGCAGCAAAACGGTACCTTGAGCTGGTGCAAGGTCCGTACCCTCGACCGTTGTAAGCAGCGGTGCCAAATGGGTGCAAAGCACGATGCAGAATGTAGATTAGCCAACTGAGATGGCAACCCAGATCGGCCAGCCTTTTGCCGCCACTTGGCTTTGAAGATGCCGCCCTACACGCGATAGTCGGCCCTGCAGCAGTCAACTTGCCCCAGAGAACCAGGCCGGGAATGCAGGCCGCAGACTGAGTCTCAGGGGTGGCCGTGAGGCACCAGGCGCCAACCGATGCCGGGCCGGGCCGGCGCCGCAGCACAGCCCAGCCCAGCCCCTCTGCGTGAGCCCGTTATGCAGGTTACGGGGGATGCGGCGCGCGCCCAGGATCTAGCTTGCCCCTGGCGTGACAAGGGTCAACGCGACCAGCGCCGCTCATTGAATCCGCCAGACTCGCTCCCGCAAACGAGGTAGACCTCCTCGCAGCTCTACCGGGCTAGGAGTCATTGCTCAACATGCTCGGGTCCAATCAGAGAGGCGGAGGATGCCGCAGGACTACCCTACATCATCAACATTTAGGACAAGGCATTCACCTGCTGCCAAAGGAACGCTTCGACCGAACAAGCCATTTAGGCTTCCATGCGCCTTGGCAGGCATAAGCAAGGGTTGCGGAATCCCTATGGGTGAACAGTGACACCCATTCTGCGCCCCTGCAGCGGTGGAAGCGGCGCTGCCCCAATCAGCGAATTAATGTCCTCAGCAAGCCTAGCCGATTGCGCACTGACTTCAGCCGAGGCAGCATCGAAATCAATCTTTGAAAGATTGCCTTTTCGATACTCATCAGCCAACTTCGCCAACAACAAATTCTGCTCCGCCAATTCTTTTTCTCAAACCTCCAGCAACCGCCTTTGTCTGAGCCGCTGTTCAACAGTTAAGCGCTCATTCAATTGGAGCAATTCAATCGTATGCAGCCCATGGGGAGTCCGTGACTCAATATTGCCCGTGGCCGCCTCAAAACGAAGATGGTCCGCCATGACCATTTCGCAAGGATTAACCACGTAAGGCCCCTTTGACTCATCGACTGGCCAATCATCATTCTTCCTGCTGTTACACCCACCGCAACAGTAGTAAAGATTGGCATACACGCAGGTCAAATGCCCAAACCGCGATTGCGGCCGATAGTGATCTACGCCGAAGTTCAAATTCCTACTCAAACTATCGGGCTCGCGACAATACACGCAAACCCGACCAAACTCCTGCTGAAGCCACCTTTTGTAGGATCCGTATCGCCGAAAGGGGCCCGGGTTAAATCGACGGACGTGCCTAGCCTTAGGGTAATGAAACAGCTTGGATTGGCTCACAACGAAATATTAAATCTTTTCATTATTTCCAAACGAGAACTCTGGGCATCGCCTATTGAATCAGAAATTCGCTCCAGCGCCTCGACCCTATCCCTAGTTACCCTCGGCGCAACAGACAAAAGCTTTTCATTCAATATCTCAAGTCGCGCGATAAGCTCATTTCTGTCTTTGCTGGCCGCATATTTCGCCGCCAGCAGTGCAATTCGCTCCCGAGCTATTGCATCAGCACGGCTCACCTGCTCAGATACCGGATCCGCCTCTATGACTTGATTTCCCTGACCCAGCCCGAAAGAAATCAGATCATGGCCACTGGTGCGCGAGGCAAAGACCCCAGTAGACCCGGTGATATATACAGCGTACTCGCCAACATCTTTTCGATTCCGCGCGCTCGACAGGCGTTCCTGCTGACGCCTTTCAGAACCAGAATTGCTGCCTGGCCGTATTTCAACCCAATCAATCGGCGGATTAGAAATTGGGGTAACATCTGCTGGCGCGAAGAACATGGCTTCTGCAAATTATTTAGGTGACGCCAAAGCTAACTTGGCCTTTTCACCAAGAGCCCAAGAGAACATTGAGAACACCTGATGATGCATGGAATCTATCTTTCCCAACACCTCATCAGCGGCGACCTCTACCCGAAACGAATCTATATCGACAACATAGTCGGGCCTGATCGGAACTGGCCCTGAGGTCTGAGATTCTTGGTTAATTCGAATTCCATGCTGCAACATGCAGCCGCCATCGACCGCCCCAAGAGTAAATTTCCCCGCAAACTCACTAAATCCCTTGAATGCATTGACATCCAACGAACCGACAAGCGCCGGATTAACCCATTCACTCATTGAAGAGCCGTCAGTTTCTATCACATTGACATAACGAAGTCCGACGCGGGTAAAAAAGTCGCAATCAATCACAGGCAATGCCGCAGCAATTACCTCGCTCAATCGTTCCTTAAAATCAGCATAGCGCCCATACGCACTGGTCTCAAGCACGATTGAGCTTTGTCTAATCGTGGCAGTCCATGTCAATTTTGACGAACGAACTACATGCGCATGCGCTGTCACCGAACCCTGACCGCCACCAATTGAGACTTCGTTCACTGTCTCGTAAATTGGGAAACGCTTGCGGAGCGCAGAAACAAATTTCTCTGGGGGCTTTGCAGCTGATATCGACATCAAGGTCGGAAACTTCAACTCGCAAACCGCCTGACGAATAAAATTCCTTGCATAGCCGCCATCAACAAGCGGCACAAGAGAGACCAATTCGTCTGCTAAGGTAGGCATATTGCTTACATTGGGCGCCGGCCAAGCGCGACCAGCGCAGTTGAAGAACTGAGCAGATTGTGCCAGCCACCCAGATGTCAAGGCGCTGGTACCGACCCGCGGCACAGAGCCTGAAATGAACGGCTGAATGTTCATTCGCGACACCCGGGAAACGCACTCTTCCCACTTAGGCGCGGCCAGCTGTCCTCCGGTGACCTGTGTCCACCGTCGGTGACGGTCAGGAGCCGCAGCAGCAGAGCTACTCGCCTCCGAAAATGCTCCCCCGCACGTGATAGACCGAAACCGTCCCCTCCCCCATGGTCGGGATGCGGACCTTGTTGGTCAGGCGGTCTTTCTGCGTCACCAGGTGGCCCGCCGCGCGCAGCACCTTGGCCACGGCCGCAGCGTCCCAGCCCTTGCACACGGTGCGCTTGAATGCCTCGGGGAGGATCAGGTATTCCACCTGGGCATAGTCGGCGCCGCGCTCGCCTCGGGCCACGCCCTTTTCCACGTACTCGGTGGCGCCATCGAACTTGATCGGGTGACCTTCCTTGTCCACCAGGCGCTTGAAGCCGGCGCGTAGGGCGGTGTTCGGCCTGTGGTCATCACTGGCCCGGTGCGTCCAGGTGAACAGCGCATCACCGTTGGTCTCCAGGAAGGCACGCACCTGGGCAAGCTGGGCCACTTCCTCCCCGTTGTCCAGGTGGCCACGGGCGGCCAACCAGGCGTTGAAGCAGGCCCGGGCGGCGCTGGCCGCCGTGCCCTCGGGCCAGCCCGTCACGCCGGCTTGCGTAGCCAATTCGCCGGCCGCAGCCACCAGCGCAAAGCGGGTGGCCACGCGGCGCACTTGCTCGGCCGCATGCGAAGGAGTGAAGTTGTCGCGGTGCAGCTCGATCAGCTCGCGCAGTTGCACGGCCAGGCCGGAGAAGTTGTCGGCCGCCCACTCGATCAGCGCGCGGCCGGCCGTGCCGTAGACCTGAGCGGCATTGCGGGTGAGCTGTTCCACGAAGGCCCCGGGCGACTCGGCCCCGTGCAGGTGCTCTAGGCCCCCCATGCCGGCGCCGGCATCCAAGGGGATGTCCACCATGCGGACTTCCTGGCCCGCGCGGGCTCGCTTGCCGGCCTCGGCCATGTGGTCAGCCAGGCCGATTTCCCCGCTGGAGAGGAACAGCAGGCGCCAGGTGCGGCGGCGCTTGGCCAGGCCAGCGCGGGTGCCCCGGCCCTTCTCTTGCTCGTTGGCCAGCAGGTAGGCGCATTCCCCGGCCACCTTGGGATCGAGCTGCCCGAACTCGTCCAGGATCAGCAGCGCATCGCAGTGCTGCACCGCGATGGCCTCCAACGCGTTGTCCGTGGTGCGCCAGCGCTGCATGAAGCTGGGCCGCCCGAACACGCTGGCTGCCACGCGCAGGGCTGAGGTCTTGCCCATGCTGGAGCCGCCCCGGTAGTGGAAGCCGCCGCTCTCCAACTTGGCATGCCACAGCAGCGGCCCGGCCAGCGCCGCCGACACCGCGAACACCAACCGCGAATTGCCCACGCAGGGCGCGGCAACCAGGCGTTGCCAGTCCTGCAGGGTGCCTTTGCGGTGGAAGGTGTTGTCCATGCCGGCTTCGCTCTGGAACACGAAGCGGCGCGGGGTCTGCAGCGCGTCATCCCCGGTCAGGCCCTCGGGTGCGGTGCTTGCCCCACCTGATGGCGCAATGCTGCCGCTGGGCAACACGTACACGCCGGCACCATGCCAGCCCACCCGGTCCGTGCAGGTCACGCGCTCGGGTGGGTTGCGGGTGTCGATATACCGGGCCAGCAGGTTGCGGGCTTTGGTGCCCGGGGCCATGTGCAAGCCCATGTCACGCAGGCGGCCAGCCCACTCGCTGCCCTCCCCCGCCAGCAGCGCGGCGGGCATGGCCCAGTGCTTGGCGTTGCCGTCCGGGTCGGTGAACTCCAGCAGGTAGCCCCAGCCCTCGGCCGCCTCGCTGCGGGTGCGTGCACTCACGCTCAGCGGGGCACACAACCACTCGGGCCGCTTGGGGTTGCCTTCGGGGTCGCGTGCCGTGAACCACACGCCTGCACCGTCCAAGCTGAAGGGGTCGCGCTCGCCATTGGGCGCACCTTCTGAAGCCCTGGGCGGCACTACTGGCACGGCCTCGGGTCCGGCCTCTAGTGCGCTTGAGGCGACCGCCTGGAGCCTACCCCCTGCCGCCGCGCTGTTCGGCGCTTCTGCGCCCGTCTGGCGGCCCTGCGCGGCCTCCCCCAGCAGCACCGCCACGCCCGCGCGCAGGCACTCGGCCACCGCCTCCAGGCCCGCACGCTGGTGCATGTCATTGAAGTCGGCGTTCTCGCGCTCCGCATGGCCAGTGGGGCACACGCTCCAGGCCCGGGCGCCGGCCTTGCGCAGCGCGCGCACGGCCTGGCCGGCAGCCTCGCGGCCCGGGTTCTTGCCGGTGCGGGCGGCCGTGGCGCCATCGTCATCCGCCAGCACCAGGAAGGCGGCGCCCGGATGCAGCACCGGCAGGCCGCGCGCCACCTCCACCAGGTTGCCGCTGTCGAAGCACACGGCCACGGGGTGCCCGCTGGCCTCAAACGCGCTGGCGGCCGTAGCGTAGCCCTCGGCCAGGCACAGCACGGCCGGGCCAGGCGCAGCAGCACTCGCAGCGGCCAGGGCCTGCCGCGGGTCGCCCAGCCAGTGGCGCGCGCCCTTCTTGCGGCCGCCGGGCAGGTAGCGCTTTTCTCGGGCGCCCTTGGCTTCTTCCTCGGCCGTGAGGCTATGCGGGGCGATGCGCTGCAGGTTCACCAGCTCGCCGGCCTCGGAGCGCATCGGCACCACCAGCACCCCGGCCGGCAGCACGCGCACCCCGTGGGCCTGCACGCCTTTGCGCACCAGGTAGGGGCTGGCGGCCGTGTCGCTGGGGTCGGCCAGGGGCTCGGCTTCACTCCACAGCTTGCGAGCCTCTGCGGCGGCCTTGTCGGCGCGCTCGCGGTACTGGGCTTCCTCGGCCTCCCGCTGCCGCTGGCGGGCCTGTCGTTCAGCCTCCAGGCGCTGCAGGGCTTCGGCGTTCAGGGCCTGGCCTTCGCCTTCGTCAGGGAATCGGAAGCCGTGTTCCTTGGCGATGCCGAACAGCGTGCCGATGGTGACGCGCCCACCTGCCTTCACGCTGCGCCAGGTGTCGCGTGCATCGGCCTCCCGGTAGTCCTTGGCCTGGCGGCTCCAGGCATCCCACAGCCCGAAGCCATCGGCGCCCAGCTCGGACTTGATGGCCATGGCCAGGCGCACCCAGGTTTCGCGGTCAAGGTCGGGCGGGATGGCGCCCAGGGCATCACGCACCAGGGCGGGAGTGATGACGCGGGCTTGCGTGGGCGGCTTGTTGTTTGGCATGGGGCAGCGGCGCGGGTGGGGGGAGCGTTTAGGCCCTGCGGGCTTGGCCTGCGGACTGGGTTGCGTCACTGCTCGGGGCCTGGATCAGCGCGGCAACGCCCTCCAGCAGCCAGCGCATAGGGCCTTCCGCGGCCACTGCGGCGGCCTGGCGCAGCTCGGCCGCCTTGCTGGCGGGTTCATCAAGTGGCCGCGTCGGGTAGTC
>JBDHSJ010000141.1:0-10872 GCA_039808065.1 Burkholderiaceae bacterium | reverse complement strand
AGCCGATCAGCAAGCTCAGGCCAATGACGGCCCAGCTCAGACGCTTGAGCTGCTGCTCCCGGCGCTCGCTGTGGCCGGCCAGGCCGGCCTCGCCGAACACCACTTCGGTGAGCAGGCGCTGGAGGAAGTAGCTCTTGGCCGCCCCCCCGGTTCCGGCGGCGCGCAGCAGGGTGCCACCCTGCAGGTCCAGGGCCTGGGCCAGGCCCTGGATGACACGATCTACCGGCGTGCCGAACTGCGTGCCGCTGCTGAAATAGACACCTCGCAGCAGCGCCGGCTGGGCCAGCTTGGATTCGCCAAAGGCGGTTTCCAGGAAGCTGCTGACCAGCGGGCCGACGGCCGCGAATTGCTGTGGGAACGCGTAAAGCGCGGCCCGGCGGTCGGCGTCGCGCTCCTCCTGCAGACGCGGCAGCAACTGCTGGTTGATGCGCTCGATCAGCCCGGGGAAGGCGGCATCGAAACCGGCCTTGGCGGGCGTGGTGGCACGGCTCTTCAGATCCAGCTCGAAGGTGTGGCCCCAGACCTGGGCGCGGGCCTCGGCGTCCAGATTGGCGAAGAACTCGCTGAAGCCCGAGATCAGGTCGGACTTGGTCACCATCAGGTAGACGGGGAACTGCAGGCCCAGTTCGCGCTGCAGCTCTTCGATGCGCACCCGCACCGTCTGCGCATAAGTGTTTCGTTCGGCCGCGGTGCCCTGCAGCAAGTCCGCCATCGAGAGCGTGACGATGACGCCATTGACGGGCTGGCGCGGGCGGTACTTCTTCAGCAGGCCCAGGAAAGACTTCCAGGCCGATTCGTCCACCTGGGCCTGGCTGTCCTGCGTGGTGTAGCGGCCGGCGGTGTCGATCAGCACCGCCTCGTCGGTAAACCACCAGTCGCAGTTGCGCGTGCCGCCGATGCCGCCCAGGGCGGCGGCGGCCGCACCCGGCGCAGCGAGCGGGAAGCGCAGGCCGGAATTGACCAGGGCGGTGGTCTTGCCCGAACCAGGGGCGCCTATGAACATGTACCAGGGCAGCTGGTAGAGCAGCTTGGCGCCACTCTTGCCGCCGAGCTTGGTGCCCTTCAGCGTCTTCAGCGCCTCAGCGAAACGCTGCTGCAGCGCGGTCTGCTCCTCGCGCGAGGCGGAGTTGTCGGCTGCGCCGGCGGCCATCTCGTCCATCAGCTTGCGGTTGCGGCGCGCGGCCAGCCAGCGCAGCAGGAACTCCAGGCCCAGCCACAGCGCCACGACCAGAATGATCAGCAGCAGGCGCACCGACCAGGGCGCCAACGGACGGGATTCATCGGAACCCAGCAGCGGGGCCAGGAACCAGATCAGCAGCGACAGGACAAAGACGATGAAGCCGCCGATGAACCAGCGCTTGTGGGTGCGTAGAAAGTTCATACCGCTCCCCCGGCATTTGCCACCCGCAGCGTGATCTCGACCCGGCGGTTCTGCGCCCTGCCCTCGGCGGTGTTGTTCGGTGCCACCGGTTCACTCTCGCCGCGGCCCTCGTAGCTGATGCGCGCGCCGTCCTTCAGCCGTGTCTTCATCGCTTCGGCAACCGCGCGGGCGCGCGCTTTGGAGAGTTCGAAGTTCGAGGGAAATTGCAGGGTTCGGGTGGGCACGTTGTCGGTATGTCCGGTGACGACGATGCGGCCCTCGACCTGGTCCATGGCCCAGGCCACGCGGTCCATCAAAGTCATGACTTTGGCGGTGGGCTCGGCGCTGCCGGAATCGAAGGCCAGCTCGCTGACGAGGATGACGCGCGATTCGAGCGCGTTTTCCTCGACCTTGAGCTGGCGCGCCTGGATCTCGGCCGCCAGCAGTTGCACCAGGCGCGGCCGCGGCGGCGGCGCCAGCGCCAGCTGGCTGGGCGGGCTGGGCTTGAGGCTGAGCTGGCTTAAGGCCAGCTCTTCGCGGTAGCCGGCCAGCTTGAAGGCATAGGCGGTGTAGAGCAGCAGGCACAGCAGGGCCATGATGGCCACCGTGAGCCACATCAGGGTGAAACCCTTGAACTGGCGCGCTGCCACGGCCACGCCCTGCCAGCGCGGCGAGAGCGCGCGCTCAACCTCGGGCTGGCCCTGGCGGATCAGGTTGTAGAGACGCTCGCGGATGTCCGCCACCGCCTGGCGGCCATTGCCTTCCTGCAGCAGGTAGCGGCCCATGAAGCCAAGCGACAGGCACACATAAAAGAGCTGCAGCAGCCAAGCGAACTTGGTGGGGTTTTCGACCAGCTTGTCGAGGATCTGGAAGAACTTCTCGCCGCCCCAGTTCTCACGGAAGTTGTGGATCAGCAGGGATTGGCGCGCCCAGTTGGCGTTGCCGCTCCACGAGGTGCGCTGCACCGATTCATCCACCATCGTGCACAGCGCGTAGCGGGCCAGGTGGCGCTGGTCTTCCGGCACCTGAGCGCGTTCGCTGTTAGCGTCGAACTCGCGCACCATGTCCAGCAGCCGGGTGCGCAAGGCGTCCACATTGGCCGGTGCGCCGCCGCCACGCAGCGAAGCGATCACCAGCAGCAGCGGGTTGGCCGCCGCCACCAGGGGGTTGATGGCCGCCAGGGCGCCGATCTGACGGGCGTCCAGCGTGGAGCTGGCGCGGCTGGCCGCCGAGGCCATGGCCGGGCGGTGGATCAGAGTGCGTTCGTTGTCTGTGCTCATGCTTTGATGAACCAGAGTTCGAGTTCAAGGCCGGGAGGATCGCCGGCAACGAAGAGCGCCAGTTGGCGCGCCACCTCCACGTCCTTCCACAGCTCGCTACCGCTGTCGAGGCGGAAGTAGCTGAAGTTGGCGTGGTAGCGGATTTCCTGCGGAGCGCCGGGCAGATTGGCGATGCGGATACCCAGGCTCTGTGCCTGGGTCAGCGCCACCAGGCGCTCGGGCGCGCAGATGCGGATCTGGCCGGGCATCAGCTCGCGGATGCGCCGCTCGTCCAGATTGGCCGCCACGGCCAGCACGAAGTGGCCACCGCGCACCATGCGCGCATCCGGGATCTCGGCACTGAACAGACCCTGGCCACGGTCGGTCAGCGGGATCTGGATCGCCGTCTGCTCGGGCACCGTGATCATGGCCAGGCGGATCTCCTCGATCACCGGCCAGAGCACCTTGTTCAGGTTGTCGTGCCGATAGGCCGGGAAGCTGGGCGGCCGGCGCGACTTGGCATCGAAGGTGCGGCATTCGCCGGCAAATTTCAGCAGTTCCTGATGCAGCCAGTACGGGTGCAGCGGGCTGCCCGAGCACCACTGCGCCAGCAAGGGCTGATACCGGTTACACAGCTGCAGCAGCAGCAGATCGGCAACACCCTTGCTGCCAGCCTGGCCCAGGCGGGCTTCGAGCATGTCGCCGCGCTGCTTGACGACCCCTTGCAGTTCGACCATCCAGTCGCGGATGCGCTCAAAGCTGAGCGCATCGAGCAGCGGCGGGATGAAGGTCGGGTCCAGTTCCAGCTCGCCATTGGCCTTGCGCTCGATCAGGCGCGCCACCGGCAGCGAACTCATCGCACCGTCCAGATCGGCCTCGAAACACAGACCCAGTACCAACTGGCCCAGTTGCGCCTCCGCCTCGCCCTCGGAGCCGACGACGTTGTCGGCCAGCATGGCATCAATGGCCTGGTAGCGGGTACGGCGCGCCCTTGCGGTGTCAGCATCCAGCGCCACGGCCTTGGCGTCGGGGCGCTGCAGCATGGCGTAGAGGTACACGACGCTGTCGCGTGCGTTCACCGGCACATCCAGCGGCGCCAGCGGCGCCGCGGTGGAAGGCAGCTCGAAGGGCGTGCCATCAGGCAGCAGGCCCAGCGCGCTCTTGAGTCCGAACTTGCCGCTGCGCAGCAGCGCCGTGTCCAGGCTCAGCTGGCTGAAGCCCCAGCCATAAGGCTGCAACTGGCCCACGCGGGTGCCCAGCACCCACTCCAGGTAGCGCTCCTGGTGCTGGAAATGCTGCGGGCGGAGGAACAGCCCTTCGGACCAGACGATCCGTGCGCCATCAAAGCTCATGGGTCAGGCGATCAGGAAATCGCGTAAGAGAAGTCGGTACCGTCAACGCCCACCTCGATGCGGCTGACGCCCTGCCCTTCCAGCATGCGGTTGAGGATGGCCTCGCTAACACGCGGCAGGATGGTGTTGGTGAGGATGGCGTCGATCATGCGGCCGCCACTCTCCACCTCGGTGCAGCGCGAGGCCACCAGCTTGACGACATCGTCCGAGTAGACGAACTCGGCATCGTGGTTGGCGCGCACGCGCTTGACGATGCGGCCGAGCTGCAACTTGATGATGGCGCCCAGCATCTCGTCCGAGAGCGGGAAGTAGGGGATGGTGACGATGCGACCCAGCAGCGCCGCCGGAAAGACCTTGAGCAGCGGCTCGCGCAGGCTCTTGGCCATGGCCTCGGGGTCGGGCATCAACTCGGGGTCGGCGCACATCTGCGCGATCTGCTCGCTGCCCACATTGGAGGTCAGCAGGATCAGGGTGTTCTTGAAGTCGATGTAGCGGCCCTCGCCGTCTTCCATCCAGCCCTTGTCAAAGACCTGGAAGAAGGTCTCATGCACATCGGGGTGGGCCTTCTCGACCTCATCGAGCAGCACCACCGAATAAGGCTTGCGGCGCACGGCCTCGGTCAGCACCCCGCCCTCGCCGTAGCCCACATAGCCCGGAGGCGCGCCCTTGAGCGAGGAGACCGTGTGCGCTTCCTGGTACTCGCTCATGTTGATGGTGATGACGTTGTGCTCACCGCCGTAAAGCGTGTCGGCAAGGGCCAGCGCGGTTTCGGTCTTACCGACGCCACTGGGGCCGCAGAGCATGAAGACGCCGATCGGCTTGTTCGGGTTGTCAAGCTTGGCGCGCGAGGTCTGGATGCGCTTGGCGATCATCTCCAAGCCATGCTTCTGGCCGATGACGCGCTCGTTCAAGGTGTCTGCCAGGCGCAGCACGTTCTTGACCTCGTCGCCCACCATCTTGCCCAGCGGGATGCCGGTCCAGTCCTGCACCACCGAGGCCACGGCCAGGTCGTCCACCACCGGCAGCACCAGGGCCGAATCGGTCTGCAGACCGCGCAGCTCGCCTTGCACCTTCGTCAAATCGGCGCGCAGCGCATCGGCCTCGGCCTCGGCGCTGTCGGAGCCCTTGGCGGCCTGGGCGCGCAGCTCGACGATGCGCTGCACCAGACCCTTTTCCTGCTCCCAGCGCGCCTGCAGGCTCTTCAGCTCGTCTTCATTGGCCTGCAGCTGCGCGCGCACCTCAGCCAGGCGCTTGCTGTGGTCTTCGCCGTACTGGGTTTCGCGCTGCAGGATCTCCAGCTCGGTGTTCAGGACCTCGATGCGACGCTGGCAGTCCTCCACCGGCGCGGGGGTGGCGTGCTGGCTCACCGCCACGCGGGCGCAGGCGGTGTCGAGCAGGCTGACCGCCTTGTCCGGCAGTTGGCGCGCCGGGATGTAGCGGTGGCTGAGCTTGACGGCGGCGTCCACCGCAGCGGCCGAGATGTCGACCTTGTGGTGCTTCTCCAGCACCGGCACGACGCCGCGGAGCATCTGGATGCCGCGCGCCTCGTCGGGTTCGTCGACCTGCACGACCTGGAAGCGCCGGGTCAGCGCCGGGTCCTTCTCGAAGTACTTCTTGTACTCGGCCCAGGTGGTGGCGGCGATGGTGCGCAGCTTGCCGCGCGCCAGCGCGGGTTTCAGCAGGTTGGCCGCATCACCCGTACCCGCCGCACCACCGGCGCCGATCAAGGTGTGGGCCTCGTCGATGAACAACAGGGTCGGCTGGGCCGAGCTCTGCACCTCTTCGATGACGGTGCGCAGGCGGTTCTCGAACTCGCCCTTCATGCTGGCGCCGGCCTGCAGCGCACCGAGGTCCAGCGAGCAGATGCGCACCTCGCGCAGCGAAGGCGGCACATCGCCCTTGACGACGCGCAGCGCGAAGCCTTCGACCACCGAGGTCTTGCCCACGCCGGCCTCGCCGGTGAGGATGGGGTTGTTCTGGCGCCGCCGCATCAGGATGTCGACGATCTGGCGGATCTCTTCATCGCGGCCCAGCACCGGGTCGATCTCGCCGGCGCGCGCCTTGGCCGTCAGGTCCTGTGCGTACTTCGCCAGGGCACTGCCCTTGGCAGCCTCGCCCGCCACCGCGCCAGATTCCTCGCCCGGCGCCACGTCCAGGGCAGTGGCCGATTCCATCTGCTCGGCCGATCCCTCCGTCAGCTGGTCGAAGTCTTCGGTCAGCTTCTCGAACTTGATGCGCTCGAATTGGCGCGAGATCGCCAGCAGCGCGTTCTTCGAGGTCGCACCACGCAGCATGCCGATCAACAGATGGCCGCTGCGGATCACGTCGGTGCCGTACATCACCGAACAGTAGGTCCAGGCCTGCTCGACCGCGCCGTCGATGTGGGTGGACAGGTCTGACAGCGAGCTGTGCCCACGCGGCAACTTGTCCAGGGCCTTGATGAAGTCGGCCTGGAGCAGGGATTCATCGAGGCCGAAGCCCTTGATGATGAGGTTCAGGTCGCTCTTCTCGACCTGGCGCAGCTGGTGCAGCCAATGCACCAGTTCCACATGGGGGTTCCCGCGCAGCTTGCAGAAGGTGGCGGCGGCATCAAGTGCCTTGTAGGTCGTGGGGCCCAGTTTGGCAAAGAGTCGGATGCGGCTGATGTCGGTCACTCGGTCCTCCAGTTCCATCGGCTTTGTTGGCGGCGCGACTTTCTACCACCCTGGCGGCATGGCGGACCAGCGCCGTACCGCAGGAATACCCGGCCTAGGGGGGCCCAGGGGTCGCCCTCGAAGCGGCCGGATCGATCCGCTACAGTGACCCGGCTCCAAGCCGGGCCTCACCGGCGTTCAGCAGCACCTCTTCCATCAGGTTCGGGATGACTCTTCAGCTTCGCATCGAAGGACCTTCGGGCAGCCGTGTGCTGCCCCTGAACCAGGGCAAGACCCTGATCGCCGGCCGTGACGCCGGCGTGGACATCGTGCTGGCAGACCCGGACCGGCTGCTGTCACGCCAGCATCTCAGCCTGAACTGCGGCGAAGACAGCGTCGAGATAACCGTGGTCTCGGCCAGCGGCACGGTGCAAACCCCCGTTGGCACGCTGGGCCCGGGCCAAAAAGCCTTGCTGCGCGCTGGCGATCAACTTGGCGTGGGCGACTGGCGCCTGTTGCTGGAGGCCGCCGAAGAGGCGGTACCCGCGCCTGCCGCGGCGGCCGCGACCGATCCCCTACTGGCTCTGCTCGGGGGTGGCGGGGCCGGCAACGCGCACCTGGACCCCCTCTGGCAACCCGCCGCGCCGGCACCCGTTCAGCCGGCCAGCCAGGGCTTCTGGGTGGGTGGTGGCGCCCCGGCAGCTCCGGCCGGCTTTTCGGCCGGTCCGGCTGCGCCACTGGATCATGGTGGCGTGGCCGATCTCGGCATCCGCCCCGCGGGGGCCCAGGGCGACGGTGCAGCAGCCATCAGCGACTTCCTCGGTCCCGCGCCGGCCGCACGCGCGCCGGCGGACTTGGGGGCCCTGTTGGTATCGGCCCCGGCCCCCGAACCTTGGGCCGGCCTGCCCCCCGTGGTGGCGCCGATCCCTGCGCCCGCTCCCCCTCCGCGCGGTGAAGACCTGTGGGACAGCCTGCGCAAGGCCTTGGTGCCAATGCCTGCCACCACCCCCGAGCCGGCGCCTGCGCCGCTGGCCGAACCGGGCACCTCGCCAGGCTTCTACGCGGTTCCCTCATCTGCCGAGCCGATCGGGGCGGCCCCCGCAGTGGACATCGGCGCTTTGCTGGGCGGCCTGGGGCCTGCCCCGGCGCCCCCCGCCGGACTGGACCTCGACTTCGGCGGCCCGGCCATGCCGGCGCCGGTGGCCAGTGCCACTCCGCTGGAGCCGGCACCCGCGGCCCCGGCCGGTACGGCCACCGAAGCGCTCGCCAAGGGCTTGGGCATCGCCCTGCCCGCCGACATGGGTGCCGCCGATTGGGAGCGCCTGGGCTCCGCGCTGCGCCAGCTGGTGCAGGGCTTTGCACAGCTGATGTCGGCTCGCGCCGCACTCAAGCGCGAACTGCGGGCGCACAACAAGACCGAAATGCCCATGCGCGACGTCAATCCCTTCAAGTCCGAACTCGGACTGAACGACGTGTTGCAGCAGCTGCTGTTCAACGCCAGCCGCGGGGGCAAGTTCATGCCGGTGGAGCGCGCCGTGCGCGAGGCCGCCGAAGACTTGCTGACCCACGACCTGTCCATCATTGCCGCCAGCCGCGCCTGCGTGCAGGGCACGGTGCAAGAGTTCGACCCCCAGCTGTTCGTGCAGCGCTTCGGCAAGAAGGGCCTGCTGGACCTGATGGCGGATGCGCAGCTGTGGCGCCAGTACCAAGCCTATTACGCGCAGCAGAGCGCCCAGATGGCGGACTGGCTCGAGCGCCTGTTTGAAGAGCATTTCGTGACCGCCTATTGCAATGAGGCCGAGCGCCTCAGCCAACAACATGTGCCCTTGCCGTGAGTGACGACGACCGCACCGTGTACCAGCCCCACCAGACCCCCGACGGCGACACCGCGCCGGCGGTGGCACGCGTGGCGGCACCGCCATCGCCGGAACCCGAAACCAGCCAGGCCTTGCCGGTCGGCTTCCGTCTGCATGAGTTCGAGATCCAGTCCAAGCTGGGTGAAGGCGGCTTCGGCATCGTCTACAAGGCCTGGGACCACTCGCTGGGCGCCCAGCGCGCCATCAAGGAGTACATGCCGGGTGCGGTCGCCCAGCGTGAGGGCATCACCGTCTCGCCGCGCTCGCAGCGCATGCGCGAAATCTTCGACAGCGGTCTCAAGCGCTTCATGGAAGAGGCGCAGACCCTGGCCAAGTTCGACCACCCGGCGCTGGTGCGCGTGCTGCGGCGCTGGGAAGACAACGGTACCGCCTACATGGCCATGCCGTTCTACGAGGGCACGACCTTGCGCGAGCGCGTGCGCCAGATGCCGGAGAAGCCCACCGAACAATGGCTGATGGGCCTGCTGGCCCCGCTGACCGAGGCCATGCAGGTGGTGCACCAGAACCGCTGGCTGCACCGTGACATCGCGCCCGACAACATCATGCTGCTGAAGGACAGCGGCCGCCCGCTGCTGCTGGACTTCGGCGCCGCGCGCCAAGTCATCGGTGACGTGACGCAGGAGCTGACCGCCATCCTCAAACCGGGTTTTGCGCCGGTGGAACAGTACGGCGAAACGCCGGGCCTGGAACAGGGCCCTTGGACCGATGTGTACGCGTTGGCGGCGTCCATGCACTGGGCCATCATGGGCCGCACGCCGCCCCCATCGGTCAGCCGGGTGCTGGTGGACAACTACGTGCCCTTGGTCAAGGCCGCCGAGGGCCGCTATTCGCCGCGCTTCCTGGCCGCACTGGACAAAGCCCTGCGTGTGGATTCGCGCAAGCGCACGCAGAGCATGTCGGAATTCCGCGCCGACCTTGGGCTGGAGGCACCGGCCTACGCCCCGACGCTGGAAATGCCGATCGCCAACCCCGAGCGCGTTCCCAGCGGCAGCGGCACAGCCTTCGAGCCGACGGCGATCGTCGGAGCACCCGCCCCAGCGCCGAGTGCCTACGCCGCCGCAGAGGTCACCCAGGTGATGAGCCGGCCCGGCGCTCAGCCCATCATGCAGACCGTGGATGGCGGCTTTGCATCGACGTCCGATGGCTTGGCCGCAACGGTGCAACTGGCCAGCGACGTACTGCCAGGGCAGCCCCCAGCGCCGGCAGGCTTCAGCGCCGCCAGCACGCCGATGCGCCCATCGCCGAGCGCATCGCACCCCGGCTCCTCAACCGGTGCACCGCAACGCTCGCGCATGCCCGTGCTGATCGGCGGCGGCCTGGCCACCGTCGCGGTCTTGGGTGGCCTGGGCTACTGGATGACGAAGCCGGCGCCCGTGCCGGCACCTGCGCCCGCCACCGTCACCCAGGCGCCCGCCCCGGTTGCGGCCCCCGCACCAACGCCAGCGCCGCCCCCTGCCGCCGCCCCGACCCGCTTCGACTGGGAGGCCCAGTTGGCTGAGCTGTTGACCAAGCAGGACCCCGGCTACGAACTCACGGTGAACGGGCTCAAGACGGAATACAGCATCAAGCGCCAGGAGCGCATCAGTTTCCGCATGCAATCCAATCGCGACGGCTACCTGAACGTGTTGCTGCGCGACGCCAATGGTGAGCTGGTGCAGGCCTTCTCCAATCTACCGCCGCTGCGCGTGCGCGCTGGCCAGTCGATGCAGATTCCACCCCCGGGCACAGATGCCATCGCGGTGGCTGAGCCTTTGGGCCAAGACGAGATCTTGCTGGTGATCTCGGCCACGCCGCGTGGCTATCAGGATCTGGCCGGGCAGCGCAGCGGCAGCTTCCTCGGCCTACAGACCGGGGAGCCGGCTCACCAGGCCCTGCGCAATTGGAAACTGCCGGTACCCATCCTGGCCGGACGCCCTCTTGGCCCCTGCGATGGCACGGAGTGCACCCAGTACGGCGCCAAGATGCTGACCGTTCAGGTCATGCCTTGAGCGCCCGGAAGTCGCGCTTCAGGGAATCAGTTCGGTGACCTGACCTGGCACCACGACGCTGATCTGCCCCCCCCAGGTGCACATCAGCTTGCAGTCGTTGTTCAGTGCCGGCATGTTGGCCAACAGCACCGTGGTGGAACCCGGGGTCCACGGGACCGGCGTGAGCGGCACGCAGGGCATGGGCGTCAGCACCCCCTGAGCAGCGGCCGTGGCCGAGGCCACAGTCGGGTTGGCCAGGCTGCGGCAGGCCCCGAAGGGCAGGATGTTGACCATGGGCTTGTTGTCCATGATGTTGGCGGCGGGCTGATTGCTTGACAGCACCCGATTGACCGGCAGGACCACCAGCGCGCTGGGCGCCATCCCCTGGCTGCACATCAGCTGCGCGCCGTTCACCACTTGCATC
>JBDHSJ010000140.1:0-10932 GCA_039808065.1 Burkholderiaceae bacterium | reverse complement strand
CCTGCGCCACGCCGCTGCGGCCCTGCTCGGTGCCGGCCTGCGCGGCGGCCACGGCGGCGCGGGCGGCGTCCAGGCGGCGCTGGCTGGCATCCAGGGCCTGCGGGCTGATGAAGCCTTGCTTGTGCAGCGCCTGGGCGCGTTCGGCCTCGGCCTGGGCATTGCGCAGCTCCACTTCGGCCTGGCGCAGCTGGGCCTGGGTCTGCTGGGCCAGTGCCTGCGCCTGCCCCAGCGCCGCCTGGGCCACGGCCAGCTGGGCCTGCACATCGGCACCATCCAGGCGCGCCAGCAGCTCGCCCGACTTCACGCGCGAGCCCTCGCGCACATGCAGCTCCAGCAGCCGCCCGCTGGCCTTGGTGGTGACGGCGGCGCGGCGCTGGGCCACCACATAGCCCGAAGCGGTGAGCTGCTGGTACTGCACCGAAGGCGGGGTCAGGGCGGCCGAGACGGTTTGCACTTCGGGCACGCTGGGGCGCAGCAGCCAGGCTCCCAGGCCCAGCACCAGCAGGGCGGGCAGGGCCCAGCGCCAGAGCCGCCTGCGGATGTGTGTTGCGCCGCCGCTGCGGTCGATCTTCAGCAAGCCGGTGGGGGAGGGGGCGTCGCTCATCGCTGGAGGCAGGAGGGTCAGGGCGGCGGGCAGTGTAGGGAGCACCGCAGAAACCCCTGGCGGAAAAAGCCAACGGCCAACCGCCTGGGGAGCGGTTGGCCGTTGGGGCCGAGCGGGTTGGCGCGGGTTCGAGCTGTGGGCGCTCACCCGCGCAAGCGCGGCGCCTTACTTGATCGCGTAGTTCAGGCTCACAAAGAACGAGCGGCCGCGCGGATCGCCGTAGGTCGGGTCCCAGGTCACCTGGAAATAGCGCGACTGGTTGGTGAAGGGCGGGGCGGTGTCCAGCAGGTTCAGCACGCCAGCGCGCACGCGCAGCTGGGGGCTGAAGCGGTAGCTGCCGGTCAGGTCCCACAGCGAGTAGGCCTCGACGTCACGCTTGTCGTAGGCCGGGGCGGCCAGGCCTTCGACGTTCTGATCCCGGTAGCCGGCCAGGTAGGTGTTCGTCACGGTCAGGCTCGCGGGGCCGTAGTCCCAGTCCAGGTTGATCTTGTGGCGCCAGCGTTGCACCGCCTTGTCGTCCTTGAACTTGCCCAGGCCGTCCACCAGCGGGGAGCGCGGGTCGGTGGCGAACTTGTACTCGGTGACCAGGGTGCCGTTGATGCCGGCGCCGAAGCGGCCCAGCTCGGTGGCGTCGGTGCGCACATTGACCGAGATGTCCAGCCCCGAGGTGTTCAGCTTGCCGCGGTTCTCCTTCTTGACGGTGATGTACTCCACGAAGCCGTCGGCATCGCGTTTCACCACCTTCGGGTCGTTGTACAGCGCGGGCGTGATGAAGATGGTCTCTTCGCCGATCTGCGAAATGATGTCGGTCTTGCGGATGGTCCAGAAGTCGAGGCTGCCGCTCAGGTTGCGCGAGGGCTCGAACACCACGCCCAGGCTGGCCTGCTTGGACTTCTCGGGCTTCAGCTCGGGATTGGAGTAGCGGTCGATCGGCAGCTGGCCGACTTCCTCACTGACCGGATCCCGCACGAAGCTGGCGGTGATGCCCGAGCGCAGGGGCAGGAACATTTCGGACACCGTGGGGGCGCGGAAGCCCGTGCCATAGGAGGCACGCGCCAGCAACTGCTTGACCGGCTTCCAGCTGATGCCGAACTTCGGGTTGGTGGTGCTCAGGTCGGGTGAAGTCTTCTTGGAAGCCGCGTCGTAGACGCCGTCATAGCGGTCGTGGCGCAGCGCGAACTGCGCCTCCAGCTCGCGGCTGATGGGGGCGCTCAGTTCGGCGAAGACGCCCGCCACATTGCGGGAGTGGTGGGTGTCCTGCAGCAGCTCGCCCGAGCTGGAACGGTCGCCGTTCACATCATTGGCCTTGAGCACGTCGGTGGCACGGAACTCGGTCTTTTCCTTGCGCAGCTCGGCGCCCATGGCCAGCATCAGGTCGCCGCCGCCCAGCTGCGTCAGGGCGCGGGTCAGCTTGCCGTCCAGGCTGGTCGAGGTGCCCTTGGAGATGCGCGCCGCGCCGTCCAGTCGGATCGAGTCCATGAAGGCCTTGCCGGCCGAGCGGTCGCTCGGGTTCACGAAGGGGTTGTAGGCCCCGGACTTGATGCCGGCCTCCAGGCGCGACAAGGACACCCAGCCGGACAGATCCGTGTCTTTGGCCTTGTTCACGCTTTGGCTGAGGGCGGTGTCGTAGTCCCAGCCGGCCAGGGTGCCGGTGGCGCCCAGCACCAGGCGGCTGGCATCGCTTTCCACCCGGCTGGTTCGGTAGCCGGCATCCTCCAGGCGGAAGCGGAAGTCCACGGCGCCCGTGACGCCCGTGACGGCTTACAGCGAAGCGGGCAAGGCGATGCCGGAGGAGGTGCGGAAGCGCGCGGTGGCGGGCGAGGCGGCGTAGTCGGTTTCCGCTTTGGCCAGCAGGCCTTCGGCGAACAGCTGGTTGTCCTCGTCCAGCTGGAAGGTGACGCGACCCATCAGGCTCTGCTTGTCGGCCTTGGGGTAGATCTGCGAGCCCGCCACGTAGTCGTAGGAGCAGCCCTCGCGGCCGCCCAGGCTGGTGCCGTCCACGAAGTTGGCGTTGGGGGCGCCGGTGCAGCTGTTCTTGCCGAAGTTCACGCGGCGCGAGCCCGAGTTCGGGCCGCCCGGATTCCAGGTGCCGTCCGGGTTCGTGCCTTTCAGCGCGGTGCCGGGGTTGGCGCGCACGAAGTTGTTCAGCGCGGTCAGCTGGGCGCTGGTCAGATCCACGTTGGCCGGGAAGGAATTGCTGGAGGCTTGCGGCGGCAGGCTGGTGGGCAGGCTGTATTCGCGGATGAACTTGCGCTGCGAAGCGTCCAAGGCGTCCAGCTTCTGCACATCCAGTGTGGCGAAGGCGTTGAAGCCGTCCTTCTTCAGGTCGCCAAAGCCGCCACCCACCGTCAAGGTCTTCTTGCCGCCGCCACCCTGATCCGTGTCGAGCGCATAGACGCTGATGTCCGCGCCTTGGTAGTCCTTGCGGGTGATGAAGTTGATGACGCCGCCCATGGCGTCGGTACCGTAGATCGCGGAAGCACCGTCCTTCAGCACCTCGACGCGTTGGATGGCGCCCGCGGGGATGCTGTTCAAGTCCACCCCGGCGTCGTCGCCGGGGCTGGCGAAGTTGGCCAGGCGGCGCCCGTTCAGCAGCACCAGGGTGCTGGACACACCCAGGCCGCGCAGGTTGGCGCCGTTGAAGCCGCGCTGACCGCCACTTTGGTCGGAGATGGAGGCGCCGTCGGTCAAGCCGCCGACGTTGGCGGTGAGCTTCTGCAGCAGCTCGGCGGCCGTGGTCACGCCGATCTTGTCGATGTCGCCGCGCTTGATCACTTCGACGGGCAGCGGCGTCTCGCCATCCAGGCGCTTGATGCTGGAACCGGTGACTTCCACGCGCTCAAGCTTTTGGGAATCCTGGGCTGGGGCCGGCGCCGGGGCCTGAGCCTGGGCCTGAACCTGCGAGGCAGCCAGAGCCAGCAACGAAGCCTGGCACAGCAGCGACAGGCGAAGAAGAGAGGTGTGCGACATGGTGCAGTGGCCCGTGGGGGCAAGGCGGAGGGGATGGGCTGGATTCTGGAAACCCCCGGCCTTGCCGCATCAGCGGGTTTTGGCGCCAGGGTCGCTTGGCGGCAACTCGGTGTCGCCTGCAGAAAAGCGGCGGGGTGGGGCGGCCGTGCCAATTGCCGCAAAGCGACGCCGACTTTCGCAGCGCGGCGTCGCCCTGGCCGCGGCGCAGCCGCCAGCCCATGACCCCGGGGAGCGAGGGACGGCCCGGGCCGCCATCGTCAACCGGCAAGCCGCGCTTGCACAGAAGCGACGCCGACTTGCAGCGGCCCACCCCTCGGGAGGCCAACCCGCTGCGGCGCGGGCGCGGGCCCGCTGAACATCGCGGCCCGCAGCGGCACCCGGCCGCCGCACTTTGCTTTCGCTGTCGGAGACCGCCCGTGCACCCCGCCCGTCGCCTTGGCCTGAAAGCCGCGCTGCTGTGCAGCCTGGCCAGCCTCATGCCCTTCACCTTTGCTACGCCGAATCCCGAGACGCCGACCCGAACCGGCACGGCCATCGCGATCGGCGGGGCGCTCAAGATCGACAACGACGCCGTCTGGCAACGCATCGTGCAGGAGGCCGGCGGCCCCGGCGCCCGCGTTGCCGTGCTGGCCACGGCCGCCGACAACCCCAAGCGCTCGGGCGAGCGAACCGCTGAGGCCCTGCGCCGCGCCGGCGCGCAGGCCGAGGTGCTGCCGGTGGCCCCCAAGTGGGGCGGCGACGAATGGAGGCAGCTGCGCGACGACCCGCAGCTGGCCGCACGCGTGGCCACGCTGCAGGGTGTGTTCTTCACCGGCGGCGCGCAGGAGCTGATCGTCGACACGCTCAAGCCCCAGGGTCGCGAGACCGCGTTGCTGAAGGCCATCCGCCAGGTGCTGGCGCGCGGCGGCGTGGTGGCCGGTACCAGCGCGGGCGCGGCCATCATGAGCGAGTGGATGTTCCGCGATGCGCAGGACAGCCTGGCCGTGCTCAAGGGCCGCATGCGTGAAGGCCTGGAGATCGACCGCGGCCTGGGCTTTGCCGGCCCGGCGCTGTTCGTCGATCAGCACTTCCTCAAGCGCGGCCGCGTGGGCCGCCTGCTGCCGGTGATGGTGGCCAAGGGCTACCGCTGGGGCCTGGGGGTGGAAGAGAACAGTGCGGCACTCATCCGCGGCCAGCAGATCGAGGTCATCGGCGCGCGCGGCGCGCTGCTGGTGGACCTGGGGGCGGCCCAGGCTGCGCCCGAACGCGGTGCCTTCGGTCTGCGCGGCGCGCGCCTGAGCTTCCTGGATCGTGGCGACCGCTTTGACCTCGGCACCGGCGAGTTCACGCCGGCAGCGGACAAGCTGGCCGGCCGCATCGACCCCAATGCCCCGAACTTCAAGCCCTACTTCAAGCAGGCCGCCTACTTCCCCGACCTGCTGGGCGACAACGCCATCGCCAACGCCATGGCCCAGCTGGTGGACAGCCCCGACCGTGAGCTGCGCGGCCTGGCCTTCAATGGGCGTGCGCTGGCCGGTCTGGATCCGCTCGATCCCGAACCCACGCTCGGCTTCGACTTCCGCCTCTACAAGGGCCCCGACACCCTGGGCTGGTTCACCGGCGCCTGGGGCGGCGAGGACTACTCCGTGGCCCGCATCTACCTGGACGTGCGCCCCGTGCGCATGAGCCACCCGCTGCACCAGCCTTGGGCGGCCGGCAAGAAGGCCCCCGACATGACAGGCCCCGCCAGCCGCAGCCAGGCCGGCCAACCCTCCGAGCGCCTCTGACCATGCGAACCCAGGAACATCTCTTGAGCGCCGCCCCCGTGGGTAGCGCACGCGCCCTCACCAGCCTGCACTTCGGCCCGGCCGGCGGTCGTCGGGCGCTGCTGCAGTGCAGCCTGCACGCCGACGAAATCCCGCCCATGCTGGTGGGCTACCACCTGCGTCAACGCCTGGCCGAGCTGGAGGCCCAGGGCCGGCTGCAGGCCGAGGTGCTGCTGCTGCCGGCGTGCAACCCCATCGGGCTGGGCCAGCAGGTCTGGGGCCGGCTGCAGGGCCGCTTTGACGTGGCCAGCGGCCAGAACTTCAACCGCCACTACCCCGATCTGGTGGAGGGCGCGCTGGCGCGCTTCCAGGCTGGCGGCCAGGCGCTGCAGGACGACCCCGCGGCCAACGCCCGCGCGCTGCGCCAGTGCCTGCAGGCCGAACTGGCGGCGCGGCCGGCCGCCAGCGCGCTGCAGCAACTGCGCCACCAGCTCATGCAACTGGCCCTGGACGCCGACGTGGTGCTGGATCTGCATTGCGACAACGAGGCCGTGATGCATGTCTACGCCACCCCGCAGTTCGAGGCCCATGCGCTGCAGCTGGCCGAGTGCGTGAACGCGCCGCTGCTGCTGCTGGCCGAAGAGAGTGGTGACGCCCCCTTCGACGAAGCCCATTCCATGATCTGGCCGCGCCTGCGTGCACGCCTGGGGCCGGCCGTGCCTCTGGCCTGCTTTGCCGCCACGGTGGAACTGCGCGGCGAAACCGAGGTGCAGCACGAGTTGGCGCAGGCCGATGCGGAGGGCTTGATCGCCTTCCTGGCGCAGCAGGGCTTCATCAGCGGCGTGCAGGCCCTGCCGCCGGCCCAACCCTGCCGTGCCCGCCCGCTGGCCGGCTGCATCCCCTTGGTGATGCCCCACGCCGGCCTGCTGGCCTGGCGCGTGGCCCTGGGCCGCACGGTGGCGCAGGGCGAGCACCTGGCCGACTTGATTGACCCGGTGAGCGGCGCGTGCACGATCATCCGCGCGCCCGTCGCCGGGCTCTTCTTTGCGCGGGAGTTGCAGCGCTGGGCGCAGGCCGGCCAATCGGTGGGCAAGGTGGCCGGCGAGCAGGCGCTGCGCAGCGGCAAGCTGCTTTCTGCTTGAATCCGGCCCCATGCACCCGCACGCGAGCCCCTGCTGAATGACGCTGAGCGAAGTCGCCGTCTGCCTGCTGCCCGGCGCCTCGCGCCTGGCCGCGCAGGGGGTGGCCGAGCTGCTGGAGGGCGCCAACGCCCTGCTGGATACCCCGCGCTACCGCGTCAGCTTCCTGGCCCTGGGCCAGCCCCTGCTGGAGCGCCCCTGGGACCAGTTCTGGCTGGTGGCGCCCTGGCGCTCGATGGTGGACAGCGAGGCCCTGGCGGCCCTGCCCAGTCAGCTGCAGGCCCTGGCCGCGCGCCAGGCCCTGCTGGGCGGGCTGGAAGGCGGCGCGCTCTGGCTGGCCAGCGCCGGCCTGCTGGAAGGCCGGCGCGCCTGCAGCATCGAGTGGCTGCGCGAGCACCTTCAGCGCCAGCACCCCGGTGTCATCTGGAGCCCCGGCCTGTGGGAGCTGGACGCCACGCCCGGCCAGCCGCAGGTGGCCAGCTGCTCACGCCCGCTGGCCGTGCCCGATCTGCTGCTCGCCCTGCTGGCGCGGGAGCACGGCGAGCCCCTGGCGCGCCAGCTCGCGGCGCGCCTGGGCCTTTCCGCGCTGCGCGCGCGCGACGAGCGCGTGCTGGGCGAGGCCGCCGGCCACGCCCTCATGCCCCCGAAGCTGGCCGAGGCCCTGGCGCTGATGCAGGCCAATCTGGCCGAGCCCCTGCCCACCGACGAAGTGGCGCGCCTGGTCGGCCTGTCGCGCCGCCAGCTGGAGCGCCTGTTCAAGCAGCACCTGGACAGCCTGCCCAGCCGCCACTACCTGGAGCTGCGCCTGCAGCGCAGCCGCGAACTGCTGCAGCGCACCGGCCAGTCCATCCTGCAAGTGGGCCTGGCCTGCGGCTTCACCAGCGGGCCGCATTTCTCCAACGCCTACAAGGCCGCCTTCGGCTGCACCCCGCGCGAAGAGCGTGCCCGCGAGCTGGCCGGCCTGCGCGGCCAGCGCGCCCCTGAAACCAGCGGCGGCACACTTGCGCGCGACGCGCGCCAAACTGCATGAACCCCACCGACTTCCTGCTCCGCCCCGTGGCCGAGGCCGACCTTGACGCCCTGCAAGGCCTGGCCGCCGGCGTCTCGCCCGGCATCGGCTCGCTGCGCAACGACCGCCAGCTGCTGGCCCAGCGCATCGAGCGCTCGCTGCAGGCCTTCGCCACCGAAGACGAAGACGTCAGCGGCGAAGAGAGCTATCTCTTCGTGCTGGAGCAGGGCGGCCGTCTGCTCGGCTGCTCGGGCATTGCCGCGCGCGCCGGCTACGGCTCGCGCTTCTACAGCTATCGCAATGAATTCGTGGTGGCCAGCAGCAGTGCGCTCGGGCTCACCCAGCGCACCCACACCCTGCACCTCTGCCACGATCTCACCGGCGCCACCCTGCTGACCTCCTTCTACATCGCCCCGCAGACGCCGAACGAGGCCGCGCAGCTGCTCTCGCGCGCCCGTCTGCTGTTCCTGCATCTGCACGCCCCACGCTTTTCCGACCGCATCGTGGCCGAGTTCCCCGGCCTGCTGGACGCCGAAGGCCACAGCCCCTTCTGGGACGCCGTGGGCCGGCGCTTCTTCGACATGGACTACCCGCAAGCCGAGGCCGTGGCCGGCGGCCGCAGCAAGGCCTTCATCGCCGACCTCATGCCCCAATCGCCGCTCTACGTGCCCCTGCTGCCCGAAGCCGCCCAGCGTGCCATCGGCCAGCTGCACCCCGACGGCGAACTGCCCTTCGACATCCTGCTGAACGAGGGCTTCGACGCCGAGAGCTACATCGACATCTTTGATGGCGGCCCCACCGCCGAAGGCCGCCTGCAGGCCCTGCGCAGCGTGCGCGCGGCGCGCCCCGTCAGCGAGCTGGCCGACCAGCCCTGCATCGTCTGCACCCGCGGCCGCGCCGGCTTTGCGGCCCGGCTGCTGAACCCCGGCGCCGCCCCCCCGGAGCCGGACGCCCTGGCCACCCCGCTGCACCTGGAGGGCCTGGCATGAAGATCGAACGCCGCGACACCCGCCCGCTGCCCGCCCCGCCGGAGCAGGAAAGCGGTGGCCATTGGCTGTGCGCACTGGGCCAAGGCAGCGAACTGCTCGCCGCCCTGCACCTGCAGCCGGCGCTGGGCAGCAGCCGCGCCCGCTACAGCTTCCACCTCGGCCGCGCCGTCCACGCCGCGCCAGAGCTCGGCCTGCACCAGGTGCAAACCACGCTGCAGCTCGGCCATGACGCCACCGGCGAGGCCGAGTTCAGCGGCCTCTATCTGGCGCCCGAACTCAAGTGGGATGCCGCTGCCGCAGTGCTGGACGCGCTGCTGCGCGAGGCCCTGGCCCAGCTGCAAACCCTGGCCCCACGCGGCGACTGGGTGCTGGTGGAACTGCCGGGCTGGCGCGACGCAGCCGGCCGCAGCCCCTTCTGGGACGGCCTGGTGCGCCACTTCCTGCCCAGCCCCAGCCCGGACCCCACCCATCTGGCCGAACGCTTCGGCCCGGCCCTGAGCACGCACCTGGGCGCCATGCTGCCGCGCCAGCTCATCCATGCCGCCTTCCTGCCCCCGGCCGCCCAGGCCGCGCTGGGCCGCTGCGCGGCCGATCAGGAGGCCTGGCTTGCGGCCTTGCTGCGGGCAGGGTTTGCGGATTGGCGGCATTGCCGCATCGAGGATGGCGGGCCGCTGCTGGCACGCCCCTTGGCGCGCTGAACCGGCGCGCTGCAGTGGCCGAGTCTGAGGCTGCCGCCCTCTCGGCCGTATAGCCGCTCAGGCCGCTCAGTCCTTCAGGCCTGCACCCGCCCGCCCTGCATCGAAACAAATTCTGCCCTTGCCCCGGCATCGTTGGCCCTGCCATGCGCCAGGCACCAGGCCAGCAGCGCATCCGCATCCACCATGAAGGGCTCGGCATTCACACCGCTGGCCCGCAGTTGGGCCAAGGCTTTGCGGGCCATTTGCAGCCACTCGCTGTGGCTTGCCTCAAAGCGCTCCGCGTCCACCGCCGCTGCGCGCACTGTGGCCCAGGCGGTTTCTGAATACCAACCCACCCGAACCGCCAGCGCGCTGTTGCGCATTCCCGCAGCTGTTGGTGAGGGTTTGTGCCGTTTGGGTTTCATTGTGGGTCTGCTGATGCTTGGGTGGGTTTTGTGCTTCGAAAACGTTTGAGTTCAACTGACCGAACCGGCGCAGCCGGTTTGAGTCGGCTGCAACTAGAGGCTGGGTAAGGCCTTCACTTTATAAATTCGTCTGGGTGGATTTTTGTGAACTTTGGCTGCCCTAAACGTGAGAAGAGAATCTCTGTTGTGACGGGTGTGGAGCTGTCATGGCAATCACCTTCTAATTCATGCCTCGGAAGGACAAGCGCCTTGTTTTTTCGCACTTCCACCCATGCAGTTATGTTTGCGCCACACATCCCCTGGATGTTGTAGTTTCCCGGAGTTGGACCTATTCGAATTTGATATTTGGCATGCTTGAGTTCGCAAATTCGCGAGATCGTCTTCAGGGTTCCGATGTGGTCATCATCCTTCATTGAGGCAATGAGACTATCAGGCTCCCACTCGTTAGCGCTCTTTGCCTCGCGCATCGCTTTGCCTTCGTCGTTGTATGCGCCTTTGTAGTAAATGACGAGGTTATCCTTGGCTTGGTCGCAGGTATAGCCCACAAAGCGGTAGAACCAATCCGCATGCGCGGGAAGCGCCAAGCAAAGCAGAGGCAGTAAAACCGAGATTTTGTGCATTGCACTGCCCAACGTTTGACATGAGCGGCGGCCAACGGCTTGGCCTCGCGAAACGGAGAATGAACTAAGCCGGTTCGCGGGGCCAAGCCGTTGGATGTCCGCTCGATGGAAGGGTTAGGCGGCTCTGTCTTCATGCCTCTGACTTGAGTACTGCGGCAAGTAGCTCAAACTGCCTCTGAAAACTCGGTGTGCAGGAGGAGCGGACCTTGAGCACTTTCGCGGCTAGCCCCTCAGTTGTCTTGGCGCGCAGTAAGAAAGACTCAACCCGAACCTTAGGGTCGATAAAGGGGCCCTGCGCCGAAGCGTTGACTCCGCAGTTGAAGGCAACTGCGCGCATGGCGAGGAATGCGACTTCGGTGTCTTGGTCTGATGCGAGCGTGATCAATAGTTGGCCAGCCTGTTCACCTTGCTGAGGCCGGAGCACGGAGGCGAGGCAAGCACGCCACCTTGGGTTACGGACCTGACGCAGGTGTTCCAGGTTCGCCCAATCCTGCAGAGGAAGCGCCGACAACATTGCCTCCGCCTCCTCCGCGCCTCCGCCATCGGCCCATTCCATCGAATCCGAGTCGGAGCGTTGGAGAAGAGTGTCGAGGTCATCAATTGAAGCTGGCATGGCGCTCGGCTTGTGAGCCGCCTAACGAATGAAAGGGACTTCCCCGTCCCGAGCTAGCCGCGCTAGCGGCATACGGCGACAAAGCGCCACGATGGGGTTGCGAAATCTCATCAACTCACTCGGAAGGGGAAGTCCATGGCC
>JBDHSJ010000139.1:0-10980 GCA_039808065.1 Burkholderiaceae bacterium | reverse complement strand
CGCCTTCACCGGGTCCACCTTCTGCTCCTGCGCGTCAGCCAGCACCTCGGCCATGTGCAACACGGCCGCCATCAGCGAGAACGGGCGCACCGACATGGGGTCGTTCGCGTCGGTGAAGGCCTGCACCATGGAGGCCGGGAAATGCCAGCGCGCTGCCAGTGCCGCCGTCACATCAGCGTGCGAGCATCCAAAGCGGGACTGTTCCAGCGAGTAGCGGCTGCCTGGCTCTCGGGCGTGTGACTCCACGTCGGCCACGTTGGCGCCATCGGTCATCGCCATCAGCAGCTCGCCCGTGCGAAGCATCAGGCCAGCCAAGTACACCTCATCGGCATCGAGCGCCAACTGCAACGCCAGCAAGCGCGCGTAGGCCGCCGTCGACACGGCATGGCGCCAAAAGGCCTTGCGATCCACGCCGGGAATGACGGGAAAGCTGCCAGAGATGGCGGCGGCCATTGACAAGTTCCGCAGGGCGTCCAAACCGAGCGTGTTGGCCGCATCGTGCAAGGTGCCGATGTTGTGCGACGGGCTGTACCTCGCACTGTTCGCCAATCGCAGCAATTTGGCCGACAGGGTGGCATCCTTGCCAATCAGCTCTGCCAAGCGACCGATGTTGAGGTTCGGGTCGTCAAAGCTCTTGAGCAAGCGGCTGGCCACTTCCGGCATCGTCGGCAGCGCCGCCTGGTTCGCGAAAAAGCGCTGGGCTGCAGCAGGAATCGGATGCGGTACCGGGTTCATCGAGTCGGTCCTTAGAGCTGTGGGGCGGCCTCAGTATGGCTTGCGCCGCTGCGCCAACTGGGCCCTCACGGCATCCAGACTGACCGTGCTTTCCCCAGGCGTTCGGTCGGCCGCTCGCAGGGCATGCCCGCACACGAACTCCAGCGTCAGGGCCAGCCGGCCATCGCTTTGGCGCAGGTGCTCACTTGCAGCGTCCAACCAGCGCTGCCTCCAGCCCGGCGTGCGCAGGCCGGGGTGACGGTCCGGCGCCAGATTGCCGCCCAGGGCGGTCAGCTCGCGCCAGAGCGTGTCGGCATCGGCCCAGGTCAGGGTGATGCGTTCCTGGTCCATCACCGGGTCGGCAAAGCCGGCCTTGAGCAGGGCGTCGCCCAGGTCGTGCAGATCGATCCAAGCCGGCGTGGCCGCACCCCAGCCCTCATGGGCGTAGAGGGCGCGCAGTTCCTTGAAGCTGTCCGGCCCCAGGGTGGAGAACAGCAGATAACCCTGCGGTGCCAGCGCCTGCGCCCAGCGACGAAACAAGCTGTCCGGATCGGCCTGGCCCAGCAGGCCCAGGCTGGCCCAGAGCATCTGCGCGCCGCCGGGCGGCAGGTCCGCGGGGGCCAGCACGCGGTCGGCGCTGCGCTTCCAGGGCTGCCACCAGGGTGCGCGCAGCAGGCGTTGCGCAGCCTCGGCGGCATCGGGTTCGGCCCACAGGATGTCTGCCTGCGGGTAACGCGCCCGCAGCGCGGCGTGGCCGCCGCCCAGCAGGCCCTGCCAGAGCACCAGGGTCTGCGCGTCCAGCTTGATCCAGTCCAGCCGCTCGGCCATGCGGACAGCGAGGATCTGCGACAACCAGGGCGTTTCGCCCAACTTCGCCAAGCGGCGCGCCTGGCGCGCCAGGGCAAGAGGATCGGGGGGGTTCAGGCTCACTGGGGCAGTATCGCTAAGCTCCCCGCATGACCCTGCTGCAGCGCCTGCATCCCCGCGCCTGGCCCCTCCCCGGCGGCTGCTGGGTCTGCCTGGGCTGGAGCAGCACGCGCATCTGTGCCGATTGCCGCAGCGCCTTCGCGCGGCCCCTGCCGCGCTGCAGCGGCTGCGCCCTGCCCTTGCCGCCCGGCGCACAAAGCCCGTTGTGCGGCCACTGCCTGCGCGAGCCCCTGGGCCTGGCGCATTGCCTGGCCGGGGTGGAGTACCAGGCCCCCTGGGACGGACTGCTGCAGGCCCTGAAGTACCGCGGCGAACTCGGCGCCGCCGTGGCTCTGGCCGAGCTGCTGCCCGCGCCACCGCCCGGACTGCCGCGCCCGCAGGCCCTGCTGCCCGTGCCCCAGCACGAGGCGCGGCTACGCGCGCGCGGCCACAACCCTGCCGAGCAACTCGCCAAGGCCCTGGGCCGACGCCTGAACCTGCCGGTGGAGCGCGACTGGCTGCTGCGCCTGCGCGACACGCCCAGCCAGACTCGGCTGGACCGGCCGCAGCGCCAGGCCAATCTGCGCGGTGCCTTTGCCGTGGCAGCGGCGGCGGCCGTACGGGGCGGGCATTGGGTCATCGTCGATGATGTGCTGACCACCGGCGCCACCGTGGCCGCGCTGGCGCAGGAGCTGCATCGTCATGGTGCCGCCAGCGTGCAAGCCTGGGTGGTGGCCCGAACCCCCGACCCCCGTTCTTGACCGCATGTTCAACATCGTCCTCGTCCACCCCGAGATCCCGCCCAACACCGGCAATGTGATCCGCCTGGCCGCCAACACCGGCTGCCGCCTGCACTTGATTGAGCCGCTGGGCTTTTCGCTCGAGGACAAGCTGCTGCAGCGCGCCGGGCTGGACTATCACGAGTACGCCGAGCTGAAGGTGCACCCCAGCTGGGCCGTCTTCACCAACGCCGAGCAGCCCGACCCGGCGCGCCTGTTCGCCTTCACCACCCGCGGCCAGCGCGGCTTCCAGGAGCCGCAGTGGCAGGCGGGCGATTGGCTCGTGTTCGGCAGCGAATCCGCCGGCCTGGACCCGGCCGTGCGTGCGCAGATCGATGCCGGGCACTGGCTGCGCCTGCCGATGCGCCCCGGCCAGCGCAGCCTGAACCTCAGCAATGCGGTGGCGGTGGCAGTGTTCGAGGCCTGGCGGCAGAACGGCTACGCCGGGGCGGGCTGATCACTCGATCTGCAGCCAGCGAAAACGCAAGGCCAGCGCCCGTGCATCGCGTGAGATGCCCAGCACCCGCGGCGCTTGCGCCTTCGGCAGCTCGAAGCGCAGCTTCAGCACCGGCCCGCTGCCAGGCGGCAACTCCAAGCGCAGTGTCTGCGCACTCTGCAGGGCCCATTCGCCCAGGCGCTGGCCATTCAGGACCACGGTCAGCGGCTGTGCTTCCAGGCCGCGCTGCGGGACCAGGAAAGGCTCCAGATCGATCAGCAGGCGGCGCGGCCGCTCGCCAGGTGCCAGATGCAGGGTCAGGCCAGCGCGCGTGCCTTGGGTCCAGGTACCGGCGGGCTCGGCCACGCTCCAGCCGTCCAAGCTGCGCTGCAGCAGCTCCTGGCTGAAGTCCAGGCGCTCCCCCACACGCAGCAGCGGGTCCTGGCCGTTGTTCCAGGCCCGCACGGCGCGTTCGATGAAAAAGAGTCGGTAGCGCTCGCCCACCTCGGCCGGACGGCTGAGCACGACCAGATAGGCGCTCACCAGTGCGGCGGCCAGCAGCAAGGGCCAGAGCTCGCGGCGCGGGCTCACAGCGCCACCACTTTGGTGGCCATCCAGGCCGCCACCAGGAAACCGCCGAAGCTGGCGGCCCCCACCAGCAAGCCCAACTGCAGCAGCGGACGGCCACGCGTGGCCAGGCCGATGGCCAGGTAGATGGGGAACAGCGTCAGCACATAGCGCGGGGCCGAGGGCAGACGCACCGTGGCAGGGATTAGGCAGCCGATCAGCAGCACCAGGGCCTCGGCCCAGAGGCCGCACCGCGCCAGGTACAGGCCAGCCGCCAGGCCGGCGCCGAGGCTGAGGGCGCAATAGCGCTCATAGCCGCCGCTGCCCAGGCCCTGGAGGATGCGCTTGAAGGGATTCATGAACTCGCCCCCCCAACCCGCCTGCACATGCGAGAAGGCCAGGCTGTCGCCCACCCAGGCCTGCAAGAAGGCCATGTAGGCGAACAACCCGGCGCCGCAGAGCACGCAGGCCAACCAGGCGCGCTCGGTACCCGGCGCAAAGCGCAGCAGCGCCCGCCAGCCGAACTGCTGCAGCGCCAGGGCGGCGAGCGAGAAGGCCAGGAACACCCCCAGGTTGCGCGTGGCCGAGAGCAAGGCTCCGCACAGGCCCGCCATCAGCCAGCGGCCCTGGTGCGCGGCCAGCAGGCTGGCCAGCATGAGCAGCAGGTAGAGCGATTCCGTGTAGGGCGCACTGAAGTAGAGCGAATAGGGCGAAAGCGCCAGCAGCCCGAGCACAAACCAGACATCCTGGCGCGGCAGCCAGCGCTGCAGGTAACTGAACAGCAGGCCAAGCGAGGCGCAGAAGGCCAGGTTGTTCAGCAACTGCGCGGCCAGCTGAAAACTGCCCAGGCCCAGCTCCACTAGCGCGCGCGCGGCCAGAGGAAAGAGCGGAAAGAAGGCCCAGTTGGCCTTGCCGTCGGCATCCGGGTGGATATCCGGGCCCAGGGGCTGCTGGTGGTAGCCGTCCTGGGCCAGGCCCTGGTACCAGCCGCAATCCCAGGAGCACAGCAGCTCGGCGGGCGCACGCCCCAGGCCGAAAACCTCGTTGATCAGCCCCGCCTGGCCATACAGCCAGAAGCGGCTCAGCAGGCCCAGGCCCAGGATCAGCAGCGCGTCGCGCCAGGCCGCCGAAAGGCGCGGCCTGGCCACGCTCAGACGCGCTTCCATACCCAGGCCCGGTTCAGCACGAAGAAGCTCAGGGTGTAGCTGGCCATGGCCGCCAGCTGCGCCCACGCGGCCGGCCAGCCAAGGCCCAGCAGCGCATGCAGCACCGCCTGGTTCAGCGCAAAGCACAGGCCAAAACCGAGCCCAAACCGCAGCACGGCAGTGGCACTGAGCCTTGCCTGCTGGAACACAAACCAGCGGTTCAGCAGCAAGGCCTGCAGCAGGCCGGCGGCGTAGCTCCACGCATTGGCCCAGCCCGGCGCCACGCCCAGGCCCTGGTGCAGGGCCATGAACACGGCGTAGCCCAGGGCAGTGTTGGCCAGGCCGGCCAGCAGGAAGCGCAGGAACTCGCTGCGTGCGGCGCGGCGCTCAGTCGTCCGCATGGCCCAGGCCCACGGTCTCGCCCACCACGTAGAGCGGGCGGCGCTTGACCTCGTGGTAGATGCGGCCGATGTACTCGCCCAGGATGCCCACCGTGATCAACTGCACGCCGCCCAGGAAGAGCGTGGCGATGAAGAGCGCGGCCCAGCCCTCCACCCAGCGGTCGGTGGCCAGGCGGATGACGAGCGCGTAGACGATGCCCGCAAAGGCCAGGGCCGAGGCCAGCGCGCCCACGCTGATGGCCATCTGCAGCGGCTTGGTGGAGAAGGACAGCAGGCCGTCGGTGGCGAAGCGCAGCATCTTGCGCAGCGGGTACTTCGATTCCCCGGCGAAGCGCTCGGCGCGGCGGTAGGGCAGAGCCACCTGGCGAAAGCCCACCCAGCTGACCATGCCGCGCACGAAACGGTCGCGCTCGGGCATGGCTTTCAGGGCGTCGACGACGCGCCGACTCATCAGGCGGAAGTCACCGGTGTCGAGCGGAATCGGCACATCGGACAGGCGGTTCAGCAGGCGGTAGAAAGCCTTGGCGGTGACACGCTTGAAGGCCGTCTCGCCCTCGCGCTCGGTGCGCGTGCCGTAGACCACGTCAAAGCCCTCGCGCCACTTGGTCACCATTTGCGGCACCACTTCGGGCGGGTCCTGCAGATCGGCATCGATCAGCACCACGGCATCGCCGCGCGCGGCGTCGATCCCCGCCGTCACCGCCACCTGGTGACCGAAGTTGCGCGCAAAGCTGAGCACCTTGATGCGCGCATCGCGCGTGGCCCAGGCCTTGAGCTGGCTGAGCGTGCGGTCGCGGCTGCCGTCGTCCACGAACACCAGTTCGGTCTGCAGATCGGTCATCGAATCGGCCATCGCCAGCAGGCGCGGCACGGTGACGTCGATGACTTCCGACTCGTTATAGCAAGGCACCACCACCGACAAGGTGGCGCCCGCTTCCATCCCCTGATCCATCTTTTCTTATCCCTGGAAAACGGGCGCGATGTTCGCATCGCCCCCGGCTGGCCCTTGTGACCGCCAGCACAGTCATTCGACTTAAAGCTCGGCGCGCGGATCCCGGGCCATCAACTGATTCAACGCCTGGCTGGGGCTCAACTGCCCTTCCAGCAGGGCCACCACGGTGGCGGTGATGGGCAATTCCAGGCCCAGCTTCTGGCCACGCTCCAGCACGGTGCGGGCGCTGTAGACGCCTTCGGCCACATGGCCGAGTTGGGCCAAGGCCTGGGGCAGGCTCAGGCCCTGCGCCAGCAGCACGCCCACGCGCCGGTTGCGGCTCAGCTCCCCAGTGGCGGTGAGCACCAAGTCCCCCAGGCCCGACAGACCCAGGAAGGTCTCGGCGCGCGCGCCCAGCGCCAGGCCGAGGCGGGTCATCTCGGCCAGGCCGCGCGTCAGCAACGCAGCGCGGGCGTTCAGGCCCGGCGCCTCGCTCCAGGCCTGCTCGATCTCCGCGCGTTCGCGCAGGCCATCGGCCACGCCCCCGGCAATCGCCATGACGTTCTTCACTGCGCCCCCCACCTCCACGCCCACCGGGTCGGCCGAGGTGTAGATGCGCAGGCGCTCGCCATGGAAGGCGCGTACCGCGGCCTCGGCCACCGATGCGTCCTCGGCTGCCGCCACCAGCGCGGTGGGTTGGCCGCGGGCCACTTCCTGCGCGAAGCTGGGGCCCGAGAGCACGCCCGCGCGCAGGCGCCCAAGCTCCCGGGCAATCTCGTGCCCGAGCAGGCCGGTGCCGGCCTCGAAGCCCTTGCACAGCCACAGCAGCGGCGTATTGCCCGGGCAGGCCTGCAGGCATTCGCGCAGGCCGGCCATGGGCGTGCCGACGATGATGAGCTCGGCCCCGGCCAGGGCCGCGGCGCGGTCGGCCGTCACGCTCAGCGCGGCCGGCAGGGGCGAGCCTGGCAGGTAGCGGCGGTTGAGCCGCTCGACATGCATGGCGGCCACCTGTTCGGCATCACGTGCCCACAGCTGCACCTCGTGCCGGGCGGCGGCCTGGATGGCCAGGGCGGTGCCCCAGGCACCCGCTCCCAAGACGGTGATCTTCATAGCGACAAGAAAAAAAGCGCGCCGGCTGGCGCGCTTTCATTGTGCAAGGAGCGATCAGTTGGTTGTGGCGCCAGCGGCCTGCTCGGCGCGGGCCTGCTGCTGGGCTTCGAACATGGCCTGGAAGTTCACTTCCGTCAACAGCACCGGCGGGAAGCCGGCACGGGTGCACATGTCGGAGACGACGGCGCGCAGGTAGGGGTAGATCATCTGCGGGCAGACGATGCCCAGGATGCCTTCAAGCTGCTCGTCAGGCAGGTTGCGGATCTCGAAGATGCCGGCCTGCTTGGCCTCGATCAGGAACAGCACCTTGTCGTTGACCTTGGTGGTCACGGTGGCGGTCACAGCCACTTCGAACACGCCTTCGGCCACGGGCTGGGCGGCCAGGGTCAGGTTGATGTCGACCTGGGGCTGACCTTGCTCCAGCAGGCTGGCCGGGGCATTGGGCTGCTCCAGCGACAAGTCCTTCAGGTACATGCGCTGGATGTTGAACACGGGCTGGAGGTTGTCGTCGGCCATGGAATTCTTTCGTTGGAGTGCCGGGGGATGCCCCGGCGGCAAAGCGCGCGATTATCAGGCGGCGTTCAGAAGCGGCAGCAGGCCGCCGCGCTGGTCCAGTGCGACCAGGTCGTCGCATCCACCCACATGGGTGTCGCCGATGTAGATCTGCGGCACGGTCCGGCGGCCGGTGCGCTCCATCATCTGGGCGCGCTGCACCGGGTCCAGGTCGATGCGAACCTCCTCGATCTGCTCGACTCCGCGCTGCTTGAGCAAGGCCTTGGCGCGCACGCAGTATGGGCAGACCTGCGTGGTGTACATCAGGACCTTGTTCATGCGGCAGCCACTTTTTCGGTCGGCAGATTGGCTTCGCGCCAAGCGTTCATGCCGCCTGCCACGACCACCACGTTCTCATGCCCGAGCTTGCGCAGCAGCTGGGCCGCGCGGTTGGCGCGCGCGCCACTGACGCAGAGCAGCACCAGCGGCAGGGTCTTGTTGGAGGGCAGGCCCTTGGCGCCCGCTTCGATCTGGCCGAGCGGCAGGTTGCGCGCACCGCTGGCATGCCCGGCGGCGTACTCGGCCGGCTCGGAGACGTCGATCAGCACCGCCTTTTCGCGGTTCATCAGGCGCACCGCCTCGGCGGTGGAGACGCCGTTCGTCTTGCCCGACAGACTGGGCCACAGCAATGCCAGGCCGGAGCCCAGGGCCATGAGCACCAAAAACCAGTTTTTGATCAGAAAGTCGAGCACGTCGGCGCCCCAAGGCGAAAAAGGGGCGCGATTTTAGGTGGGCCGCTGGAGCCCTCAGAGCTTGAAGGTCGAAACCGCCTGCTGCAAACCCTGCGCCTGCTGCTCCAGGCTGCTGGCCGCCGCGGCGGCCTGCTCCACCAGCGCGGCATTCTGCTGGGTCATCTGGTCGATCTGCATGATGGCGTCATTGACCTGGCCGATGCCCTCGCTTTGCTCGGTCGAGGCCGCGGTGATCTCGCCAATGATGTCGGTGACGCGCTGCACGCTGGCGACGATCTCCCCCATGGTCTTGCCGGCGTCCTGCACCAGGCGACTGCCCGACTCCACGCGCTCCACGCTGGCGCCGATCAGGCTCTTGATCTCCTTGGCAGCCTCCGCACTGCGGCCGGCCAGCGACCGCACCTCGCCGGCCACCACCGCAAAGCCACGGCCCTGCTCACCCGCGCGCGCCGCCTCCACCGCGGCGTTCAGTGCCAGGATATTGGTCTGGAAGGCAATGCCATCAATGACGCCGATGATGTCGGCGATCTTCTTGGAGCTGGTGTTGATGTCTTCCATCGTGCTGACGACCTGGGAGACCACTGCGCCACCGCGCTGCGCCACCTCGGCGGCCGAGCCGGCCATTTGGTTGGCCTGGCGGGCCGCATCGGCGCTGTGGCGCACGGCCTCGGTCAGGGTGCGCATCGTCGACGAGGTGGATTCCAGCGAACCGGCCTGCTTTTCCGTGCGCACCGAGAGATCCTGGTTGCCGATGGCAATTTCCTGCGAGGCGGTGGTGATGGAGTCAGTGCCGCTGCGCACATTGCGCACGATGGCCGACAGCCCCTGCGACATGTCCTGCACCGCCGCCAGCAGGCTGCCACTGGCACCGGGCGCTACGCGAATGTCCTGCGACAGATCGCCCTGGGCCATGCGATGAATCACGTCGCTGGCGTACTCGGGCTCGCCGCCCAACTGGCGCCAGACCATGCCAATCACCCACCAGCTGCCCACACCCAGGGCCAACACGATGACGGCTCCCAATGCGATCGTCAGGTAGACGCCGCGGCTCACACCGTCGCGGGCGCCCGCCAGGCCGGCGTCGAAACCTTCACGCGCCAGCTTGCGCGCTTCGGCCAGGCTGGCATTGAGCGACTTCAGCGTCTCCTGCATGGCCTTGACGGCCACGTTGCTGTCTCCCTGGCGGATGTCCATCAGCGTCTCGGCCGCGGCAATGGCGCTGGCGTAGTAGGACTCGAAGTCCTTCGTCAGCTTGGCCGTGGTGTCGGCATGGCGCGGCAGCGCCTTCAAACTACCGAGCAACTTGCGCAACTCACCGGCCCGCTGTGCGGCCTCTTCGAGGCGCTTCTTCTCGCCTTCGGCCACGGCGCTCTGCACCAGACCCACCAGCGCCTCCAGGTGGCCACTGAACTGCGTGGTCTGATCCATGTAGGGGTAGTCGGCATCGCCAACTTCCTGGATCACCGCCGAGGTGCGGGCGGACATCGCCACCAGCACGATGATGCCCAGCGCAAACAGCACGGCGGCACCGAGGGGCAATGTCCAGATGCGGGTCTTGACCTTCATGAGATTCGCTCCAGTCAATGAGCCTCTGTGCCGAGGCCTCTACCACCCTTTGCGCCGACTTTATGCCGGCCCTGCTTCGCGCTTGACCACCCGAAGCTTGGGATTTCCCCCGGGGCGCGCTTCCTAGAATCTCCCTCCTTGTCCCCTCACCCGTCTTTGACCATGCACAAGCTCGTCCTGCTGCGCCACGGCGAATCGACCTGGAATCTCGACAACCGCTTCACCGGCTGGACCGATGTGCCCCTGACCGCCACCGGCGTGGCCCAGGCCCAGGCCGCCGGCAAGCTGCTGAAGGCCGAGGGCTACGACTTCGACCTCGCCTACACCTCGGTGCTGAGCCGCGCCATCTGGACCCTGTGGCACTGCCTGGACGGCCTGGAGCGCACCTGGCTGCCGATTCGCAACGACTGGCGCCTGAACGAGCGCCATTACGGCGGCCTGCAGGGCCTGAACAAGACGGAGACGGCGCAGAAGTACGGTGACGAGCAGGTGCTGGTGTGGCGCCGTTCCTACGATGTGCCCCCGCCGCCACTGGCCGCCGACGACCCGCGCAGCGAGCGCGGCGACCGCCGCTACGCCGGCGTGGACGTGCCGCTGACCGAGTGCCTGAAGGACACCGTGGCGCGCGTCATCCCCTACTGGAACGACGAGATCGCGCCCGCTATCCAGAGCGGCCAGCGCGTCCTGATCGCCGCGCATGGCAATTCGCTGCGCGCGCTGATCAAGCACCTGGACGGCATCTCGGACAGCGACATCGTGGGCCTGAACATCCCGAACGGCATTCCGCTGGTGTACGAGCTGGATGCGGACCTCAAGCCCATCAAGAGCTACTACCTGGGCGACGCCGAAGCGATTGCCGCGGCGGCCGCCAAGGTCGCGAGTCAGGGCAAGTCGGCCTGATCCTGCAGCGCGAAGCGCGCCGCCTTCTCCGCGATCATCAACACGGGGCTGGCGGTGTTGCCGCGCGTGATGCGGGGCATCACGCTGGCATCGGCCACGCGCAGGCCGCCGAGGCCACGCAGGCGCAGGCGTGCGTCCACCACCGCGTCTGCATCCGCCCCCATGCGCGCCGTGCCCACGGGGTGAAAGATGGTGGTGCCGATGTGGCCCGCCTGTTCGGCCAGGTCGGCATCGTTCTGAAAGGCCGGGCCGGGCTTGAGCTCCTGCGGCGCGTACCTGGC
>JBDHSJ010000138.1:0-10991 GCA_039808065.1 Burkholderiaceae bacterium | reverse complement strand
AGCGCGTCGCCCGATTCGTCGCTGGGCGTGTAGGTGCCGCCAAAGATCCGCGGGCCGAAAGTGGCCAGCGCCGGTTCGACCTTCAGCACCTCCTCGCGGCTGAGCACGCGGCGGTCGACGCCGTGGCGGCGCATCACCTCGGCACCGGCCACGCCGTTGTCGAAGTCCTGCTGGCTGCTGAAGAAGTGCAGGATGCCCTTCTCCAGGCGGTTGTATTCGATGCCGGTGGCCGGCACCAGTTCCTTCAAGCGCGCATGGCTGTAGCGGCCCAGCTGCACCAGCTCCTCGACATTGCGCTCGAAGCTCGCCGTGGTGCACTGCATCAGGAAGGCCAGGCCGTAGCGCATCTGGGCGATTTCCAGGCGCGGGCGGAACAGCAGCGGCGAGTCATCCTTCAGCAGCCATTTGGCCACCTTGATGGGCACCCAGGCATTGGCCCAGGGCTCGCAGAAGCTGACCGAGATCTGCGCGCCGTTGGCGTAGCTGGTTTCAAGTGCGGCATCGGGCTGGCGGTCGACCAGCACCACCTCGTGGCCGGCTTCCAGCAGATACCAGGCCGTGCTGACGCCGACGATGCCGGCGCCCAGAACCACCACCTTCATGGCGTGTACTCCGTGAACAGGTTGCCGGGCGTGCGGGTAGCCGCCCAGGGGGAAGGCGGCACGTTAGCCCATTCGGCCGGCGCTCGCCGGCGCGGCGGCGCAGGCGCGGCTTGCTGACGGCCGCATGACGCCGCGCAGGCAGCGTGAATTGCTGTGCGCTTTTGCCAACGCGGCTGTTGCTCTCACCCGAAAGGGGGGTGGTGTTGCCAAGCCAGCGGAGCACACTGGTTCACAGAGCAGGCGGCAAGGCTCGGCGGTGTCAACCGCCCCGGTGCCGCCAACGCTTCAGTGCCACGTTGTAGAGCTCCCGCAAGAAGAGGTACCCCATGCGATTCGCTCCCGCACTGCAGTTCCTGCGCCGCCGCAGCGGCCCCGCGCCCGTGGCGCAGACCGACCCGGCAGACCTGGGCACCGCCTTCGGCATGGAAGCCAGCCTGGAAGGCGACGGCGACTTCGAGAAGCGCAGCCGCAGCTACGGGCAGCTGGAGAGCCAGCGCGAGCACCCGCCGGTGGACAGCCCGATGGACTGGGTGCGCGCGCGCCGCATCAGCGGATAAGCAGCACCGGCACCTCGGACTGCGCCAGCACCTTGGCGCTGACCGAGCCCATCACCAGATTGGCCAGGGCGCCGTGGCCGTGGCTGCCCATCATGATCAGGTCATGCTTGCCTTTGGCGGCCACGGCCGCAATCACATCGGCCGCATGCCCGACCTTGTAGACAAAGTCCGCCGCCACGCCCTGCTTGGCAAAGAAGGCGCGTACCGGCTTGAAGACCTTCTCGGCCTCGTCTTCGTAATAGGACTGCAGCGTCGCCTTGTCGATCACCGCAGCGGCACGCGGCGGCACGGCGGCCACGACCGTCAGCAGGGTGTAGCGGTGGGCCGGGCCCAACCACTCGTCGTGTGCGGTCAGATAGGCCAGGGCGCGCTTGGTGTAAGGGCTGCCATCAACGGCGACCAGGATCTTCATGGAATGCTCCTTGGGGTTGAACCGGGGAAAGCGGGCGCGAGTGTCGCCCGCGGGTCGGAACCCCGACTTGCGGATGGTCAAAGCGTGAGGGTCAGCGCTTCGCGATAGCCTTCTTGCTCGCCCTTCTTCGCATAGCCCCGCCCGTTGGCCACCACACGGCAGCGGCCCACGCGGTAGTCGTGCCGGCAATGCAGATGCCCATGCAGCCACAGATCGGCCAGCGGGAGCAGATCGTCCAGCGCATTGCAGAAGCCCGCCGTGCCGGGGTTCAGGCCGTAGCGCGGGTCCGCACTCAGGCCACTGGGGGCGAAGTGCGTCACCACCACCGTGCGCCCGTCAAAGGGCTGCGCCAGTGCGGCGCGCAGCCAGTCCTGGTCGGCCAGCGCCAGCTCGCGCTGGCGCTCGGCCAGCATGGGCTGGCCGTCTTCCAGCGCGCTGAACTTGCGCAGGTAGAAGTTGGCGGCGCGGTAGGCCTTGTCGCGCGCCTTGAGTTGGGCACTCATCTCGGCGCGCGGATCCACCAGCAGGTCGAAGTCGGCCCAGAGGGTGCAGCCCACGAAACGCACGCCGCCCACCACCCACACCTCGCGGTCCAGCCACTGAATGCCGAGCCGCTCGCAGCAGGCCCGCAGCTGCGCGCGCCCGGCCTCGAAGGGCAGGCCGTCGTACTCGTGGTTGCCAGGAACGAACAGCACCGGCGTGCCGACGCGTTCGGGCGCGAAGCGGCTCAGGCCCCAGTCGGCCTCGGGGCCGAAGGGCAGCAGCTGCGAACCAGCCTGGTAGGAGCCGATGTCGCCGGCCAGCACCAGCAGTTCGGCTTCGGGGGCGATCAGCGGCTGGTGCTGCGGCTCACGCTCCAGGTGCAGATCGCTCAGCAGTTGAAGGATCAAGTGGCGCCGTGACAGCTCTTGAACTTCTTCCCCGAACCGCAGGGGCAGGGGTCGTTGCGGCCCACCTTGGGCGTTTCGTGCTTGCGCACGTCCACTTTGTAGCGGTAGGGCTCGGTCAGTGCGTCCAGCTCACCGACAGCCAGCACCAGGTCTTCCACCGCCTCGTCCACGCTCTTGAGCGGCAGCTCGGCGTCGATCTCGGCGTTGATGGCCCGCTCCTCGTCGTTCTCAGGCGGCAGGTGGCGCAGGATGCGGGCAATGGCCTCATGGGCCTCGTCCTCGACGAAGCTGGCCAGATCGTTCGGGAAGGCGCCCAGTGCGGTGGCAAAGCCGCCGGCAAAAGGCAGCAAGGCGCGCGAATAGGGCGGCAGGGCCTTGAGCGCGGGCTCTTCCTCGTTGGCCAGGGCTTCTTCATCCAGCTGCAGCACGATGGGATCGAAGGCCCCCACGTCCACCAGATCGCGGCGCAATTGCGCCAGGCGGCGTTCGATCAGGCCGCGCAGCTTGGCCAGCCAGGCCGGGTCGTGGTCGGCCGGGAGGGGGCGGTTCTCGCTGTCCAGAATGAAGGGCAGTCCCTCGTCCAGCGGGATCAGGCGCGGCTGCACCAGCAGGCCGGCCAGAAAGCCGTCCAGCATGGCCACATCCATGGGGTCCAGCCCGCCGGGGGTTTGTTCGAGGAGGTGATCGAGTTCGTCGAACTCGGCGTCGGTCAGGTCTTGGGTGCTCATGGCACGGATTGTCCCCCCCGAAGCGCCTACGGCGCCTCCCCCCAGGGGGCGCCACCAGTGGCCCGGCAAAGCCGGTTCCACGGTGGCACTTGGGGGTGCACTGCACAGGCCAGAAGCGAAAAGGCCCGCAGGATCGCTGCGGGCCTCGGTCTTTGACTTTCCGGATCAGAGCGCCGCGAGGCGCTGCTCGATCGCCGCCTTGGTGGCCGGCAGCTCGGCCGGCAGGCGCAACGCGAGTTGGTCGAACAACTCCTGGTGCAGCTTCATCTCGGCCAGCCAGTCGGCCTTGTGGATCTCGGTGACGGTCTCGTAATGGGCGCGGGTGAAGGGCAGGCCGGTCCAGTTGATCTCGTCGTACTTGGGGCTGACGCCGAAGGGGTTCTCATGGCCTTCGGCCTTGCCGTCGATGCGGTCCAGCATCCAGCCCAGCACGCGCATGTTGTCGCCGTAGCCGGGCCAGACGAACTTGCCGTTCTCGCCCTTGCGGAACCAGTTGACGCAGAAGATCGCCGGGGCCTTTTCGCCGAGCTTGGCGCCCATTTGCAGCCAATGGGCGAAGTAGTCGCTCATGTTGTAGCCCATGAAGGGCAGCATGGCGAAGGGGTCGCGGCGCACCACGCCCTGCTGACCGGCGGCGGCGGCGGTGGTCTCGCTGCCCATGGTGGCAGCCATGTAGACGCCCTCGACCCAGTTGCGCGCCTGGGTCACCAGCGGCACGGTGGTGCTGCGGCGGCCGCCGAAGATGAAGGCGTCGATCGTCACGCCGGCCGGGTTGTCCCACTCGGCGTCCAGGGCCGGGTTGTTGGTGGCGGCGATGGTGAAGCGGGCGTTCGGGTGCGCGGCCTTGCGGCCCTGGATCTTGCCGTCGGCCGGCGTCCAGTCCTTGCCCTGCCAGTCAATCAGGTGCGCGGGCGGCTCGTCGGTCATGCCCTCCCACCAGACGTCGCCGTCATCGGTCAGCGCCACGTTCGTGAAGATCACGTCGCGCTGCAGGCTGGCCATGCAGTTGGGGTTGGTCAGGGTGTTGGTGCCGGGGGCCACGCCGAAGTAACCGGCCTCGGGGTTGATGGCACGCAGGCGGCCGTCCGGGCCCGGCTTGATCCAGGCGATGTCGTCGCCAATGGTGGTGACCTTCCAGCCCTCGAAGCCCTCGGGCGGGATCAGCATGGCGAAATTGGTCTTGCCGCAGGCGCTGGGGAAGGCGGCGGCGACATGGCGCTTGACGCCTGCCGGGTTGGTCACGCCCAGGATCAGCATGTGCTCGGCCAGCCAGCCCTGGTCGCGGCCCATGGTGGAGGCGATGCGCAGCGCGAAGCACTTCTTGCCCAGCAGGGCGTTGCCGCCGTAGCCCGAGCCATAGCTCCAGATCTCGCGGGTTTCGGGGTAGTGAACGATGTACTTGGTCTGGTTGCAGGGCCAGGCCACATCCTGCTGGCCGGGCTGCAGCGGTGCCCCCACCGTGTGCACGCAGGGCACGAACTCGCCGTCCTCGCCCAGCACGTCCAGCGCGCCACGGCCCATGCGGGTCATCAGGCGCATGTTGACGGCCACATAGGGGCTGTCGCTCAGCTCGACGCCGATATGGGCGATCGGGCTGCCCAGCGGGCCCATGCTGAAGGGCACGACGTACAGGGTGCGGCCACGCATCGAACCGCGGAACAGGGCATTCGGCCCGGTCTGCAGCAGCTCGCGCATCTCGGCCGGGGCCATCCAGTTGTTGGTGGGACCGGCCTGGTCCTTCTGTTCAGAGCAGATGAAGGTGCGGTCCTCGACGCGCGCCACATCGCTGGGGTCGCTCCAGGCCAGGAAGCTGCCCGGACGCTTGGCCTCGTTCAGCTTCTTGAAGGTGCCCTTGGCCACCAGCTGCGCGCACAGGCGGTCGTACTCTTCCTGCGAGCCGTCGCACCAATAGACCTCGGCGGCTTCGGTCAGGGCGGCGATCTCGGCCACCCAGGCAATCAGGCGGGCATGTTTGACGTAGGTCGGCACATTCAAGCGCAGCCCCTCCAGCACGGGTCGGTTCATGACAGAAGATTCCATGGAAGTGAGTAAACGGGATTGGGTCAGCCCCCTGTCGATGCCCTGGGGTTCACCAAATCCCGCGCCGGAGCGGGGTGGCGGATTGTCCGGCCGCCGTAACCATGCTGTAACTCCCCCAGGGCGTGGGGTTATGCACGAGGCGCATGCTGCAATGCGAGCTCCCGGCCTCCTTCGTGATTTGTTGACATGCGCCTGCTCAGCCTGAATCGTTCCCCCGTGAAACCCCTGATCACCCTGGAAGAGGAGGCGGTGCCCAGCGGCATTGCCAAGCAAGCGGCCGCGGGCCCGGTGGCGGTGGCCGAACTGGGCCTGGCGGGCGACGCCCAGGCCGACCTGAGCGTGCATGGCGGCCCCAAGCGGGCCCTGTACGCCTATCCGGGCGAGCACTACGCCTTCTGGCGCACCGTGCGCGCCCAGGCTGGCGTGGCCGGCTGGCACGACGAGCTGCCCTGGGGCGCCATGGGCGAGAACCTCAGCCTGGAGGGCCTGCAGGAAGGCCAGGTCTGGCAGGGTGACCGCCTGCGCTTCCCGAACTGTGAACTGGTGGTGACCGAGCCGCGCCAGCCCTGCTTCAAGTTCAACGCCGTCATGGGCTTCAAGCACGCCGTCAAGCTGATGCGGCAGAGCGGCTACTGCGGCTTCTACCTGGCCGTCAGCCAGCCGGGGACGCTGTGCGCCGGCGAGCCCTTCGAGCTGCTGCCGGGGCCGCGGGAGCTGTCGGTGCGCGAGCTGTTCCGGATGTAAGCGCCCCTGGCGAGCGCACTTCGCCGCGCTCGCGCAGCACCTTCAGGATCACCGAGGTCGCTGTCGGCCCTTCGGCACAGAAGCGGCCCAGCACCTCGTCCAGGTGCACCACATCGCGCACCGCCAGCAGCAGGATCCAGCTGTCCTCGCCGGTGACGTTGAAGGCGTCGCTGATCTCGGGCGTGGCTTCGATCAAGGCGCGCATGCGCTCGAAATCCACCCGGCCCACCCGCACCACGGCACGGATGGCATGGCCCAGGGCCAGCGGGTTGATGACCGCCCGATAGCCGGTGATGACACCGGCGTCTTCCAGGCGCTTGACCCGCTCGCTCACCGCCGGCTGGCTCAGGTGCACGCGCCGGCCCAGCTCGGCCAGGGTCAGGCGGGCGTCGCGCTGCAGTTCGACGAGGATGCGGTCGTCCTTTGCATCGAATTCCATGTTCAAGGTGATTGGTTGAATTCAGCTTGACTCTAAAGGCTATACGACAGGAACGGCAGGATTTTGATATTCAAAGGCAGCGGCAGCTTTTCTAGCATGAGGCCCATGAATACCGCCGCCCTGCCCCTTCCCGTCGCCGCCCGTCTGAGCCCCCTGGTGCTGGCCTGCCTGGCCGCCACCTGGCTGGTCTGGGGCTCCACCTACCTGGCCATCAAGTTCGCGCTGGTCAGCTTTCCGCCCTTTCTGCAGATGGGCTCGCGCTTTCTGGTGGCCGGCGCGCTGCTGCTGGCCTGGATGCGCTGGGTGCGCAAGGCCCCCTGGCCCGGTGTGCGCGAGTGGCGCAACGCCCTGGTGGTGGGCAGCCTGATGTTGGGCGGCGGCATGGGCGGCACCGCCTTTGCCGAGCAGAGCGTGGGCTCCGGCCTGGTGGTGGCCTTCATCGCTGTGGTGCCGGTGCTGATGGCGCTGGGCGGCCTGCTGCTGGGCGAACGCCCGGCGCCGCGCGAGGCGGCCGGCATCGCCGTTGGCTTGTGTGGTGTGTTGCTGCTGACGCAAGGGGCGAGCTTTCAGGCCTCGCCCGCCGGCCTGGCCGCGATTGCGATTGCCTGCGCCGCCTGGACCGCCGGCAGCCTGCTGAGCCGCCGCCACGTCCCGCTCGCCCCCGGGGCGATGGGCTTCGCCTCCGAGATGCTGGCCGGCGGTGCGGTGCTGATGCTGCTTTCCGCCTGGCGCGGCGAGGCCCTGCTGCCGCTGCAACCCCTGGCCGTGGGCGCCTGGTTCTATCTGGTGCTGTTCGGCTCGCTGGTGGCCTTCAACGCCTACATGGTGCTGCTGGCCCGGGCCAGCACCGCCCTGGCCAGCAGCTACTGCTTCGTCAACCCGGTCATCGCCCTGCTGCTGGGCGTGGGCCTGGGGGGCGAGGTGGTCAGCAGCTTCGAGTGGGCGGCGGCCGGGGTGGTGCTGGGCGGGGTGGTGCTGCTCCTCAGCGGCCGCACCAAGTAATCAGAAGGTCTCCCAGTCGCCGTCGGCAGCGGGTGCCGGTGGCGGCGCGGTCGGGCGCGGCGCTGCGGCGGCTACTGGCCGGGTCGTCGGCTTGACGCTAGCCGCCGGCCTAGCCGGGGCGGGTGGCTTGGCGGGAGACATGGCGGCCGCCCGCGCCGGCGCGGGGCTGCGCATCGAACCCTGCACCTTGAAGGCCGCCACCACCTCGGCCAGGCGCTGGGCCTGTTCGCGCAGCGACTGCGCCGCTGCCGCGCTCTGCTCGACCAAGGCGGCGTTCTGCTGCGTGGCCTGATCCAGCTGCACCACCTGGTCGTTCACCGAACCGATGCCGCTGCTCTGCTCGCCGGCGGCGGCGCTGATCTCGCCAATGATGTCGCTGACGCGCTGCACATTGGCCACGATTTCCTGCATGGACTGGCCGGCGTCCGCCACCAGCTTGGTGCCCACCTCCACCGATTCGACGCTGCTGGTGATCAGGGTCTTGATCTCGCGCGCGGCTTCGGCGCTGCGGCCAGCCAGCAGGCGCACCTCGCCGGCCACCACCGCGAAGCCGCGGCCTTGTTCGCCCGCCCGGGCGGCTTCCACCGCGGCGTTCAGGGCCAGGATGTTGGTCTGGAAGGCAATGCCGTCGATGGTGCCAATGATGTCGGCGATGCGCCGGCTGCCCTGGTTGATGCGCTCCATGGTGCTGACCACCTCGCCCACCACGGCGCCGCCGCGCTCGGCCGAGGCGCTGGCCTGGCTGGCCAGCTGGTTGGCGGTGCGGGCCGAGTCGGCCGTCTGGTTCACCGTGGCGGTCAGCTCGTTCATGGCGCTGGCGGCCTGCTGCAGGCTGGCGGCGGTCTGCTCGGTGCGGTGCGACAGGTCGGCATTGCCACTGGCCACCTCGGAGCTGGCCACCTGGATGCTGTCGGCTGCCGTACGCACCTCGCTGACGATGCGGTTCAGCGAGGTCTGCATGTCCAGCAGCGCCTGCGCCAGCTGGGCCGGTTCGTCGCGCCCGGCGGTGGGGATGTCGCCGGTCAGGTCGCCGTCGCGCACGGCGCCGGAGAAGTCTTTGGCGTTGCGCAGCGGGCCGACGATGCTGGCCGTGACGGCCAGACCCATCCAGACCATGAAGCCGATTGCGCCCAACGCGAGCACCGCGGTCCAGATGAAGACGCTGCGGGCCCCGTCGTCAAACTTTTGCTTGACCTCCTGAGTCGCCTTGGTCACGAGTTGCATGGTCTCGGCAAAAACCTTCTCGGCGGCGACAAAGCCTTCGCGCCCGGCTCTCATCGCGTCATTGGCTGCGGCGACATCCAATCCTTCCAGCTTGCCCATCGCCGCTTGCACGTTGTCGTGATAGACCTTCAAGTTCTGCCGCGCGCCCTCCACACGCTTGGCCACCTCGGGATCGCGGAGGCGCGGGCCGAGTTCGCCGAAGGCCTCGTTGATGAATTCATAGGTGGACTCCCATTGGTCGCGGTACTGCTTCACCTTGGCTGGGTCCGCCACATTGATGACCAGGTCCTTCTCGAACCGACGCAGATTGATCATTTCGGCACGGATGTTGCTGGCGTGCTGGGCGGCCTCCACCACATGGAAGACATACAGCCCAAAGGACTTGTTGACCGTGTATGAGGAATACACGCCAAAGCCGCCGAGCACGCTCAGCAGCAGAGCGCAAACCAGAAAAACGCCGGTGAGGCGGCGACCGATGTTGAAGTTACGCAACATGAAGGAACCTGGGTTGGACTGGGTGGGGCGACTCTAGGCCCGCCCCATGCGCCTGACTGTGGCGCGACCGCACGAACCGGGAAGGTCCCAATGCCGCCGGCACCGCTCCCCCCTGTTTACGGGCCGCCGCACAAACCGGGGGCGGACGTGATCGCCATCACATGCCCCAAAGGCTTGACTCGGAACAATGCAAAGCATTCCAGTCCGCAGTCCCCCCGGGAGAAGCACATGAACAGCCAAAACACCCCCTCCGTCAGCTCCGCCAGCAGCGTCCTGTCCTTTCTGTCCGGCAGCTTCATCGAACCCGCTCCGCTGAATGAAGTGAGCGAGGACTGGGGTGTCGAGGTGCCTTACCTGTTCTTCATGCAAGAGCAGGCTGCCGCCGAGGCCGTGGCCGCATAAGGCGACCTGCATCGGACTCGACTCGGACTCCCCGGCGCGCCTGCCAGGCGCGCCCCACCAGACGGCCCGGCATCGCCCGGGCCGTTTGCTTTTCGACCGACCGGTCGGCTGGTGACTTCCTTCAGGGGGAGACCCAATGGGCGGCCGGCTCGCCCGGCGTCGCCATCAGCGCATGCCAGGCGTCCATCTGGGTGCGGAACACCCGGCCGGGCAGCCAATCCGTCAGCCCGGCGGCCATCAGTCGGTCGGCCACCGGGCCCTTGAGCTCAGTCAGGTGCAGCTGACGCCCCTGACTGCGCAGTTCCAGCGCCAGCTGTTGCAGGGCTTCCAGGCCGCTGAGGTCGATCTCGTTCACGCCGCTCATCATCAGCACCAGGTGGCGCAGCTCCGGGCGCCCGGCCGCTTCCTCGCACAGCAGGTCGCGCACCCAGTGGGCGTTGGTGAAGCGCAGGCCTTCGTCGATGCGGATGGCCAGCACGCCCGGCAGCCGCTCCACGGCAAAGCGCTTGGTGTTGCGAAACAGCTCGGTGCCCGGAATGCGCCCCACCTCGGCCCAATGCGGGCGGGCAGTGCGCTGCAGCAACAGGGCCACCGAACCCAGCACGCCCAGCCCGAGCGCCATCTCCACGCCGAGCAAGGGCACGGCCAGCGTGACGCCGCCCATCAGCAGGCCCTCTGGGCGGGAGTAGCGCCAAGCGCGGCGCAGCGGCTCGATCTCGGCCATCGGCAGCACGGCCACGATGATGGTGGCGGCCAGCACCGCCTGCGGCAGCAGGGCCAGCCAGCGTGCGCCCAGGCTGATCCAGAACGCGAAGGCCAGGGCCATGAAGATGCCGGTCCAGCGCGTGCGCGCCCCGGCTTCGGCCACCAGGCCGCTGCGCGAAAAGCTGCCGGCCACCGGCATGCCGCCGCTCAGGGCCGCCACGCCATTGGCCGCCGCCAGGCCGAGCAGTTCGCGACGCGGCCACACCCGCTCCTGCCGCCGCGCGCCCAGGCCATGCGCCACACCGAGGCTGGACACATAGCCCACCAGGGCCACCATCAGGGCCGTGGGCAGGGCAGCGCGCCACAGTACCAGCGGCGCCGCGAGCAGCGTGCCCGGGCCGTGCACCTCGTCCAGCGCGATGCGCCCGGCCAGCGCCAGCCCACCGGCCTGGCCGCGGCCCTGCAGCCAGGCCACCACCGCAATGGCCAACCCGACCAGCAGCAGCGGCACCATGCGCGCCAACATCTGGGCCCGTGCGGGCCCTAGTCCCAGGGCGCGCAGGGCGCGCGCGCCGAACTGGCGTGCCAGCACCAGCAGCAGCAGGGCAGCCAGACCGAAGCCGGCCGTCAGGGCATCGGGCCGCGGCCAGAACGCGGCGTGCGAAGCCTGCAGGCCCAGCAGCGGCACCAATTGCCCGAAGGCGATGGCCAAGGCCGACCCACTGACGAAACCCTGCATCACCGGGCTGGA
>JBDHSJ010000137.1:0-11225 GCA_039808065.1 Burkholderiaceae bacterium | reverse complement strand
GCCCGTGCACAGGCCGAGCGTGAAGCTGCCGAAGCGGCCGCCCGAGCCCAGGCCGAGCGTGAAGCCGCCGAAGCGGCCGCCCGTGCGCAGGCCGAGCGTGAAGCTGCCGAAGCGGCCGCCCGAGCCCAGGCCGAGCGCGAAGCCGCCGAAGCCGCGGCAGCGGCTGCCCTCGCGGCTCCGCGCACACCCCTGAGCCCGCAGGACACCATCGTCATGGTGGTGGACGACTCCAAGGTCGTGCGCGTCAAGACCAACCGCCTGCTCATCCCGCAGGGCTACAAGGTGGTGCTGGCCGAATCGGCTGAGCAGGCCATCGAGTTCATCGCCGCCGAGCCGCCCCATGTGCTCATCACCGACGTCGAAATGCCCGGCATGGACGGCTTTGACCTCACGCGCCATGTGCGCGCCACGCCCGCCATTGCAGACTTGCCGGTGATCATGATCACCTCGGCCGACGACCGCAAAGCCGCGGCCGATGCCGCCGGCGTCACCCTGCTGCTGGGCAAGCCCTACCCCGAAGAGCGCCTGATCGAGTGCATCGAGCGGGCCCGCCAGGGCCAGCCGATTGTTTGAGGGTGCTGTGAACCCCCAGTCGAACGGCGCATGTGGCACCGCTGAACAACTCCCTCTCAACGCGCCCACCCTACATGCGGGCGCATCGCGGCGTTGCAAATGCTCGCCATAGCTGGGGCTATGGCTGTGCTTGGCGATTCATCCTGGCTCCGGGTGCGCACACCTGCGGGGACTGATTCAGCGCATCCCTAAACGAACAACACTTCGTTTTCCAGCTTCATGTGCGCCAGCAGATCGCTGCGCAGTGCGCCCAAGCCGATCAGCAGGTTCTGCCAGCTCTTGCAAGCACCCTCGGGGACTTCAAGCTGGCGCGCCAGTTCCATTAGGCGCTCAAGGGCTTTGAGATGTAGCTCATGTTCTTGGCGCATGACCATGACCGGCGGCAAACCGGCCGCCGGCAGGCCCTGCTCCAGCAAAGGAAAGAGGATCCGCTCCTCTTTCTGCATGTGGCTTTCCAACTCGTGAGCCATGGTGTCTAGATGTTCTGCCAGGCCCAGCGGGCACGCTGGGTGCTCGGCGTGCACGGACTCCACCCGCCGCGCCAGGGGGATCAGCTCGGCCAGTTGCTGCCGGTGCACCCTGTGGTATCGAGCCAGGATGTGTTCGATGAGTGTGGCTATGGGTACGGTGGCCCAGTCTTGCGAGCCATCTTGTTCGGAAATTGGGTCCATCTCGGTCTCCTGCACAGTGGGCGCTGCGCACCAGGGCGCAGGCGGAGTAGGGCGGTAGCGCTCAGATGCCAAACAGCAGTGCGCCCTCGCGCGGGCGCTCGATGCGAAGGCTCACACGCAGATCGGGCGGCTCACAGAGGCCGGCCTGTGCGAGCAGCGCGTTGAGTTGGTGGTCGGCCAAGGTCTGCGCGGCCTCGAGCACCAAACCGAAGCGCCAGGGCCATTGCGGGGTGGGCTCGGCGGGCAGCAGGCGCTGCAGCCCTTGATGCAGCTGCAAGGCGTGCAAGCAGGCGCTGCCGGGTATAGCGGTGCTCCAAAGCGCCAGAACCCCTACTCGCGTGCTGCGGGTGGGCGTGGGAGCCAGGCTTAGGTGGGCGAGTTGCCCGTCGCGCTGCCAATTGCGCAAAGCAGCGAGTACCTGACGCTCACTGCGGCCCAACAACTGCGCGCAGCGCTCGTAAGGGCCTGCGCTCAAGGGCAAGCCTCGCTCGACAAGACTGGCCAGCGCCTCATCGTCGTAGGGGCCAGGCCGCGTGTCCTGCACGGTCTGAAGGCGCAGCCGGTACTGAGGCGCTAGGCTTAGCCGGTCCAGCTGATGCTGCAGTCGCAGCTCGTCAAGGGCTTCCAATTCCACCCACAGCTGGGCATGACCGTTCTGGTCAGTCCCGTGCTCAAGGCGCATGCAGCCTGGCAGGGCAAGTAGCTCTTCGGCCAAGCTCTTTTCTGGCGGCTCTGCTTGGGGCCTCGTGGCGCGGGGCGCTGCGTGAAAGCCCAGGCGCCAGCGCTCACGCCGCAGCGCCGGGCCCCAGTGCGCGCGGATGGGCTGCAGTGCGCCGCTGCGCTGTAGGCGCTCGCAGGTGGCCAGCAGCTCGCGTGGCGTGGCGCCGCTGCTGGCGGCCATCACATAAAAGGGCGAGCTGCGCAGCGGGAAGCGGTCTTGCCAGCCGTGCAGCACGGTCTGGAACAGGCCGGCGCAGCAGCTGGGCGGCGCCGCCGCCGGCGGGCTCGGACGCGGCGGCGGCGGCGCCAGCGGGGGCTGGTGAGGAGGTACCGGGTTCATCCGCCCAGCTCGTGCATCTCGGCGCGTGTGGTCGTTTGTGTGGCGCGCAGCTGTTCACGTTGTTCGGAATAGGCGTCGGCACGCATGCGCCAAATGGCGCTGAGGCGCTCGCGCAGCTCGGCCGGGCCACCCTGCGCACCGCGCAGCAGCGGGCGCAGATCGTGCCCGAAGCTTCCGAACAGGCAGGTGAACAGACGCCCGTCGGCCGTCAGCCGGGCCCGCGTGCAGTCGCCACAGAAGGCCTGGCTGACGCTGCTGATGAAACCGACTTCACCGGCCCCATCGGCATAGGCCCAGCGTTCAGCGGTTTCGCCGCTGCGCGTGGCCTCCAGCGGCCGCAGCGGCCAGTGGGCGTGCAGGCGCTCGCGCAGCTCGCGGCTGGGCAGTACCTCGTCGCACTGCCAGCTGTTGTGGCTGCCGGTGTCCATGAACTCGATGAAGCGCAGCACCATGCCGGTGTTGCGGAAGTGCGCGGCCATGGGCAGGGCCTGGTGATCGTTCAGGCCCTTGCGCACCACCATATTGACCTTGACGCGATCGAAGCCGGCGCGCTGGGCGGCCTCCAGGCCGCGCAGCACCTGGGTCACCGGGAAGCCCACCGCGTTCATCTGCCCGAACAGTTCGGGGTCGAGCGCATCCAGGCTCACGGTTAGGCGCTGCAGGCCGGCGGCGCGCAAGGGCTCCGCCAGCGCGGTCAGCAGGCTGCCATTGGTGGTGAGTGCCAGATCGGGCGCCGCGCCCGCAGGGGTGCGCAGTGCCGCCAGTTGCCGCACCAACTGCGGCAAGTCGCGGCGCAGCAGGGGCTCGCCGCCGGTCAGCCTCAGGGTGTTCACGCCCAGCTGCAAGGCCTCTTGCGCCACCTGGGTGACCTCTTCGAAGCTCAGCAGCTGCGTCTGCGGCAGAAACCGATGCCCCGGGCCGAAGCGGCTGCGCGGCATGCAGTAGCTGCAGCGGAAGTTGCAGCGGTCGGTAAGCGAAATGCGCAGGTCGCGCCAAGGGCGCTGCCGCCGATCCCGCAGGGGCTGCCCCGCTTCGGCCGCTGGGGCGCTCGGGCGCTGGCGCTTCATCCAGTGCATTGGAAGCACAAGCGGAGACACAGACGGTGGCACGGACAGGCTCATGCGCCGATTCTTGGCAGCGCATCGGCGGCTGCCTATTGGGCCGTGGCAGGAGGCAAGCCGCCGTGCCCTACTCCTTTCGGCCGATCCCGGCCTCGTTCACCTGTGCCGCCCAAGGCGGGGCTAGTTGGCTACCCTCTACGCCCATGGAAATTGCCTGCTTTGACGATCTGCTCGCTGCCGCCCGCGCCCAGCCCGAGCCGCAGCGCCTGCTGATGGTGTTTGCCGCCGCCGAATGCGAGCCGGATGCCAATGCCGCGCAGCGCGCGGCCGATGCGGCCGGGGAAGGCGGCGTGCTGCGGCCCTTGATGTGCGTGGACAAGGATCCTACCGAGCTGGTGGACTTTGCAGCGCTGAAGAGTGAGGCGGCACAGGCCGGGCCGCCCTGGACACTGATGTTTGCTGCGGCGCTGGCCGGCCACATCGACGCGACCGAGGTGCAGCGCGTGCTGGATCTGCTGGTTCAGCGCGTCGAAACCGGCGAACTGGGCGGACTGATTCCCTTCAACACGGCCGGCGACGCGGTGCATCTGGCGCGCTGAGAGCCTGTGAACAAATCCGCCACTCCCGCTCGTGCGCCCCAAACGGCGCCGCTCGTCGTTGCAAATGCTCGCCATTGCCCGAGCTATGGCTGTGCTTTGCGCCTAGATCGACACCGTTTGGAACGCCCGTTCGGGCGCGTCGGATTCATTCACAGTCTCTGAGGCGCAGCGGATGCGCAAGCGCTTCCCGATCGCCCCCGCGCACCCGGAGCGCCTGTGCTGGGGCTGCGACCAATACTGCAGTGCCGACGATCTGCGCTGCGGCAATGGCAGCGACCGCACCCAGCATCCAGCTGAATTGCTGGGGGCTGAGTGGTTCAAGGAGCCGGGCTTCGAGGATCTGGCCGATGTGATGCCAGATCCACGCTGATCCGAACGGCCTGGCTCATGCGGTTCGTGCCAGCAGGTCGGGGCGGATAGAGCGCGCTGCTGCAAGCACGGTGGATGACGGAAAGTTCGGAGGTTCACGCCAGCAACCGGCACCGTCTGGCCGTCGGGCCACCTGCAGCACATGGTTGGGCGCGTCGCGCAGCTCTGCGACCAGGCGCAGCAGGTCGGCATCCGAGAACCACTCCGGGTGCACGGTGCTGCGCAGCTCGTAACTGACACCGCTGCGCTGCAGCGCTGCCAGTGAGGCGCGCAGCGCGCGCGCCGCTGCGGGGCTGCCGGTGATGCGCGCGTGCAGGGCGTCGTCACTCGGCGCCGCTTTCACATCAAGCCCGACCCAATCGATCAGGGGCAGCAGGGCGGCGAAGCGGCGCGGTGCCAGCCCTGCGCTGTGCAAGCCGATGCGGTAACCCATGGCGCGCAGCTCCGCCAGAGCGGCCGGCAGTGCCGGGTCGAGGGAGGGCTCGCCGCCGCTGAACACCACGGCATCGAGCCGCCCCAGGCGCCGCGCCAACCACTCGCGCAGCGTCGCCCAGCGCGGCCCCGCGCCGGCGCCCCGCGCCTGCAGATGGGGGTTGTGGCAGTACCCGCAGCGCCAGGGGCAGCCCTGCAAAAAGACCACCGCGGCCAGCTGGTCGGGGTAGTCCAGGGTGCTGAAGGCCTGCAGGCCGGCGACGGCCAGGCGATCGGCGCTCATGCTGGGCCGATGCGTCCCTCTTCGAAGGCGAGCCGCTCACCGAACTCGCCCTGCTTGCCGATGTTGAACGAGGCCACCGGCCGGTGGTAGCCCATCACACGGGTCCAGACCTCACAGCGCTGGCGTTCCTCGTCGCGCAGCGTGAGGGCTTCTTCTTGAGTTTCGATGACAGCATTCACGGTGTTCTCCTTCAGGCAGGTTGTGGCTGGTTGGAGCGGCGCTTGCGCGCGAGTCGCTCTTCGTCACAGCGGGGGCAGAACTCGTGCTGCCCGGCCAGATAGCCATGAGTTGGGCAGATCGAGAAGGTCGGTGTGACAGTGATGTAGGGCAGGCGATGGTGGGTGAGCGCGCGGCGCACCAGCTCACGGCAGGCGAGGCTGGAGCTGATGCGTTCGCTCATATACAGGTGCAGCACCGTGCCGCCGGTGTACTTGCGCTGCAACTCGTCCTGACGCTCCAGCGCCTCGAAGGGATCGTCGGTGTAGCCGACGGGCAGCTGCGAGCTGTTCGTGTAGTACGGCTTGGCCTGCGCACCGGCCTGCAGGATGTTGGGCCAGCGGCGCCGGTCTTCCTTGGCGAAGCGGTAGGTGGTGCCCTCGGCCGGCGTGGCCTCCAGGTTGTAGAGGTGGCCGGTTTGCTCCTGGAACTCGACCATGCGCGCCCGCACATGGTCGAGCAGGCGCAGGGCAAACGCATGGCCCGCGGGCGTCGTGATGTCGTGGGCATCGCGCGTGAAGTTGCGGATCATCTCGTTGATGCCGTTCACGCCCAGCGTGGAGAAGTGGTTGCGCAGGGTGCGCAGGTAGCGCCTTGTGTAGGGAAACAGGCCTTGGTCGATCAGGCGCTGGACGAGCTTGCGCTTGATTTCCAGGCTGTCGCGGCCCAGTTGCAGCAGCTCGTCCAGGCGCGCCAGCAGCGCGGGCTCGTCGCCCGCAAACAGGTAACCCAGGCGCGCGCAGTTCACCGTCACCACGCCCAGGGAGCCGGTCTGCTCGGCCGAACCGAACAGGCCGTTGCCGCGCTTGAGCAACTCGCGCAGGTCGAGCTGCAGGCGGCAGCACATCGAGCGCACCATCTGCGGCTCCAGCTCCGAGTTCAGGAAGTTCTGAAAGTAGGGCAGGCCGTACTTGGCCGTCATCTCGAACAAGGCCTCGGTGTTCGGGTGTTCCCAGTCGAAGTCCTTGGTGATGTTGTAGGTTGGGATCGGGAAGGTGAACACCCTGCCCTTGGCGTCGCCGGCCGTCATGACCTCGATATAGGCGCGGTTGATCAGGTCCATCTCGGCCTGCAATTCGCCGTAGCAGAAGGGCTGCTCCTCACCGGCGATCACCGGCACCTGTTCGCGCAGGTCGGCTGGGCAGCTCCAGTCGAAGGTCAGGTTGGTGAATGGCGTCTGGGTGCCCCAGCGCGAAGGCACATTGAGGTTGTAGATCAGCTCCTGGAGGCACTGCCGCACCTGCGCATAGCTCAGCTTGTCCTTGCGCACATAGGGGGCGAGGTAGGTGTCGAAGCTGGAGAAGGCCTGCGCGCCGGCCCATTCGTTCTGCAGGGTGCCGAGGAAGTTGACGATTTGTCCTACCGCGCTCGACAAATGCTTGGGCGGCCCGGCCTCAACCTTGCCGGGCACGCCGTTCAGGCCCTCGTGCAGCAGGGTACGCAGGCTCCAGCCGGCGCAGTAACCGCTGAGCATGTCGAGGTCGTGGATGTGCAGGTCGGCCTCGCGGTGCGCCTGGCCAACGGCCGGCGGGTAGACATGGTTCAGCCAATAGTTGGCCACCACCTTGCCGGAGACGTTCAAGATCAGGCCGCCCAGACTCCAGCCCTGGTTGGCATTGGCCTGGATGCGCCAGTCACGCTGCTGCAGGTACTCGTCCATCGTGGCTTGCACGTCCACCAAAGACTGCTGCGCGTCGCGCAGGCGCTGATGCTGCTCGCGATAGACGGTGTAGGCGCGCAGCGTCTGCCGCCAGCCGGCGTCGAACAGGCTGGCCTCGGCGGCATCCTGGATTTGCTCGATGCCAGGCACTGGCAGGTCCCGCAGACGTGGCAGCACGCCCTCGCGGGTCAACCGCGCCGCCTCTGCGGCATCGAACTCGCCGCTGGCCCGACCGGCTTTGGCGATGGCCCGGACGATCTTCTCGGCATCAAAGGACTGCGGGCGGCCGTCGCGCTTCAGAACTTGCGGGTGAGGCGTGGACATGTAACTACCGGTAGTGTCTTGGGTAATTTGAAAGCGCTACATCTAGTGTTTTGCAGTGTCTGTACCCCAGTGCCTTCCGCCCTTGAACCAGATCAAGAAGCGTGGGCGGTGCGACTGCGAAGCTGTTTCGGTTTGTGACATACGCGCGCCGTGGGTGTCCCACGGCGGCCGCTACTTGCGCCGCACGAACAGAAAGTCGCCGCCCTCATGCCCGGCCATGCGGATGTCGGCGAATTGCGGCACCTGGTCTGAATTCAGCGCCACGGGGCGCCGCAGTTCGGTGAACAGGCTGCTGGCATCGAGTACGCCGGCATTGGCGCGTAGCGCGCCGATCAAGGCCGCGGCAAAGGGCGAGTGGCCGCTGCCGCTGGAGTCGGCCACGGGCTCCAAGCCTCCCGAGCTCAATACCTGCCGCGCCTTCTGCCGTGCCATTCTTTCCACATAGTCGCGGCCCCGGTTCGCGCGGGGCAGCGCACCGCGGGTCAGTGCCCCCGAAAAGCAGCTGTCCGCCACCACCAGCACATGCTTGGCCTTCAACGCACGCAAGGCGTCGCGCACCGTGTCGTTGGACACCCATTGCGTGCGCCGGTCCGCGCGCGCGTCAACCGGCAGCCAGAAGCCTTTGTCGGCCTCGGTGTCCAGCCAGCCGTGGCCGGCGTAATAGATGAGCAGGTTGTCCGTGGGGCGCAGGCGCTCGCGCAGTTCGTCGAGGGCCTCGACGATGTCGGCGCGCGTCGCATTGCTGAGCAGCCTGACCTCAAATTCATAAAGGCTGCGCAGCACGCTGGCCATCACCTTGGCGTCGTTGACCGCGGTGCGCAAGGGTTCGAGCTGCTGGTAGGCGTCAATGCCGATCAGCAGTGCGTGATAGCGACCCAAGGCCAGGCCGCTCAGGGCCGCGACGTCGCTCGCCTTGCCGGGCCCCGGCGCGGGCGAGCGGAGCGCGCTGGCCGCGGCAATCTTCGGCTCCAGGGCGAGCGCCGGATCCCGTGCCGCAGCGGCGCGGTAGACGGCCTCTGCCTCGGCCACGCGCCCGAGGGTCAGCAATAGGTCGCCGCGGGCCACCAGCAGACGCGCGTCGCCGGGGTTGCGCCGCAGCGCGTACTCGCAGGCGGCCAGCGCCACCTCGCCGGCCAGCCGGGTGCAGCGGATCTCCAGCAGGGCCTGATCGACATCGGCCGGCGCAACCTGCTGTGTCGGCTTGCGTTCGCTCCAGGCGGCCTCGTCGGCCAGGCTCTGCAACTCATGCCGCCGCTGGCGTAGCAGCGCGTGCTGCGGCGCCTGGCTGAGTGCTGCATCTAGCACTTGCAGCGCAGGCGCGTAGAGCCGCTCGCTGACCCAGGGTTGGATGTGCAACAGCAGCTCATCCGCGCTGGCCGCCGCGATGGCGCTGCGGCAGGCCGGTGTCAGCGGCGTCGGGCTGCTCGGCGCGCAGGCGGACAGACTGGCGCCGTAGGCGCTGGCGGCCGCACCGAGACAGGCGGCCACAAGTCGAGCCGCAGCCAGCGCCAATTGCGCGCTCCGCATCAGTAAGACCCGGCGCTGCGGCGCCGCTCCGCGAAACCCCACTCGCCCGAAGGCAGGCGGATCAAACCAAACAAGTAGCGCTCGGCCACCGGGCTATAGGGCGGATTCTCGGCCGCCAGCAGGGCTTGCAGGCGCTGCCCCAGCTGCGCCAACTGCGTCTCCAAGGCCTGGCACCGCTGCTGCGCTTCCTGGGCATAGGCCAAGGCCTGGCCCGGGTCGGCAACGCGCCGGCCTTCACGCGTCAGGGCCGTCAACAGCAGTGCCTCGCGCCGCAGTGGCTGCAGCCCGTCGATCAGGGGTGGCAGGCCGGCCTTGAGGGCGGCGCTGGCATCGCTCACCGAGCCCGCGTAGCCCAGGTGCTCGGACAGGCCGCCCAGCGCGCGCACCAGACCATAGCCGCTGCCCGGGCCTTGGGGTTCGAGGGCGGGGTCGAGCGCCTGCACCACATGGCCGAGGTGCAGGCGCACGCTGTTCAGGTCGCGCGCGCCTTGGACGGCATATTCGGCGTGCTCGGCGGCCACCCGCGCATCCTGCAGCGCGATGCGCAGCAGACCCTGGCGCTGCGGCGTATCGCTCCAGCCGCTCAGCACATGGCCGATGTGAATATGCGCAAAGCTGGGCGGGCTCAGGCTCACGCAGCCCGAAAGGGTGCACAGGAAACCCAGCAGGAGCGCGATCGGACGCTGCCACCCAGCGCGCCGCCGCCCAACGCAGAAATCGGTCTGCGAGGGAGTCGCCAAGCGCATCGCCTGCATTGCCATGCGCCGAGCATCCGCACAGGGCCGCAGCGAGTCCTTGCGCCAGGTCAAACCTGCTGCTGTGATGCCGCACAGATCAAGATCTGACCTTGGGCAACGCTGAATAAGTCCTCGCGGGACGCGTTTGCGTGAGAACCGGCCGGATCGTAGGCGGCGGGCGAAGGTCGGGCTGGCGGCCCGACGGCCGAGCACGCCAACGACCGAGCAGGCCGGTTATCACGCAAACCCTTGCGGGCCATCGATTTTTCGGTTGGTGTCCCAGGAAGTGGTGTAAGTCTTTCAGCGCGGTCAGCCGCGTAGGGCCGAAGGCCCGGAGCGGGTGACCGCGAGGGCGGTGGCCACGCCGACTCCATCGGGGTGGCCACCGTGAGTCCGGATACGGTTGGGGTGCGACCCATCCAACCCTGTCTAGGAACACCACGATGACCACCCCCGATCTTGCCCTCGAACAGTTCCAGCAACTCGCCACCCAGGGCGCTGATGTCGATGTGCTGCGCCAGATGGTGCAGTTCATGGCCCAACGACTCATGGAGCTTGATGTCGACTCCCACTGCGGCGCGGGCTACGACGTCAAGGCGCCTGCGCTGCGCTCCAACAGCCGCAACGGCTACCGCGAACGGCTCTGGGATACCCGGGCTGGCGCCCTGACCCTGCAGATCCCCAAGCTGCGCCGCGGCAGCTACTTCCCGGAGTTCCTGCAGCCGCGCCGCCGCGCCGAGCAGGCGCTGGCCGCCGTTGTGCAGGAGGCCTATGTGCATGGCATCTCTACCCGCTCGGTCGATGACCTGGTGCAGGCCCTGGGGATGACGGGCATCTCCAAGAGCGAAGTCAGCCGGCTGTGCGCCGAGCTCGATGCTCAGGTCGGCGCCTTCCTGAGCCGCCCCATCGAGGGCGACTGGCCGTACTTGTGGATCGACGCCACCTACGTGAAGACGCGCGAGGCCGGACGCATCGTCAGCGTGGCGGTGATAGTGGCCGTGGCGGTCAATACCGACGGACAGCGCCAGGTGCTGGGAATGAAGGTGGGCGCCAGCGAGGCCGAGCCGTTCTGGACGGAGTTCCTCAGGAGCCTCATGCGCCGGGGCCTGCGCGGTGTCAAGCTGGTCATCAGCGACAGCCACGAGGGCATCAAGGCCGCGGTGAGCAAGGTGCTCAAGAGCAGCTGGCAGCGCTGCCGCGTGCACTTCATGAGGAATGCGCTGGCCCATGCTCCCAAGACGCAGCGGCGCATGGTCAGTGCGGCGATTGCAACGGTCTTTGCGCAGGAGACCGCCGCTGGCGCGCGCGAGCAGTGGCGTGTGGTGGCCGAGCAGCTGCGCCCCAAGTTCCCCAAGATCGGCCAGCTCATGGACAGCGCCGAGCAGGAGGTACTGACCTACATGGACTTCCCCAGGGCGCACTGGCTGCAGATTCACTCGACCAACCCACTGGAGCGCCTGAATGCGGAGATCAAGCGCAGAACCAATGTGGTGGGCATCTTCCCCAACGACGCAGCCATCGTCAGGCTGGTGGGCGCGATGCTCAACGAGCAAAGCGATGAGTGGGCCCTGCAGCGCCGCTATCTGCAGCTCGAAGGTCTGCAGACCCTCAGTGATACTGCCCCGGCTCGACTCGCTGCCGTGCAGCGCTGAGCATTGCGCGTAGTCCAGCCATTCCGGGCTGGGGACTTACACCACGCGCTGGGACACGATC
>JBDHSJ010000136.1:0-11275 GCA_039808065.1 Burkholderiaceae bacterium | reverse complement strand
GTGGTGCTGCGCCTGCGCGCCGAAACCATCGGCCACCTGGTGGACGCCGCCCGCACCCCCACGCGCGAGCCCTTCCTGGTGGATGGCGACGGCGTGCTCATCCACCACCGCGACCAAGCCCTGCGCTTCCGCAGCCTGGCCCCGCTCTCTGCCCCGCAGCAGGCCGAAATCAAGGCCGACCAACGCTTCCGCCGCGACCGCGTCGAGCACCTGGCCATGCCCGAACTGGCCCGCGCCGTGGTGGGCGCCCGCCGCGAGGGCCATGTCAGCTACGCCTCCACCGTGTCCAAGACCGAGGAAGTGGCCGGCTTCGCCCCGGTGGAGGGGCATGACTGGGTGGTCGGCGTCACCGAAACCCACGACAGCTTCGAAGCCCCGCTGCGCCGCGTTTTCCACCAGGTGCTGCTGGGCCTGGGCGCCGTGGGCCTGCTCTCCGTCCTCCTGGCCCTGGCCTTCGCCCGCAGCATCGTCCGCCCCATCCGCCGCTTGACCGAAGCCGCCGAGGCCCTGAAACGCGGTGATTACGACGCGGCGCAGGTGAAGGTGACGCGCAGTGATGAGATTGGATTACTGGGGCGGACCTTCAACGTGATGATTGATGTGTTGAGGCAGAGGGAAAGGGAGAGGGTTTTGAGGGGGTCGGAGCGGAGGTAGCCAGAGGGCCTGCGCTGAGCCGTAGCCTGCGCCTCTGGCACTGCACCCAACTGCATGTCTCAAAGTCATGGCTGCAGCCCAACTGCCGGCAGTTTCTCGTTAAGTTTTCACCGCGCGGGGGGCAGCAGCGGCAAATCAAACTGGCGACTGTCGCTTCTATGGCTTGCCGGGAATCAATGAATTCCACCGCTGCTCGACTATTCGTTGAGAAACCGCCTCCGCAGCCTGCTGTGCTTTGAGCCGCTCAGGCGCTGAAAGCTCTGAATTTCGGCACTCCGCGTCGATGGCGCAGTCGCGCAACCTGTAGTAAGTCAGATAACTGTCGCTCGAAATGAATTTTCCGAGTATTTCATCTCGCGCCACGGAGACTTGACTTGAGCTTAAATTAAACTCTCTTGCTATAGCGCGAGCTGCCTGAGTTCGCAACCAAATCTCAAAAGTTACCGGATGACTCTTCGGATTGGCGAGCAGGAGAGTAATTGCCTGAAAATATTCCTGCGGCCTGTCCTTTGCCTGCCAAGGATGTATGCCTTTTCCAACATACCCCAACTTTGACTCAGGTTGCGCTCTTAACGCATTCATGAATCTTCCGCTATCACCCGATTTGCAGTAATTTTCGAAAGTTTTTCGTGCAGAAACTTGCGAAGCTTCGATTTCATTTGGGCTAACCGTCGATTTTGCGCCATCGCCCTGAAGGTAGTCGATGGCGGTGCAAGTCGAAGCCATTTCGACAGCAAGTGATCGTACTTCAGGGTCTTTGCCGACCAAAGCGATATCGAACAGTTCCGCTAGGGGAGTGCGCAGTGGTTCAACAGCCGGAGCGAAACTCGTCGAGCGATTTTCAACACCCGAAGCAGTATTTGGCACACGCATTGGTGCGTTGTCGATCAGCTCTGGGGCGCGCCTGCTGTCATCCGGAACTTGTGCAGCATGTCCTGAAGAGCCGGCACCATTATCCTCATACACGACAGCGAATATCGCAACGAGAATGGCGCCGACCATGCAAAGGAGCCATAGGCTCCTGGTTGGCATATTCAATTTTTACACTCAAGCGTGCCGTTGAATGTATTCGCAATGTTTGAACTAATTGCGGCACATGCGGCACTTGCAACAAAATCAGTTGCAACAGGGCTAAAGGCCGTCTTTACTGTAGATATACAGTATTTCATTGCCCGCTGGTAATATCCAGGATTGAAATTTTCCCCTGCTTGAGGACAGGGCATTTTTGTTCCTTCTGCCACCTCTTTTGCCGCAGCAATTTTGTCCGCAATCTTTGAGGCTTCGGCAGCCGAATTGGGAAGACCGACAGCCAACAACCTAGCGGCGGTGTCTGCCATTGAACGAAGCACAGGGTCACATTGTTGCCCCCGGCATATCGTCGTACCAGTGGACTTGCCCCAGACTTCGACACGCTCCAATTCCGAGGAAAATCGATTGACCTCATAGAACCTAAAAATCGGCAGACTGCTCGTACCACAAAGCAAAGCTTCCCTTGGCGGAGCATCTCCAACAATCCCCAACTTAGCTCTTTGATTAAGATCAAAGGACAATTGAGTTGAGGGAGTCGGTTGGACCAGAGGATCATAGGTCCCGCAGCCTGCCAAGGCGAAGCCATGAACACCGATCAAAAAGAAACCGAAGACCCCGGCACGCACTGATTTTTTCATCGATACTCCCAATAGTTAAGTCGATAGCAGGCATATTTTCAATACCACCGAGTACAAAAGAATGATGGTCTTCCCTATAAATCGTTTTAATATGTAAGCTCGATTACACCTTGCTCGTTCACGCGTTCGATGAACAGGTTTGGGGTTGCCTCAAATTGGGGGGCGAGTGGCAGGCCTTTGGCTCGGCGTTTTGAGGGGCGGATTCAAGTTTGAACTGCAACACCTTGCCACCCCGGTAAGGTGTCGAGATGACCAGAAGATTCCAGCAGTTGCATGCTGAAGAGCGCGTGGCGCTGGCCGCGCTGAAGTTGCAGGGATACAGCCTGCGCCACATTGCCAAGCAGTTGGGCCGCAGCCCCAGCACCTTGAGCCGCGAAGTTCGGCGCAATGCCAGCGGCGCCGACTACAACTCGGCCCAGGCTCACAAGCGTTTTGAACAACGTTGCCGGGCCGCACGGCCACGCGCCAAGCTCTGTTCGGGTGGGCCGCTGTGGCCGGTCGTCAGCCACATGCTGGGCTGGTACTGGTCGCCCCAGCAGATCGCCCGCACACTGCGCGACTTTTGGCCCGACGAGCCCAGCATGCATGTCTCGCACGAGACCATCTACAACGCCATCTACGCCCACCCCAAGGGCGAACTGCGCAAGGCCTTGATCGACTGCCTGCGCCAGGGTCGCAGCACCCGGCGTCCGCGCTCTGCGGGTGAGGATCGGCGCGGTCAGATCCCGGAGATGGTCAGCATCCATGTGCGCCCTCCCGAGGTGAACGATCGCACCCTGCCGGGCCACTGGGAAGGAAACCTCATCAAGGGCGCCATGAACCGCTCGGCCATTGGTGTTTTGGTGGAGCGCACGACGCGCCTGGTGCTGCTGGCGCGCATGCCCGATGCGACGGCCGAATCGGCTCTGGCGGCCTTCACGGCCAAACTCAATCAGATCGCTGCACCCATGCGCCAAACGCTCACCTACGACCAGGGGCGCGAGATGAGCAAGCACCGTGAGCTGGCCCGCGACACGAACATCCGTGTGTACTTCTGCGACCCGCACAGCCCCTGGCAGCGTGGCACCTGCGAGAACACCAACGGACTGCTGCGCCAGTTCCTGCACAAGGGCACCGACTTGTCGGTGCATGACCAGCAGGCCCTTGATTCCATTGCCGACCTGCTCAACAACCGGCCCCGTCAAACCCTGAACTGGCGCTCGCCAATGCAGGCGTTCGCCGAGTTGATGCAAAGCATGGTGCAGCAGGATCAGGCTACCCTCCATTGATTTGTCAACCCGGCTGGGTGTTGCGATTCAGGTTTGAAACCGCCAGGTTTGAAACCGCCCGTTGCAGCGTCGCGGCGATTGGCCGCAATGGCGCTACGACCTGCGCGCCCTGGCCCAGCGCTTGGCCGAGGTCAGCCGCGCCCAGGGCCTGCTGCTGGGGCGGCTCGCGGATGTGGGCTTGGCCCTGCGCGATCAGGCCAGCCTGGCGGCGCTGACCGAGGACGTGGTCAAGACCAGCGAGATCGAGGGCGAGCGGCTGGATGCGCAATCGGTGAGTGGGACGCGAGGGGACGCGAGGGTCGGGGACGCGAGGGTCAGGCCTTTACTTTTTAGCCCCACCCCTCGATGCGGCGAATCCATCGCCCATTCGTCGCATTTTCTGCGGTGATTGACTTGCCCCTTCAGAGATTGCACCCCACAATCTCCGCATGATGAGCGGCGATTACACCTACATCTGGCAGGCAAGCGACTGGCCGCAATGGCGCTACGACCTGGGCGCCCTGGCCCAGCCCTTGGCCGAGGTCAGCCGCGCCCAGGGCTTGCTGCTGGGGCGGCTGGCCGATGTGGGCCTGGCCCTGCGCGACCAAGCCAGCCTGGCCGCGCTGACCGAGGACGTGCTCAGGACCAGCGAGATCGAGGGCGAGCGGCTGGATGCGCAATCGGTGCGCTCCTCGATCGCGCGCCGGCTTGGGGTGGACATCGGCGCGCTGGCGCCGGTGGACCGCAACGTCGAAGGCGTGGTCGAGATGGTGCTGGACGCCACCGTCAACAGCCTGGGCGCGCTGAGCCGAGAGCGCCTATTCGGCTGGCATGCGGCCCTCTTCCCGACCGGCTATTCCGGGCTGGCTCGCATCACCGTGGGGGGCTGGCGCGACGACGCCAATGGACCGATGCAGGTGGTCTCCGGAGCGTCAGGAGGCTGTCGGGCTGTGGGCATGCCCCGCGCTGGGCTGCCAGGGCCGGCCAGGCTAGACGCTGGCGAGGCGTGTGGCGGGCCTACACAACGAGCCAGCAACAACGCATGGCCGGCCCTGGCAGCCCAGCCCGGAGGGTTCGAGCGGGAAGGGGGCCAATGCGTCGTTGGCCGCGCTGGCCAGACGCCCGGTATGGCTGCGCCCGACCGCCTAGCCTTGGCCCCCTTCCCGCTCGAACGCGGGGCATGCCCACAGCCCGACAGCCTCCTTGACCGCCAACGCGTGCACTTCGAGGCCCCGCCGGCCGAACGCCTGGAACAGGAAACCGCCCGCTTTCTGGCCTGGGCCAACGGGGCCAGCGGCGAGCCTCCGCTGCTCAAGGCCGGGCTGGTGCATCTGTGGTTCGTGACCCTGCACCCCTTCGACGACGGCAATGGCCGCATCGCGCGGGCGCTGGGCGACCTCTTCCTGGCCCGCGCCGATGGCAGCCCGCAGCGCTTCTACAGCCTCTCGGCCCAGATCCAGCGCGAGCGCCAGGGCTATTACGAGATGCTGGAGCGCACGCAGAAGGGCTCGCTGGACGTGACCGATTGGCTGCTCTGGTTCCTGGCCGCGCTGCAGCGCGCGCTGGAGCAGGCTCACCTGGGGCTGGATGCGGTGCTGGCCAAGACGCGCTTTTGGCAGCAACTGCAGCCGGGGCATGCGCCCGGCGCAGCGCCGCTGAACGAGCGGCAGCAAAAGCTCTTGAACCGCCTGCTGGACGGCTTCGAGGGCAAGCTGACCAGCAGCCGCTGGGCCGCCATCGCCCACTGCTCGCCCGACACGGCGCTGCGCGACATCACCGACCTGCTGGCCCGCGGCGTGCTGCGCAAGACGGCGGCCGGGGGGCGCAGCACCAGCTATGAGCTGGCTCTATAGGCCGCCGCCCTCCTGATCCCGCTCCGCTCCTCGAAGGCCGAAAGGCCTCTCAGGCCGGTCCCTGGACGCCCCAAGCCCGCGCCGTGTCCTCGCGCCCGCCTCCCTGTGGCATGCTTGTTTTCCACCCAGGAGCTCGCAATGGCAACACCCGTTGAAGACCTCGCCGCGCAGGCGCTCGACCTGCCACCGGAAGACAGAGCCAAGCTGGTCGAGCGTCTGATTGCCAGTTTCGAACCGAAGTCACCCGCCCAAGCCCTTTGGCTCAAGGCAGCAAGGGCGCGGCGCGAGGAGGCTCAGGCCGGAAAGGTCGCCCTGGTTCCAGGCGATGCCGCACTCGCCCGCGTTCGCGCACGCCTCGCGTGACGTACTGGCTTCATCCCGAAGCCGAGGCCGAGCTGGGCGATGCCGCGGTCTATTACGCCGAACATGCGAGCCTCGCTCTTGCCGAGGAGCTTCTTGCCGAGTCTCAGTGCGAGGGCGCGCGCTCCTGAGGACTGAAGCCCGAAAGACCCGAGCAGTCCTCGGTCTCCCCGGATCAGGAGGGCGGGGCACCCTGCGCAGGGAAGTAAAAGGCGGAATCCGCTGCGCCGGCAGCGCAGCGGAAGGGGACATGGACGGAGCAGGGTGCCCTGCCCTCCTGATCCCGCTCCCACCTCCCGCAAGCCCGCCCAGCAAACCAAGCCAAGCAAAGCCAAGCCCCCGGAAAACCCACCCTTCTCCGCCCTCTGAGCCCCGCAGAGCGGCGGCATCATGCCGGGATGAGTGCTGAAGAAACTCCGAATCGCCCCAAGCGCGCCTTTCTTACCGGCATCACCGGGCAGGACGGCTCCTACCTGGCCGAGTTCCTGCTGGAAAAGGGCTACGAGGTGCACGCCATCCTGCGCCGCAGCTCCGTGTTCACGTCCACCCGCATCGACCACATCATTCACCACGAGCGGCTGCACACGTACCACGGCGATCTGGCGGATTCGAGCAATCTGCATTCGCTGCTGAACCGCATCGCGCCCGACGAGATCTACAACCTGGGCGCACAAAGCCATGTGGCGGTGAGCTTCGAGGTGCCGGAGTACACGGCCGAGGTGGATGCGCTGGGCACCATCCGGCTGCTGAACGCGGTGAAGGACTTGGGGCTCGTACCGCGCTTCTACCAAGCCAGCACCTCGGAGCTGTTCGGCGGCCTGCCGGGCACGGCGCCGCAATCTGAGGCCACACCCTTCTACCCCAAGAGCCCCTATGGCGCGGCCAAGCTGTACGCCTACTGGATCACGGTGAACTACCGCGAGTCCTATGGGCTCTATGCCTGCAACGGCATCCTCTTCAACCACGAAAGCCCGCGCCGCGGCGAGACCTTCGTGACCAAGAAGATCAGCAAGGCGGCCGCCCGCATTGCCCAGGGGCGCCAGCAGGTGCTGGCCCTGGGCAATCTGGACGCCAAGCGCGACTGGGGCTATGCCAAGGATTACGTGGAAGCCATGTGGGGCATGCTGCAACTGGATCAGCCCACCGACCTGGTGATTGCCTCGGGCGAGACCCACACCGTGCGTGAATTTGCCGCCCTGGCCTTCGAGGCCGCGGGCATCGAGCTGGACTGGCAGGGCGAAGGCGTGAACGAGCGCGGCATCTGCCGCCGCACGGGCCAGACCCGCGTGATGGTGGACCCGAAATACTTCCGCCCCGCCGAGGTGGAGCTGCTGTGGGGCAACCCGGCCAAGGCGCGCGAGCTGCTGGGCTGGCAGCCGCGCACCTCGTTCGCCGAGCTGGTGCGCCTGATGGTGGCCTACGACTTGAAATTCGACGACTACGGCGGTGACGGTGTGGTGCCGGCCGGGGCGATGCGCCAGGGGCCCCAACCATGATCCTTGTGACTGGTGCGACTGGCTTCCTGGGCAAACAGGTCTGCGCCCTGCTGGAGCAGCAGGGCCGGCCTTTTGCGCGCGCCTCGCTCAGTCTGGGCACGGATTTGCGCGATGCCGCCGCCACCCAGGCCCTGTTCGAGCGCGTGTTTGCCGGCCAGGCGCAGCGCCAGGTCATCCACTGCGCGGCCTTTGTGGGTGGCATCCAGTTCGGGCTCAAGCATGCGGCCGAGCTGTTCCACCACAACCTGGCCATGACGCTCAGCCTGCTGGAAGCCTGCAAGCAGCACGGCGTGCAGCGCATGGTCAACCCCATCAGCAATTGCGCCTACCCAGCCGCGGCCACGCTGTTCAAGGAAGATGAGTTCTGGGACGGCCCGCTGCATGACTCCGTGCTGGTGTACGGCTTTGCACGCAAGGCCAGCTGGGTGGGCGCCTACGCCTACCACCAGCAGCATGGGCTGGATGTGCTGAACCTGATCCTCTCGAACATGTACGGCCCGGGCGACCATTTCGAACCCGAACGCAGCCATGCGCTGGGCGCGCTGATCCACCGTATCCACGAGGCCAAGCGCCAGGGCGCGCCCGAGCTGGTGGTGTGGGGCAGCGGCAAGCCGGTGCGCGAATGGCTGCATGTGGAAGACGGTGCCGAGGCCCTGGTGCGCGGCCTGGATGCCCCGCCCTGCGTGGAGCCGGTGAACATCGGCGTGGCCTCGGGCATCAGCATCCTGGACATGGCGCAGCTGATTGCCGACGAGCTGGGCTACCCCGGCCAGCTGCGCACCGACCCGAGCAAGCCCGATGGCGCCCCCTACAAGACCGTGGACGGCAGCCGCGGCGAGGCCCTGCTGGGCTGGCGCCCGCAGCGCGAGTTCCGCCAGGGCGTGCGCGACACCATTTCTTGGTATTTGAAGAACCACCATGCATGAAGTGATCCACGAGGGCCTGGTGCTGGCCCGCCACATCCCTGCCAGCGAGGCCTGGGGCGAAGGGCTGAAGTTCTTCAGCCCCGACAGCGACTACATCCAGGTGGGCAGCTGGGGCTATGCCGCCGGCAAGGAGCTGCTGGCGCATAGCCATAACGAAGCCCACCGCGACGTGGCCTGGACGCAGGAGGTGCTCTACATCCGCCGCGGCCGCCTGCGCGCCCGGGTGTACACGCCGGACGACCAGCTGCTGACCACGCTGGAAGCCGGCGAGGGTGACGTGCTGGTGCTGCTGCGCGGCGGCCATGGCTACGACATCCTGGAAGACGGCACCCAGGTGCTGGAGATCAAGAACGGGCCTTACCTGGGGCCCGATGTGGACCGGAGACGCCTGAAGTGAAGCTCCACCTCGGCTGTTGGCACCGCCAGATCCCCGGCTTCGTGCACGTGGACCTGTGCGACCTGCCGCACATCGACCACCAGCACCGCATCGACGAACTGCCCTTCATCGCGGACAACAGCGCCGAGCTGATCTATTGCAGCCACGCCTTCGAGTACTTCGACCGCCAGCAGGCCGTGGCCGTGTTGGCCGAGTGGCGGCGCGTGCTGGCACCGGGCGGCGTATTGAGATTGGCGGTGCCGGACTTCGAGGCGCTGATCCAGGTCTACCGCCAGACGGGCGAGATCGAGCGGGTGCTCGGGCCCCTGTATGGCCGCATGGAAATCCAGACCGCGCAGGGCCCGACCTGCCTGTATCACAAGACCTGCTACGACGAGCGCTCACTGGCCAAGCTGCTGGAAGCCAATGGCTTCGTTCAGCCCAAGCGCTGGGACTGGCGCGCCACCGAGCACGCCGGGGTGGACGACCACTCGCAGGCCTACTTTCCCCATATGCAGAAGGACACCGGCATCCTGGTGTCCTTGAACCTTGAAGCAATGAAGAAGTGACCCACCCCCGAAGCGCCTTCGGCGCCTCCCCCTCAAGGGGGCGCCACCAGCGGCCCGGCAAAGCCGGTTCCGCGGTGGCACTTGATGGGCTGGCGGACTGCGTGCGGGTGGAGTCCAAGCAAACCAGAGATTCGAAATGAGTAACGACGCCTTCATCCCGCAGATGCGCCCGCTGTTCGGCGCCCCCGAAAAAGAAGAGCTGCTGCGCTACCTGGACGAGGACGGCTTCTTCACCGAGTTCGAGCGCACGGCGGCCTTCGAGCGCGCGATTGCCGAGTTCACCGGCGCCAAGCATTGCGTGGTCGTCAACAACGGCACCGTGAGCCTGAGCCTGGCCGCGCTGGCGGTGGGCGTGGGCCCGGGGGACGAGGTGATCTGCCCGAACTACACCATGATCGCCACGCCCAACAGCGTGCACATGCTGGGGGCCAAGCCGGTGTTCGTGGACGTGGAGCCGGACACCCTGATCCTGCACCCCGAGGCGGTGCGCAAGGCCATCACGCCGAAGACCAAGGCCATCATGCTGGTGAGCGCCAATGGCCGTGCACCCTCTTCTGCAGCGGGTGGCATCGAAGCCTTCGAGGCCCTGGCGCGCGAGACCGGCGTGGCCTTGATCGAGGACGCCGCGCAATCCTTGGGCAGCTGGTACGCCGACGGCCGGCACATCGGCCGCGCCGGGGCGATCGGCTCCTTCAGCTTCAGCGCGCCCAAGATCATCAGCACCGGCCAGGGTGGCGCCCTGATCACCGACGACGACGGCCTGGCCGACAAACTGAAGCGCCTGAAGGACTTCGGCCGCGCCCGCGGCGGCACCGACATCCACGACTCCATCGGCTTCAACTTCAAGTTCACCGAGCTGCAGGCCTGCGTGGGCCTGGCGCAGATGCGCCAGCTGCCCGAGCGCCTGCCGCGCAAGAAGGCGATCTGGCAGCGCTATTGGGACGGCCTGCAGGGGGTGCCTGGCGCCCAACTGTTCGCACACGACACCAAGCTCTGCACGCCCTGGTTCATCGACGGCCGCTTCGAGCGCCGAGAGGAACTGGCGGCGCACCTGAAGGCGGCCGGCATCGGCACGCGCACCATGTACCCGCCGATCCACCAGCAGAAGGCCTACGACCTGCCGGGCAGCTACCCGGTCAGTGAGGCCATCGGCCGCGAAGGCCTGTGGCTGCCTTCGATGATCCAGCTGGAGGACGAGCAGGTGGACCGCATCTGCGCCGAGATCCGGCGCTTCTACGGCGCCTGAATTTCATGAGCGATCTCAGCGTGCCCGCCGCCCTGCTGCAACTGCCCCAAGAGGCGCTGGAACGCGCGCTGCTGGCGCGCTTCACCGAAGAAAAACTGCTGGAACTCTTCAGCCAGGGCGCGCTGTTCGGCACGGTGCACACCTGCATCGGCCAGGAGCTCAGCGGCGCGCTGGTGGGCCGGCACCTGCGCGCGGGCGACACGGTGTTTTCCAACCACCGCTGCCACGGCCACTTTCTGGGTGTGCACCGCGATGTGGAGGCCCTGATTGCCGAGCTGATGGGCCGCAGCACCGGGGTGAGCGGCGGCATTGGCGGCAGCCAGCACCTGTGCCGCGAGGGCTTTCACTCCAACGGTATCCAAGGCGGCATCGTGCCCGTGGCGGCGGGCCAGGCCTGCGCGCACAAGCTGGCCGGGGGCGACGCCGTGGCGGTGGTCTTCATCGGCGACGGCACCCTGGGCGAGGGCGCGCTGTACGAGGCGCTGAACCTCGTCAGCAAGTGGGAGCTGCCCCTGCTGGTGGTGCTGGAGGACAACGGCTACGCCCAGAGCACCGCCCAGCAGGAAACCCTGGCCGGCGGCATCCAGGCGCGCGCCCAGGCCTTTGGCATCGAGACTGCCGAGGCCGACACCTCGCACCCGCTGGCACTGGATGTGCAGCTGGAGACCTTCATCCACGCCATGCGGCAAGACCGCAAGCCGCGCTTCCTGCACCTGCGCACCTTCCGCCTGAAGGCGCACAGCAAGGGCGACGACACCCGCGCACGCGAACTCGTCAGCCCCTTTGAGGAACGCGACCCGCTGAACCAGCTGCTGGCCAGCGGCCGCGCCGATGCGCTGATCGAGCGCCTGCGCGCCGAGGTGCAGCAGGCGGCCGATGCC
>JBDHSJ010000135.1:0-11405 GCA_039808065.1 Burkholderiaceae bacterium | reverse complement strand
CTGGGCGCGGCAGCCACCGAGCCGCTGATCCCGCACCTGCTCAACCTGGTGCTCGACCAGGGCTTTGCCGCCACGGCCAGCTTCCCGCTCTGGATGGTGCCGGCGGTGCTGATCAGCCTGTTCGCACTGCGCGGCCTTTTCAGCTTTCTGGGCCAGTACCTGCTGCACTGGACCATCGGCCGCACCGTGCTGGACCTGCGCCGCGCGCTGATGGACGCTCTGCTGCGCGCCGATGCGCGCGCCTTCACCCAGATGCCGGGCGGTGCGGCGGTGACCAAGGTGGTGGCCGACCCCCAGCAGGCTGTGAGCCTGCTGGCACTTTCCGCCGTGGTGCTGCTGCGCGATGGCCTGCCCGCCATCGCCCTGCTCGGCTACCTGCTCTACACCAACTGGCAGCTCACGCTGCTGACTTTGGCCACCCTGCCCGCCCTGGCCATGGTGCTGCGCAAAGTCAACCGGCGCGTCCGCAAGGTCGGGTCGGTGGCCTATGACGCGCAGATTCAGCTCTCCGGCGTGGTGGACGATGTGGCCCGCGCCTGGCGCCTGGTGCGAAGCTTCAACGCCGAGCCGCACGAGCGTGCCCGCTTTGCCGAAACCGCCGGACATCTGCGCCGCCAAACCCTGAAACAGGCGGCGGCGAATGCCATGTCACAGCCGCTCTCGCAGCTGATCAGCGCGGCCGGCCTGTCACTGATCGTCGCGTTGGCGCTCTATCAGGGCCGGCAAACCGGCGTGACACCGGGCGAGTTCGCGGCCTTCGTCACCGCCTTGCTCGGCCTGATGAGCCGGGCCCGTCACCTCACCGACGTGGCCCAACCCATCACCAACGGCCTGATCGTGGCGCGCGGCAGCATGGAGTTGCTGGACACCCCCGCCGAGCAGGACCCAGGCCGCGGCGAGCTGCCCGAACCGGTGCGCGGCGCGATCAGCTTGCAGGACCTGCGCCTGAGCTACCCCGGCGGCGCCGCTCCGGCCCTGGACGGCCTGAGCCTGCAGGTGCGGGCTGGCCAGACCGTGGCCCTGGTGGGGCCCTCGGGCGCCGGCAAGAGCAGTGTCATTCACCTGCTGCAAGGGCTGGCCCAGCCGGACGCCGGCGCCATCCTGATCGATGGCGTGGACAGCCGCACGCTCAGTCTGGCGGCGCTGCGTCGCCAGTTCGCCGTCGTGAGCCAGGACATCGTGCTGTTCGACGACAGCCTGCTGGCCAACGTCTGCTACGCCCAGACCCCTGACCCCGTGAAGGCCGAGGCGGCGCTGCGCGACGCAGCGCTCTGGGACTTTGTGCAAACCCTGCCCGAGGGCCTGCAGACCCGCATCGGCGCCAATGGCAGCACCCTGAGTGGCGGCCAACGCCAGCGCCTGGCCATTGCCCGTGCGCTGTACCGCGATGCGCCAATCTGGATCTTCGACGAGGCCACCTCGGCTTTGGACACGGAAAGCGAGCGGGCCGTGCAGGAAGCGCTGGCACGCCATCAGGGGCACAAGACCCTGATCCTGATCGCGCATCGGCTGTCCACGGTGCGCCATGCCGATCGCATCTTCGTGTTGCAGGCCGGCCGCGTGGTGGAAGCCGGCACGCACGCCGAACTGCTCGCCCTGGGCGGCAGCTACGCCGCCCTGGTCAGCCTGGCTGCGGAATGAGGGGCTCGGCCTCGGACTCCACCGGATAGCCTCCGCGGGCCAGTTTGTGCCACGGGGCTTCGGGCGGGGTCTCGGGCCAACCAAAGAACTTCAGCACATCGGCCCGCCGCCGCAGCGTATCCACCATGCCCAGCACGATCAGCTCGGTGGTGTAGCCCGGCTCGAAGAGCAAGTAGCTGGACAGCGCGGTGCCGCGGGCGTCGGCCCCCTGCCCGGTCACGCCCACCGTGGCCAGCAAGGCGCGCATGGTGGCCGGCAGCTCATGCTGGTGCTCGCCCGCCAGTTCATCCAGGCGCCGGCTCGGCGAGATCACCAGGACCTCCACCGGTCGCAGCGGTGTGGCCGCGCGCGCCTCGGGGGACAGCAGGGAGAGCGTCTTGTTGATGCGCTGCAGGCGCTCGATGTCGACCGACAGCGCATCCAGAAAGATGTTGGACAAGGCGTGGCCGGCAATCTGCGCCATGCTCGGGTGGCCGGCAGCGGGCAGACGCAAGTCGGGCGCCTGCCCGGCTTCCTGCATGCGACCGGCGCCAATCACGAGGATGCGCTCCGCGCCCAAATGCACCGCTGGCGAGATCGGCGCGTTCTGGCGCATCGAGCCGTCGCCAAACCATTCCTCATGGCCCAGCAGCTCGATCTTCTGGGCCGGGAAGATGAAGGGAATGGCGCTGGAGGCCAAGAGGTGCTTGTGAGTGATCTCGGTGTCCACCGCCATGCGCTGCGACCGCAACCACGGCTCGACCGGTTTGGCGGACTGATAGAAGCTGACGTGATAGCCGGTGCTGTAGCTGGAGCCGGTGACGGCCAGCGCATCCAGATGCCCCTCGCGCAGCACCTGCGGCAGCCGCTCGAAACGCACGGCACGCCGCAGCAGTTCACCCAGTGGTTCGTTGTCCAGCAGGCTGCGCGGCTGCGTCTTGCGCCAGCGCTGGATGGCCCAGCCCAGGGTCATCATGGTGACCCAGCGCCCGCCGGTGCGCATCACGCCAAAGGGGTCGGCCCGGTAGATGTGCTCGACATGCAGGCGCGACCACATGCGCACCAGGGCATCCACCGCCAGGTCGAAATGGTCGGCCTCGCAAGCCAGGGTGCAGGCATTGATGGCACCGGCCGAGGTACCGGCAATCACCTGGAAGGGGTTGCCCTTGACACCCGCATCGCGGCGGATCTGGGCAATCGCCTGCAACACCCCCACTTGGTAGGCGGCACGCGCGCCGCCGCCGGTCAGGATCAGGCCGGTGGTGGGGGGTTTGGGCTGCTGCACGTCCGCAGGTTAGCGGTAGAGCAATTGCGCAGGCAGGCCGATGTGCTGCAGTTCCAACAGTGCCGCATCGCTGGGCCAGTGCAGTGAGGACGGGCCCAGTTCCACCTCCGCGGCCACGCCGGGCAATTGCAGGCTCCAACGGATGGGCAGGCCGCGCTGCACGCTGCCCTCTTCGTGCGCCACGGTCTGCGGCGGATGGCGCAGCACCCAGGCCTTGAGCGCCGCCACCTGAGCCTCGCTGGGGCGCGGCAGCTCCACCTTCAGGGCCTTGGCGAAGCGGGCCCGCGCACCGGCCAGGTCCAGCACCTGCTGGGCGTTGGCGCGCAGGCCCCCGCTGAAGCGGTCGAAGCGCACATTGGCCTGCACCAGCACCAGCGTGTCCTCGGTGAGCAGTTCCTTGTGCTGGTCGTAGAGCTCGCCGTTGCAGGCGACCTCCAGCACGGCACTGCCGTCATCGAGCTTGAAGATCGCCACCCGACCGCGCGCGCCATTGATGACGCGCAGGTCCGAGACGATGCCGGTGATCAGCGTGGGCTCGCGGCTGTCCTCCAGCTCGTTCAGCTGCTTGGGCACCAGGCGACGTACCTCGGCGGCATGTTCGTCAAACAGGTGGCCGCTCAGATAAAAGCCGATAGCCGCCTTTTCCAGGCTCAGGCGCTCGCGCACGCCCCAGGGCTTGGCTTCGAGCAGATCGGGTTCGCTGGCCGGGGCATCGGCAAAGTCGAACAAGCCGCCCTGGGCCGCATTGGCTTCGAGTTGCTCGGCGTGCTGAAAAGCCAGACCGACCGACTCCAGTACCCGTTCGCGCTCGGGATGCAGGCTGTCGAAGGCACCAGCCTTCACCAGGGCTTCCACGACGCGCTTGTTCACCGTGCGGCGGTCCATGCGGCCGCAGAAGTCGAACAGGCTCTTGAAGGGCCCGCCCTCGCGGCGCGCACGCTCGATCACCTCAATGGCACCCGCTCCCGTGCCCTTGATGGCCCCGAGACCGTAGCTGATGAGCTTCTTGCCCAGCGGCACGAACTTCAACTCGCTGCGGTTCACGCAGGGCGGCTGGAAGTCGATACCAAAGGCCTTGGCGTCGGCCAACAGGATCTTGAGCTTGTCCGTGTTGTCCGATTCGATCGTCATGTTGGCCGCGAAGAACTCGGCCGTGTAGTGCACCTTGATGTAGCCGGTGTGGTACGCCAGCAGCGAGTAGGCGGCGGCGTGGCTCTTGTTGAAGCCGTAGCCCGCAAACTTCTCCATCAGGTCGAAGACCTCGTCGGCCTTTTCGGTGCTGATGTTGAGCTTGGCCGCACCGGTGCGGAAGATCTCGCGGTGCTGGGCCATCTCCTCGGCCTTCTTCTTGCCCATGGCGCGCCGCAGCAGGTCGGCGCCGCCCAGGCTGTAGCCGCCCATCAGCTGCGCGGCCTGCATCACCTGCTCCTGGTACACAAAGATGCCGTAGGTCTCGTTCAGCACCTGGCCGAGCAGCTCGTGCGGGTACTCGATCTTTTCCTTGCCGTTTTTGCGCGCGCAAAAGCTCGGGATGTTCTCCAGCGGGCCGGGGCGGAACATGGCGTTCAGCGCAATCAGGTCCTCCAGGCGCGTGGGCTTGGCCTCGCGCAGCATCTTCTGCATGCCGGTGGATTCAAACTGGAACACCGCCTCGGTCTTGCCGTCGCTGAAGAGCTTGTAGGTTTTGGCATCGTCGATCGGCAGGTTCTCGTAGGCGAAGTCGGGCTTGAGCTTGTCGCAGATGTACTTCTTGGCCAACTCCAGGATGGTCAGCGTGGCCAGGCCCAGAAAGTCGAACTTCACCAGGCCGATGGCCTCGACGTCGTCCTTGTCGTACTGGCTGACCGCCGAATCGCTGCCGGGCTGCTGGTAGAGCGGGCAGAAGTCGGTGATCTTGCCGGGCGCGATCAGCACACCGCCGGCGTGCATGCCGATGTTGCGCACGATGCCCTCGACCTGCGTGGCCAGGCCCAGCAGCGTGGCCACCTCCTCTTCGGCGGCCTCGCGCTGTTCCAGCTCGGGCGCTTCCTGGCGCGCGTAGATGATGCTGGTGTCGGGCTTCTCGGGCACCTTGGCCAGGGTCACGGTCTTGCCCGGCGGTGCCGGGATCAGCTTGGCGATGCCGTCCACATGCCCGTAGCTCATGCCCAGCACGCGGCCCACGTCGCGCAGCGCCGCCTTGGCGGCCATGGTGCCGAAGGTGGCGATCTGGCTGACTGCGTCGCGGCCGTACTTGTCCTTCACATAGTCGATCACACGGTCGCGGTTGCCCTGGCAGAAGTCGATGTCGAAGTCGGGCATCGAGACGCGCTCGGGGTTCAGGAAGCGCTCGAACAGCAGGTTGTAAGCCAGCGGGTCCAGGTCGGTGATCGAGAGCGCGTAGGCCACGAGCGAGCCGGCACCCGAGCCCCGGCCCGGGCCCACCGGGCAGCCGTTCGCCTTGGCCCAGGTGATGAAGTCCGCCACGATCAGGAAGTAGCCCGGGAAGCCCATCTTGATGATGGTGGCCAGCTCGAACTCCAGCCGCTCCACGTAGCGCGGGCGCTCAGCCTCGCGCTTGGCTTCGTTCGGGTACAGGTGCTTGAGCCGCGCTTCCAGGCCTTCGAAGCTGAGCTGGCGGAAGTAGTCCGCCATCGGCATCGGCTTGCCATCCTCCAGCAGGGGCGTGGGGAAGTCCGGCAGGCGCGGCTTGCCCAGCACCAGCTCGATCGAACAGCGCTCGGCGATGGCCAGGGTATTGGCCAGCGCCACCGGAACGTCGGCGAAGCGCGCGGTCATTTCGGCCTGCGTCTTGAAGTGCTGGTCCGGCGTGAAGCGCTTGACACGCTTGGGGTTGTCCAGGGTCTCGCCTTCGGCAATGCAGACGCGCGCCTCGTGGGCGGTGAACTCTTCCTCCTCCAGAAACTGGATCGGGTGGGTGGCCACCACCGGCAGGCCCAGCCGAGCGGCCAGCTGGCAGCTGGCGCGCACAAGCCGTTCGTTCAGCTGGCCCTGCACGCGCTGCAGTTCGATGTAGAAGCGCCCCTCAAAGGCGGCCGCCAGTTCCTGGGCAAGCGCATCGGCCTTGGCGACATCGCCCGCCTGCAGCGGTGCGGCCAGCGGGCCGCTGGCAAAGCCCGACAGGCAGATCAGCCCGCCGTTCAACTCGGCCAGCCACTCGCGCTTCAGGCAAGCCTGGTTGCGAATGACATTGCCCACCCAGGCACGGCTGAGCAGTTCACACAGGTTCAGGTAGCCCTGGCTGTTCTGCACCAGCAGCAGCACCCGCGCGGGGGCCTGTGGCGGCGTGCCGGGCAACTGCGCGCCCTCGGGCTCGAGCCAGCAGTCCGCACCCAGGATGGGTTTGACCCCCTTCTTGCGCGCCGCCTTGTAGAACTTGACCGCGCCGAAGAGGTTGGCGAGGTCGGTGATGGCCATGGCCGGCTGGTTGTCCTTGGCAGCGGCCTTGACGGCGTCGTCAATGCGCAAGGTGCCGTCCACGACGGCAAATTCGGTGTGGGCGCGGAGATGGCAAAACGTCATCGCGGCATTGTGCCGCCGGGCTCTGCGCTCAGGTCTGCAGGTCGCCCGCCAGGCTCGCCAAGGTCTCGGCCGGCAGGCTCAGATGCGCCGGGTAATTCGTGTGGTCACAGCCCAGACGCACGGCTGCACCCGCGCGGATGGCCTCGCGCTGTGCGGCGCTGAACTCGAAGCGCAGAAAGTGCACCGAGGAAGTCTTCTCGGGGGTTTCACGCTCCAGGTCTTCGTCGGCGATGGCATAGACCCGAGCATGTCCCTCCACCTCGACGAACATGCGGTCTTCCACGCCCACCAGCCGCGCCAGCTCGCGCTTGCGCTCGTGCGGGTCGGGGTACTCCAGCAGCATCGTCGCCTTCCAGTTCGTGCCATCGGGCACCAGTGGTGCATAGGCATCGATCTCTGCTTGGATGCCATCCTCTTCGAAGATCTTCTCGATGCGCAGCATCTCCTGGATCTGGTAGCGGATGGTGCGTTCGTCTTCGAACTGCAGGTTCATGTGCTCGCCCAAGGTCACGCTGCGCAAGCGGCGGTGCGCAATCAACTCGGGCCGCAGGGTCTTGCGGGCCTTGCTCCAGGCTTCCAGGCTCTGCAGGGAATCGGCGGTGATGGACATGGGCTCACTCCAGGCCGTAAGCGCGGCGCGTCAGCGTCAGCGGGTGGGCCAGGGCCTCGGCCGGCGTACCGGCCTGTTGCATGCCCTGGGCAATGTGGTGACCGGCCAGCGCGCAGTCGCTGCTGATGACGTCGGGTTCATCCTTGGCCATGGCCTTGAACACCGGTTTGCCGATCTTGAGCGCGTCCCCGTGGTGGGCGGTCTTGACGCCATAGGTGCCGGCGTGTCCCGAACAGCGCTCGACGGTGTTCAGCTCCACGCTCACGCTTTGACCGATCAGCTTGAACATCTCTTCGGTCTTGCGGCCGATCTTTTGCACGCGGCCATGGCAGGGGATGTGGTAGCTGACCCGACCGAGTGCGGTCTTGAAGTCCAGCTTCAGCAGCCCGTCCTTGTGGCGGGCCATCAGGTACTCGAAGGGGTCCCAGATCGCTTCTTTCACCGCCTGCACCGCCGCTTCGTCCGGGAACAGATGCGGCAACTCCTGCTTGAACATCAGCGTGCAACTGGGGATGGCGGAAAGGATGGCGTAACCCTCGGCGGCATAACGGGCCAGCACGGGGATGTTCTTGTCCTTGTGCTTCTCGACCGAATCCAGATCACCCAGTTCGAACTTGGGCATGCCGCAGCAGGCCTCCTTCTCGACGATGACGTAGGGGATGTCGTTGTGCGCCAGGATCTTCAGCAGGTCGTGGCCGATGCCAGGCTCGTTGTAGTTCACATAGCAGGTGGCGAATATCGCCACCTTGCCGGGCGTGCGCTCGCCATTGGTGCACACCTGGGCCGGGGACCGGGCCGCGCCCCAGCGAAAGCGCTGAGTCGCCAACTCGGGCATCCAGGCATCAGGGTGCACACCCAAGGTCTTGTCCATGGCTTTGCGGGCCAGGCGGGTGCGGTTCACCGCGTTCACGGTCTGCACCACGATGGGAATGCCAGCGAAGCTGCCATGCACGTCGGTGCTGGCCAGGAAGCGCGCCCCGGCCCCCACCTCACCGCGTTTGAACTGGATGGCCTTGGCCCGCAGCATGGTGTGCGGGAAATCGAGATTCCAGGCGTGCGGCGGCACGTAGGGGCATTTGGTCAGGTAGCAAAGGTCGCAGAGGTAGCACTGGTCCACCACTTTCCAGTAGTCCGCACGCGGCACCTCATGCAATTCACCGTCGCTGGTGGCGTCCACCAAATCGAACAGGGTCGGGAAGCTCTGGCACAGGCTCACGCAGCGGCGGCAACCGTGACAGATGTCGAAGATCCGCCCCATTTCGTCCAGACAGGCCTGCTCGTCGTAGAAACCGGGCTTTTTCCAATCCACCGGGTGGCGGGTCGGGGCTTCCAGATTGCCTTCGCGCTTGTCCATGCCGCCTCCTTGCAAAAGCGGCGCCCGCAGGCGCCGCCCTTCCCTCAGCTCCGGTCTTCAGTCAACCAATTGCTCCAGTGCCTTGGCATAACGATTGGCATGCGAACGCTCGGCCTTGGCCAAAGTCTCGAACCAGTCGGCGATCTCGTCGAAACCCTCTTCCCGCGCCGTCTTGGCCATCCCCGGGTACATGTCGGTGTACTCATGGGTTTCGCCGGCGATCGCCGCGGCCAGGTTCTGGCGGCTGTTGCCGATCGGCAGCCCGGTGGCCGGGTCGCCCACCTGCTCGAGGAACTCGAGGTGGCCGTGCGCGTGACCGGTTTCGCCTTCGGCCGTGGAGCGGAACAGTGCGGCCACATCGTTCTGCCCTTCCACATCGGCCTTGTTCGCGAAGTAGAGGTAGCGCCGGTTGGCCTGCGATTCACCGGCGAACGCGTCCTTCAGGTTCTGCTCGGTCTTCGATCCTTTGAGTCCCATGTCTGTCTCTCCAAGGTAAGCGGAAGAACCGCCAGATGGCGGAGCGCAACGACGCTACTCCAATCGCACCCCGGCCACCAATAAGGGTTCGCAATGGTTCGGATAGCAGGCCGCTATGCGCCCGCCAGGGCCGCGCAGGCGCTGTGCTACAGTCTCGGCCTCTTCTGTGGGGGGGTAGCTCAGCTGGGAGAGCGTCGCGTTCGCAATGCGAAGGTCGGGAGTTCGATCCTCCTCCTCTCCACCACAAGATCCTGCAAAGGGCCTGGTCGTCGACCAGGCCCTTTGTCTTTTCAAGCCGGCTGCCGAACGCAGTAGCGCGCCTCAGCGCCGTAGCCGACCAGCGGGCTCAGGTGCTCGGGCTCCCGCGGCTCCAAAGCGTCGTACCCCAGGCGCTGCCAGAAGGGCAAGGAGCCCTGCACGGCCACCAGAGCTGAGACACGCAGCCCCCAGAGCCGCTCACCCTCACGCCAGGCGTGCTGCACCAAGCGCGGGCCCAAGGCCTGACCTTGGCAATGCGGCGAAACCGCCAGATCGTGCAGGTACAGGCAGTCGGGTTGCGTGGCCGGCTTGAAGTCGCCGTGCAAGGGTGTGATCTGACCGATGCGGCTCGGGTAGCCCAGCAAGTAGGCTGCCAGTTCCCCGGGGCGGGCCGGGTCGTCCACGCACCAGGCCGTCAGCGGGCATTGCTGCAGGCGCTGGGCGAACACGGCCTCGGGTTCGTTGAAGCCCGCGCCGTAGCAGGCGGCCTGGGTGCGCAGCAGGGCCGGCAGATCGGCCGCGCCCAGCAACCGGATGGGCTTCAAACCGCGGCGCGGCGCGTCTTCACGGCCGCGGCCAGTTCGCGCAGCAAGGGTTCGGTCTGGGCCCAGCCCAGGCAGGCGTCGGTGATGGAAACACCGGGCTTGAGGCTGGTCTTGGGCTGACCCTCGACATGGTCCTGGCGGCCGGGCTGCAGATGGCTTTCGATCATGACGCCGCAGATGCGCCGTTCGCCGCCGACGATCTGGCGCGCCACGTCGCGGCCCACCTCGATCTGGCGTTCGTACTGCTTGCTGCTGTTGCCGTGGCTGCAGTCCACCATCACGGTCTGGCGCACGCCCGAAGCAGCCAGCACCTGGCAGGCGGCCTCGATGCTGGCGGCGTCGTAATTGGGCGCCTTGCCGCCGCGCAGAATCAGGTGGCAGTCCTCGTTGCCGCGGGTCTCGAAGATGGCGGCGGCGCCCATCTTGGTCATGCCCATGAAGGCGTGGCCGCTGCGCGAGGCCAGCACGGCGTCGGCGGCGATCTTGACGCTGCCGTCGGTGCCGTTCTTGAAGCCGACCGGGCAGGAAAGCCCGCTGGCCAGCTGGCGGTGGCTCTGGCTTTCGGTGGTGCGGGCGCCAATCGCGCCCCAGGCGATCAGGTCGGCGATGTACTGGGGCGAGAGCAGATCGAGGAATTCGGTGCCGGCCGGCAGGCCCAGGGCCGTCACGTCCAGCAGCAGGCGGCGCGCCAGGCGCAGGCCCTCGTTCATGCGGAAGCTGCCGTCCAGCAGGGGGTCGTTGATGTAGCCCTTCCAGCCCACGGTGGTGCGGGGCTTCTCGAAGTAGACCCGCATCACCACCACCAGTTCGCCGGCCAGTTCGTCGGCGCAGCGCTTGAGCAGGCGGGCGTAGTCGAGCGCCTGGTCATGGTCGTGGATGCTGCAGGGGCCGACGATGGCGATGAGGCGGTCGTCCTCGCCGCGCAGCACGCGACCGATGTCAGCGCGGGTGCGCTCCACCAGGTTCAGCTCGCCTTCGCGCACCGGCAGTTCGTCCAGCAGCAGAGCCGGGCTGATGAGGGGGCGCACGGCGCGGATGCGGGTGTCGTCGGTGCGGGTGGCGTCGAAGGTGGCGTCAATCGAGCCGGCTTCGAGGTCGCGCACGGGGTTGTCGAGGTGCTTCATGGGGGCTGCAAGAGAGAATCCGGCCGATTGTTGCCCAGGCCTTCCCGCTGATGTCGCTGATCCCCTACGCCCTTGCCCGCCCCGCCCTGTTTGCTCTGGACCCCGAGCACGCCCACGAGCTGACCCTGGCCAACCTGGAACGATTCCAGCGCACGCCGTTGGAATGCACCTGGGCGCAGCCCCGCGTCGAGGACCCGGTGACCCTGGCGGGCCTGCGTTTCCCCAACCGGGTGGGCCTGGCCGCCGGGCTGGACAAGAACGGCCGCGCCATCGACGGCCTGGGCGCGATGGGCTTCGGCTTCATCGAAGTGGGCACCGTCACGCCCAAGGGCCAGCCGGGCAACCCCAAGCCGCGCATGTTCCGCCTGCCCGAGCACAACGCCCTCATCAACCGACTGGGCTTCAACAACGAAGGCCTGGAGAGTTTCCTGGCCAATGTGCAGCGCAGCACGCGCTTTCGCGCCAAGGGCGGCATCCTGGGGCTGAACATCGGCAAGAACGCCGCCACGGCGATCGAAGACGCCGCCAGCGACTACCTCAAAGGGCTGGAGGGCGTGTACCCCCATGCCGATTACGTCACCGTCAACATCTCCAGCCCCAACACCGCCAA
>JBDHSJ010000134.1:0-11492 GCA_039808065.1 Burkholderiaceae bacterium | reverse complement strand
CCAGGTACTCCGGGTGCGCAAAGTTCGGGTCCACGCCACGCTCCAGGTGGTAGCGCAGCAGCTCCAGATCGCCTTCTTCGGCGGCGCCGAACATCTCTTTCCAGTTGCCGCCGTCGGGCATCGTCAAAGCTCCCAGTTCATGGATGTGCGGCGACGCCGCGCTGCGCTCTCACCATCAAGTCTTGCGGCGCCTGCGCCACTGCAACACGGTGATCAACAGCGCCGCTGCCAGCAGGATCCCCAGGACCGGCAGGCCGGTGAGCACCCAGATCATGACCACGTACAGCAACCAGCCGGGAAGTTCGACACCAGGTGTGCAGCTCCCACCACCACCAAAGCTCAGGCAGCTCTGCGAGAACGCCCAAGCCGCCAACACCCAGCTGCCGGCACCGATGGCAAAGATCAGCCACCAAGGTCCGGGGCGCTCCAAGGGCGTCCAGCCGTCTGCCCGTCCAGTCACTTTGCCGGGTTCACTCACCGCGTCAGCCCCAGGAAGCGATCCAGCATGTGGAAGTGGTCATCGAAGAACTGGTCTTCCATGCCGGCCAGCTCCGCAATCGGCACCCAGCGCGCCGCGCTGGCGTCGTCGGCGGCGCGCAGCTCGGGCAGCTCGCGCTCACCCAGATCGAAGTAATGCGCGTGCGTGACGGTGCGGCCGCGCTGGCTGCGGTCGGGGTGGTCGAACACCGCCACCTCCTTGAGTGCGCGCGCCAGGGTGTCGGGCAGCAGGCGCAGGCTGGTCTCTTCTTCCAGCTCGCGCAGGGCCGACTGATACAGCGTGTCGCGCGGCTCCAGAAAGCCACCCGGCAGCGCCCACAGGCCTTGGCCAGGGTCCTGCCCGCGCTGGATCAAGAGCACATGGTGTGAGCAGCGCAGCACCGCGTCCACGGTGACGAACACCGGCGCATAGGGCGCCGCCGCCCAGGCCTGGCGGTAGGCCTTGAGCATGGCCCACTCGCGCTTCAGCGCGGCCAGGTAGGGCAGGCGCGCCCAGGCCTGCACGAAGGCGCGCGTGCTGGGCGGCACCTGGTCCACCCAGCTGGCCAGGGTGGCGTCCAGGTCGTCGGTCTCGAACAGCGCGGCGCGCAGGTCGGTCGCATCGACACGGTGCTGGCGCGGCAGGCTGAGCAGCTGCCAGGGCGCGAAGCGGCGCAGGTAGTCGCTGGTGGCGTCCTTGAAGTGACCGACCAACAGGGCCTCGCTCTGGCCCGTCATCGCCTGCACGCCGGCGCGCACGGCCGCGACCCAGCGGGCCTCGTCGTACAGATCGCGCAGGGGCAGGAAGCCCACCCGGTCGCGCTCGGCCTCGGGCAGCGCGAGCTTGACCATCTCGGCGCGCTCCTGCCAGCTGAAGAGATGGCGCGGCGAGCGCGCCTGGTGGGCAGAACCCAGCACCACGATGACGCGCTCGGCCTTCTGCAGGGCTTGCTGCAGCAGGGCGAGGTGGCCGTTGTGGAGGGGTTGGAAGCGGCCAATGAGGACGGCGGTGTTCATGATCGTTCTGCTTTCCAAAGGATGTTCGATTTCGACAGAGCCCGCAGGGGTCTTCAACCCCTGCACCCCGACCCGCATTTCTTTGCTGCGCCAAAGAAACGCGGGGCAAAGAAAGGCGCCAACCCACACAGTCGCCCTAGGGGCGAACTGTGATGGCGGTGCTTGGGCTCACACTGACACGAGCCCTCATCTGACTTCGACGGTCAGGACGACGAAGGCGCCCGGAGTACCGGTCGTCCCTGGCAGCGAGGACCATAGCCTCCGAGCGACGAAGAACAGACCCCCAACCAGCGCCGAAGGATCGAGTACCGCTCATTGGGGATCTCGTCATCGCAGAAAGCCCGTGATGGTTTGCGGTGGTCTAGTCGGCCGGTACTCCGGCCAGCTTAGTGCTCGGGTTTTCGCAGGCAGAGAAGGGGTGATGGAGCCATGTGAACCGGACGTGCAGTCGCGGCCGACCCGAGGTCGGCTGCGTGCATTCAGCGCCTTTCTTTGCCCCGCGTTTCTTTGGCAAGACAAAGAAATGCGGGTCGGGTGCAGGGGTGAAGCCCCTGCGGGCTCTTGCCCATGCTGACGGTCCTCCAACATTCGCGCGCAGCCCCCAGCCAAGATGCTCGTTTCAGCTTGAGTCTTGTCCGCTAGTGGCAGGGCCTCCAATAGGCGCAAGCCCGATGAGATCCTCAAGCGCCTTCTTGCAGACCGACTCGACTGATGGCATCAGTTGCAGTGCAGTAATTCCCATAAGACTCAGCTCGCGCATCACTCGCTGACGCTCTTCAACCTTGATCACAAACTTGGTAAGGAACGTACGTCCGTCCCGTTCGTTCTGCCGAATATGCGACTCCAGATCAGGCACGTTGGTCCACGTGAAGCATCCTTGTTGAAGTGCGAGCTTGTGATTGCCGACAACTCTAGGAGCCAGTGTTGAAACATGCGGAGAGAAATCCGCAAAGTCTCGGATCTGCTTGTATGCAGCCTCCCAGGATCTTGAATCGAACCGATAGATCGCAACTTCGCTGGCCTGAGGGGAGAAGTGGTTCACTCCCTCAAAAGCAAAGTAGGCCGCAACGTAAGGCGAGTAGGTCCAGTCCAGCAATGGAGTAGGGAACCCGTTGTGCTGGAGGAAGGCCAGAAACTCAGCCAAGCCAAGCGGTTGACTCAGTTGCCAACTCTTTCCAGTCCAGGCCTCTAAAGCCTCATGGACCCGGGGCAACACGAAATCTGCATAGCTCTTGTGATCCTGCATGGACTGGACGATTGGCGTCCTGTGCAAGGTCGTTCGAAGGGTCCAAGTACTGTCTCGTTGGCCTCGATAGATGTAGGCGCCGTTGGTCTGGAGATCCAGTCCGACTTGGTTCTTGAAGGCTTCCCAGGTGATTGCTTGAGTGGTCATCTGATCCCCATGGATGCGTAGATCTGGTGTCATTCTTTTGATTGAGTCGCCCCCCGCTAACCCACTTCAAACCCGAAGGTTGCCGCAATCGGCATCTGCCGTCCCTGCCCAAACGCCCGCGAGCGCAGCCGGATGATCGGCGGCGCCTGCCGGCGCTTGTACTCACTGCGGTGAATCATCCTCGCCACCTTCTCGATCAAGGCGCGCCCCTCGGGCGACGCCTTGAGCGCATCGAACTGCGCATGAGCGGCCGCACGTTCCCAGGCGGCCAGGCGCTCGCCCTCGATCAGCACCTTCAACACCTCGTCCAGCACCGGGTACGGCGGCAGCGAGTCGCTGTCCTTCTGCCCCGGCGCCAGCTCGGCCGAGGGTTCCTTCTCGATGATGGCCATGGGGATGAGCTCGCGCCCGGCCGCCTCGTTCAGGTGGCGCGAGAGCGCGAACACCTCGGTCTTGAAGAGGTCGCCGATCAAGCCCAGGCCGCCATTGGTGTCGCCATACAGCGTGCAGTAGCCCACCGAGACCTCGCTCTTGTTGCCGGTGGTCAGCAGCAGGTGGCCGCGGGCGTTGGAGAAGGCCATCAGCGTGGTGCCGCGCACGCGTGCCTGCAGGTTCTCCAACGTCAGGCCCTGCATGGGCTGGCCAAAGCTCTCGGCGAACTGCGCCTTGAAAGCCTCCACCGCACCCTTGATCGGGTGGTTCAGCAGTTCGATGCCGAGATTGCGGCACAGCGCTTCCGAATCCGTCACCGAGCCGCTGGAGGAGAAGCTCGACGGCATGGTGATGCCCACCACGTTCTGCGGGCCCAGGGCCTCGGCGGCCAGGGCCAGCGTGAGCGCGCTGTCGATGCCGCCCGAACTGCCCACCACCGCCTGCGTGAAGCCACAGCGGCGCGCGTAGTCGCGCAGGCCCAGCACGATCTGCGCGCGGTAGAAGGCCATCGGGCTCAGACCCGCGGGCGCCGGGCGCGGCAGGGGCTGGCCCTTCGGCTCCAGGAAGCGGCCCTGCTCGAAGCGCAGCGTGCGCACCGATTCCACAAAGCGCTCGGCCTCGAACACCACGCCAGCCTCGGGCTCGACGGCGAAGCTGGCGCCGTCGTAGACCAACTGGTCGTGCCCGCCCACGTGGTTGACGTAGAGGATGGGCAGGCCGTGGCGGCGGCTGGCGGCGGCAAAGATCTGGTGGCGCTGTTCGCGCTTGCCGATGTTGCTGGGGCTGGCGTTGATGCTGACGACCAGCTCGGGCGCCGCATCGCGCAGGCGCTCGAAGGGGTTGACGCGGTAGTCCGCGCCCTCGTCGTTCCAGCCGTCTTCGCAGATCAGCAGGCCGATCTGCGTGCTGCCCAACCGCAGCACCTTGGCCACATCGGGGCCCGGCTCGAAATGGCGGCGCTCGTCAAAGATGTTGTAAGTGGGCAGCAGCTGCTTGGCGTAGCGCAGCAGCACCTGGCCGTCCTTCAGCACCAGCAGGCCGTTCTCCAGCTTCTTGCCGGGGCCTTCGCGGGTGAGCGGCGCGCCGAACACCCAGGCCAGGCCGGGCAGCTCGGCCGAGGCACGCTGCAGCGCCGCCAGGCCGGCCTGCACCTGGCGCAGAAAGGCCGGCTCGTCGAGCAGGTCACCGGGGTAGTACCCGCCCACGGCCAGCTCGGGGAAGACGATCAGCTGCGAGCCTTCGCGCGCGGCCTGCTGCGCGGCTTCGACCATGCGGGCCACGTTGCCCGGCACGTCGCCCACGGTGAGGTTGAGTTGGGCAATGGTGAGGTTCAGCATGGCTGGACTCCAAACACCTGGCGCAGATAGGCCAGGAAGGTTTCGTCCTCGCACAGGGTCTTGCCGGGCGAGTCGCTGAGCTTGGCCACCGGCTGGCCATTGGCGTGGGTCAGCTTCATCACGATGTTCAGCGGCTTGGGACCGAGGTCGTTGCTCAGGTGCGTGCCGATGCCGAAGCCCAGCTGCACGCGGTCGGCAAAGTGGCGGTAGAGCTCGATGGCCTTGTCCACCGTCAGGCCGTCGCTGAACACCAGGCGCTTGGTGTGGGCATCGATGCGCAGCTTGGCGTAGTGGGCCAACGCCAGCTCGCCCCACCAGATCGGGTCGCCGCTGTCGTGGCGCAGGCCGTCAAAGAGCTTGGCGAAGTAGAGGTCGAAGTCGGCCAGGAAGGCCTGCATGCCGACGACATCGGTGAGTGCCGTGCCCAGGTCGCCGCGGTACTCCTGCACCCAGTCCTCCAGCGCGGCCTTTTGCGAATCGCGCAGGCGCACGGTGCCCAGGGCTTGAAAGGTTTGCAGGTACTCGTGCGCCATGGTGCCGATGGGCACCAGGCCGAGCTCCTTGGCCAGCAGCACATTGCTGGTGCCCTTGAAATGCGCGGGCAAGGCATCGCGCAGGCGGCTCACCACTTCGCGCTGCCAGGCGCCCGAGAAGCGCCGGCGCAGGCCGAAGTCGAACAGCTCGAAGGGGTGGCGGTACTGCGCGGCGCCGGGCGCGAAGCCCTGCAGTGCATCGATCTTGGCGGCCAGCCGGCGCCCGCCCTCGGCGCGCACCTCGGGCGTGTCGAAGCGACGGAAGTAGAGCTCGTTGACGATCGCCAGCACCGGGATCTCGAAGCCCATCACATGCACCTGCGGGCCCTTGGCGACGATGCGCAGCAGCTCGCCCTCCGCCCGCACATCGATGAAATCGCGCTGGAACCGGAAGATGCGCAGGAAGTCGACGAAGTCGCTCTTCATGAAGCGCAGGCCCCGCAGATAGGCCAGTTCGTCGGCGCGGAAGCTCAAGCCGCACAGCGCGTCCAGCTCGCGCGCCACATCGGCCTTCAGCTCGGCCAGGGGGTAGGCGGGCTGGTTGCGGCAGACGAAGTGGTACTCGGCCTGCGTTTCGGGGTGGCGATGCAGCAGGGTCTGCCACATCGTGAACTTGTAGAGGTCGGTGTCCAGCAGGCTGGTGATGACGGGTCCGGCGCTCATTGGATCTCTCCGCTGCGGCAGAGTTGCACACCCTGCGCGCGCATGGCCTCGAAGAACTCGGCCTGTTGGGCCTCGAAGCCGGTGACGGGGCTGATGCAGTCGGTCAGCAGCACCAGCTTGTTCAAGCGCCTGGACGGCAGGTGCGTGGCCAGATGCTCCACGGTGGCGCGCACGCAGTGGCTGCCGGCCTCGCCCGCAATCAAGATCCGGTCGAAGCGGTCCAGCTCGGCCAGCAGGTCCTGGTTCAGCGTGGTGCGGCGGTCGCTGGCATCGGGCACCTCGGCCTGCAGCGCGCTGTAGTGCTCGGTCCAGGGGTTCTCGCCCTTGGTGACGATGGCCACCGAGCGGCCCTGCGCATCGGCCCAGGCGTCCAGCGCGGCCTGCAGCCCGGCGTGCACGGTGTGGCCCCAGCTGCCCATCTGGCAGTGCACCGGCCAGACCATCAGGGTGTAGCGGCCGGCCGCCTCCAAGGCGTCCAGATAGGCCAACACGCGCGGCAGCGCGGCGGCATCGCGCGGGCGGAAGGCACCGGCGCGCACCTGGGCAGCGGTGATGGGCGTGAACGGCACCGGCTGGTGTCCGGCAAGATCGCGCCAGAAGCCCGGGTGGGCCACATCGATGCGATGGTGCGAATCGAGCGTCACGGTGATGGCGTCCAGCTGCGCACCCAGGCGCTGCACCAGCGCGGCCGCACGCAGCAGGTCGGCGTGCGCGCCGGTCACCGGCAGCGCCGGTTGCAGGGGTTCCTCGCCCGGCATGGCATGCGGCCGCCAGGCCTCGGGCAGGTCGCAGAAGTCGTTCTGCGGGTCGATCAGCAGCAGATGCGTGTGCATGGTGTTCATCCTTTTCGTCTGTGTGCGCTGCATCCTAAGCCAGTTAATTGCACTTTGCAATTAACAACAGATGAGGCCGATCGCAGCCCCCCGTGAATGGGTGCACGACACGACCTCGGGCGCTATCCTTGCTTCGGTGAACCGCACAACAAACTCCGACACCAAGCTGATTTGCACCGTGGACGTGGTGCTGCTGACCCTGCAGGAGGGCCAGCTCCAGGTGCTGCTATTGAAGCGCGAACGCGAGCCCTTTGCCGGCGCCCTCGCCCTGCCTGGGGGGTATGTGCACATCGACGAAGACCAGGACTGCGCCGACGCCGCCCAGCGCGTGCTGCGCGACAAGCTCGGCCTGCAGAGCCCCTACCTGGAGCAGCTGGCCAGCTTCAGCGGCCCCGGGCGTGACCCGCGCGGCTGGAGCATCTCGGTGGCCTACTTCGCGCTGGTGCCGACACTGGAAACGCTGCCCCCCGGCGCGCAATGGCGTGCGGTGGACAAGCTGCCCGCCCTGCCCTTCGACCACGGCCGCATCGTGGCCACGGCCTTGGAGCGGGTGCGCAACAAGAGCCAGTACTCGTCCCTGCCCGTGCACCTGTGCCCCGAGCCCTTCACGCTGCCGCAATTGCAGGCGGTGTACGAGGCCCTGCTGGGCGAAGCCATCAACGCCGTGAGCTTCCGCCGCAAGATGGAGGAGCTGGATGTGATCGAGGCGATAGCCGGCGCCAAGAGCAGCGGTGGGGCCCATCGGCCGGCGCAGCTGTATCGGGTGCGGGAGGCGTTCCGGGAGCGGCTGCGGGTGGTGGGGCGGGGATTGAAGGCGTGAAGAGGCCCCATTCCCTCTCCGCCTCATCCTGCCTACTCACACGGAACCAGCCACTTGTTCCGAATGCAGTAGTCAATGAAGTGCTCTGGCTTCGGCTTTGTGGCGTCTCCACTGACATGACCGGTAGCTACGCGGCTCAACTCAGCATGCGTCGCCACACCTACTTCAGCGAGCAGCTGCACAAGCCGCCTCCAGGTGACTTCGTTGTGGTCCTTCAGTCTTCGCGCAGGTCGACTGCCGATCCGATACGTTCGCCCCTGGAGATCGCGGTCATTGGAAATCGAACAGGCTCCGCTCTGACGAACCACCGCCAGCTCGGCAACACCGCTAAGAGAAGCAACAAGCTGGGCATGCCTCACGCCATCGCAAGAGGAACTCTTGTTCTCCCGACCAAAAACTGCACTCCTTGCTTCTCTTTCAGCTTGTAGCAGCGCGCGCAAACGTGCCAGCTCCTCGGCTTCAGCCGAAGCCCCTTCTCGGTGCGCGTAGTGCATCGCCTCGATGCATCGAACATCAGGAAGGCGGCTCCTCACTTGATTGGCAAATGCGTGTGTGGACGCTCCAGACAACAGAACAACGTCCGGCGCCAGAGCTTCCAACAGCGGCACTGTGTGGGCATGAAAGCATGTCGACAGCATCCATTTCGGGTACTTGTCGCCTTTCGAAGCGCACCAGGCGATGTTGAGTAATGCAACCTCATCTAGGTCCAACCCCAGCCCTTCGAAATAGAAGCGAACGTATCGACCGACTGGTCGTCCCCACATCGGCATATCGCGGCGCTGGTGTTCGAGAACCGCCTCAAGTCCCGCCCCGCTTTCACCGAACGCCCGAATCAAACCAAGCGCCTCTTGATTTGCAGCATCGTGCGCAGCCGAGCCCGCCCCTGGATTGAGCCCCACGATGGCGACCTTAAATGGAGCAGCCCCGTACTTCGATCCGATCCATCGCGGTTGCGCAAGGCTCAATATCGGTCGCGTCAGGCGGCCAGGCTCAAAACACGCGTTGCACCTGACGGCTGAACGCGCGATCTCGACGAACTTGGAAGGAAATTCGCTCACGCAAGCGATGCCAACAGGTATGAGCTGATCCGTCAAGTCGGCATAGGTCGGTTGGCCGAGGCTTGCTACAGGCGCTTGGGCAGCACGACTTTCGGACCGTCGAAACCTCTGCGGCTCCGCCTAAGGCTCACTCAGATCCCGCTGGCAGTAGCACAATTGCGCTACTGCTCATCCCAAACTGCCAAACATGGCCACCACCACCATCCGCCTCGACGACGACTTCAAGGCTCGCCTGGCAGAGGCCGCCGAACGCGCTGGCACGACAGCCCATGCCTACATCCTCGAAGCCGTGGCGCAGCGCGTCGAGCAGTCCGAGTTGGAGCATGAGCTGCATCAGGTGGCCGATCAGCGCTGGGCCAGGATCGTGCGCGGGGGCAAGACCTTGAGCCTGGAAGATGCACAGGCCCATCTGGCCAAGCGCAGCGCCAAGGCGGGCACCCGCAAGCGCGCATGAGCACGCGCGTTGAGCTGGCGCCAGAGATCCTCGAAGACCTCGACCGCGTGTTCGACCATGTGGCCAGTTACGACCCGCTGGTCGCGCCGGCACGCGTGCAGCAGATCCTGGATGCGCTCAAGCTGCTGCAGCACAGCCCTGAGATCGGCCGGCCGGTGGCCGCCGGTCAGCGTGAACTGGTGATCGGCCGCGGCGCCCAGGGTTACGTGGCGCGCTATCGCTACCTGCCCGATGTCGATGTGGCCGTGGTGCTGGCGATCCGCAGCCAGCGTGAGCTGGGGTACCGCCGCTGAGCCCAGGCGGGGCGATTGATCTTCAGGGCATGCAGTTCCAGCGCCAAGCCCTTCATGACTAATACAGAAATCTGTACCATCAAACCATGAAAACCACCCTGGACCTGAACGACCAGCTGCTGGCGGACGCCAAGGCCTTGGCCGCACAGCAGCGCACCAGCCTGACCCGCTTGATCGAGGAAGGCCTGCAGCTGCGTCTGCGCGCCAAGCCGGTGCGGCCTGCCTTGGCCAAGGCCCCGTTGCCAGTATTCAAGGGGCGCGGCGGTTTGGTCGCGGGGCTGGACGCCACCAGCAACAAGGCCCTGCTGGAAGCCCTGGGCGATGACGCCTGACGTCAACGTGCTGGTGGCCGCTTCGCGCAGCGACCACCCGCACCACGCGGCGGCGCTCGCCTGGCTGGAGGGCGCGCTGGCAGCGGCGGAGACCTCGCCGCTCACCGTCATGCCAATGGTGCTCGCCAGCCTGCTGCGCCTGGTGACCAGCCCCAAGATCTTTGTGCAGCCCACGCCGATGGCCGAAGCGCTGCGCTTTGTCGATGCCCTGCTGGATCAACCCGGCGTCCAACTGGCGGGCCTGGGTCCGGAGTGGCCGAAGTTGCGCCAACTCTGCCTGGACGGACCGCTCAGCGGCAACGACCTGCCCGACGCCTGGCTCGCCGCGGCGGTGGACCAGCAAGGTGAGCACTTGGTCAGCTTTGACCGCGATTTCCGCAAGCTGCTGAAGCGCAGTCAGTTCACCCTGCTGAAGGGTTGAGAGGCGAAGCTGCCCTCACCCACCCCCGCGCCGCTTATCCCGCAACATGAACAGATAAAGCCCCTCGACCTTCTCCCGCGCCCAGGGCGTCTTGCGCAGGAACTTCAGGCTGGAGGCGATGCTGGGCTCGTGGGTGAAGCAGCGCAGCGGGATGCGCTCACCCAGTTCCGCCCAACCGAAGTAAGCCACCAGCTCGTTCAGGATCTTTTCCAAGGTCATGCCGTGCAGGGGGTTGCGCGGCTGGCCGTTGGTGGCGGGCGGCGGGGCGGGCGGGCGGGCGGCGTTCATGCCCCGCATGCTGCCTGCAAAACCGCCCAGACCGCCGGCTCGGCAGCCGGTGCGTCCATCTTGGCCGTCCATCGCAAGGCCCGCACACGGGCGCCCTGCGCTACCCACACTGCCGGCCTTCCGCCCCTCAGGCCCTGCGGCCTCCTGTCATGACGCCCTTCAGCTTGTGCCCCCCGCTCCTCTGCCGCCTGGGCGCCTTGCTGCGGCCCGTTGTGGTGCCGCTGCTCTGCAGCCTGGCCATGGCCGGCCCCGCTGCGGCGGGCGAAGACCATGGCACGAAGGCGCCCATCGCCGTGGCCCCCGTGGATAACGCCTGGCGCGCCGCGCTGCCGCGCGACGCCCAGCTGGCCACCCAGGCCTATCTGGATCGCCTGCCCGCCGCCAGCGTGCAGCGCGCCAACCAGTACGAGGAGGGCGGCTACTGGCTGCAGCTGTGGGAATTTCTGCTCGGCCTGGGCATTGCCGCGCTGATGCTTGGCGGCCGGCGCGCCGCCCGGGTGCGCGGCTGGGCGCAGCGGGTGGGCCGCTACAGCCTGGCGCGCGACGCCCTGTTCGGCGCCGTCTACGGCAGCAGCGCCGCGCTGCTGAGCCTGCCGCTGAACTTCTACCGCGGCTACGTGCGCGAGCATGCCTACGGCATGTCCACCCAGGGCCCGGCGGATTGGTGGGGCGAATGGGCGCTCGGCCTGGGGCTGGAGGCCCTGGGGGCCGCCGTCGTGGTGGCAGTGCTGTACGCGGTGATCCGCCGCGCCGGCGAGCGCTGGTGGCTGTGGGGCACGGCGGCCTGCAGCGCCCTGCTGGCCCTGCTGCTGCTGGTGCAGCCGGTGTGGATTGCGCCGCTCTTCAACACTTACCAGCCGCTGGAGCCCGGGCCGGTGCGCGACGCCGTGCTGACGCTGGCACGCGCCAACGGCGTGCCCACCGACGAGATCTACCGCGTGGACGCCTCGCGCCAGACGCAGCGCATCAGCGCCAATGTCAGCGGCTTGGGGCAATCGGCGCAGATCCGCCTGAACGACAACCTGCTGAACCGCACCTCGCTGCCCGAGATCCGCGCCGTGATGGCGCACGAGCTGGGCCACTACGTGCTGAACCACGCGCCCAAGATGCTGATGCAGTTCAGCCTGCTGATCCTGTTCGG
>JBDHSJ010000133.1:0-11531 GCA_039808065.1 Burkholderiaceae bacterium | reverse complement strand
GGTAGATCGCGCGGCCCGGCCCAGCGCAGGTGCAGCAGCACGTCCAGGAAGTGCAGGCGGATGCTGGCCACCAGGATGGCCGCCACCGGCACGATGGCGATGGGCGTGCCGTCGGGCAGGCGCAGGCGGATGCGCGCGCGCTCGTTGCGGCAGAACAGGCGCTCGATCCGCTTGAGCGCGATCGGATTGACGTTCCAGGTGTCGCCGCTGAGGTAGCGCACGGCCTCGATGCGGGCGTCGGCCGGGGCGTGGAAGCGGTGGTACATGGCCGATGTCAGCCGCAGGGTCAGGTAGTGACCGCCCTCGAACTCGGCAGGTTCGGCCTCGCTGCCCATCAGCTCGGCCAGGCGGTAGGGCATGCCCTTGGCCTGCAGCACCAGGCCGCGCTCGATGCGGCCGCTGGCGCCGACGATGGCGTCGCAGGGGCTGATCAGCAGCGCCGGGTCGGGGTCCAGCGGCCGGGCGCCTTCCTTCAGTTCGCGGGTGAAGCAGGCGTGCAGGCTCTCGAAGTTCTGCTGCTGGGCTTCACTCAGATCCAGTTCGGTGAACTGGCGCCAGACCCAGATCGATAGCCGCGTCAGCCAGGGGCTGCGGATCTTGCTGAAGCGACCCATCGCCAGCGTCAGCCAACGGCGCGGCAGGCGGTTGGTGAGCAGGAAGTTCAGGTCTTCATTCAGCAGCAGGCGCTCGCGCCAGCGCCGCGGTGCGGCTTGGGGGGTGGAGGTCATGAGCCTGTCAAGTCAGCGGCGTACACCGGCGGGCTTCACAGTGTCGGGAGCCGATATGACAGAACCATGGACGCTGACCCTGGCCCTAGCCACGGGCGGCCTGCTGGCGCACAAGGCCTACCAGCGTGCGCAGCTCTCGCTGGCCAAGCATCCCTCGCTGACCGGGCATTCGAAGATGGCGCGGCGCGTCAGCCGCCTGCTGCCGGGCTATCACCTGCAGGACCAATCCTTCTACGGCGCCGATGGCGCCGATGCGGCCCTGCAGCAGCGCCGCCGCGCCGGCTTCGAGCAATTGGCCGCCACCTTGCGCCAGCGCCACCCGCGCAGCCTGGCGCTGACGCAGCAGGCCCGCCCGTTCATCAGTGATCTGCAGTTCACCGCCGCCTACCGCGTGCCGCCACCTTTCAGCCGCCAGGTGCGCGAGCACCTGGGTCTGGGCGCCTTCCTGCAGCGCGCCGACGGCTTCATCGTGACGGATCTGGACGGCCAGGAGTTCTACGACCTGACCGGCAGCTACGGCGTCAATCTGTTCGGCCACGAGTTCTACAAGCGCTGCCTGGTGGAAGGCCAGCAGCGCGCGCTGGCCCACGGGGTGCTGCTGGGCGCCTACCACCCGGCGGTGGCCGATGTGGCGCAGCGCCTGTGCCGGCTCTCGGGCATGGACGAGGTCAGCTTCCACATGTCCGGCACCGAGGCCGTGATGCAGGCCGTGCGCCTGGCGCGCTACCACAGCGGCCGCAACAAGCTGGTGCGCTTTTGCGGGGCCTACCACGGCTGGTGGGGCGATGTGCAGCCCGGCCCGGGCAACCCGGTGGCGGCCGAGCACACCTACACCCTGCGCGACATGGACGAGCGCAGCTTGCGCGTGCTGCGCACCCGCAAGGACATCGCCTGCGTGCTGGTGAACCCCCTGCAGGCCCTGCACCCCAATGCCGCCGCGCCGGGCGACAGCAGCCTGATGGGCGCGCGCCGCCTGCAAGGCGCCGATTTGCAGGACTACGCCGACTGGCTGCGCCGACTGCGCGCGGTCTGCAGCGAGCGCGGCATCGCGCTGATCTTTGACGAGGTCTTCGTCGGCTTTCGCCTCGGGCCGGGCGGGGCGCAGCAGCGCTTTGGCGTGCAGGCCGACCTGGTGACCTACGGCAAGACCCTGGGCGGTGGCCTGCCGGTGGGCGTGGTGTGCGGCAAGGCGACCTGGATGAAGCGCTACCGCGAGGACCGCCCGGCCGACATCTGTTTTGCGCGCGGCACCTTCAACGCCCACCCGCAGGTGGTGTGCGCCATGCAGGTGTTTCTGGAGCAGCTGGAACGCCCCGAAATCCAGGCCCTGTATGACGGCATGGAAGAACGCTGGAGCGGCCGCGCGCAGCGTCTGAATGCCGCCCTGGAAAAGGCGGGCCAGCCGGTGCGGGTGAAGCAGCTCAGCACCATTTGGGCGCTGGAGTTCACCCAGCCCGGCCGCTACCACTGGATGCTGCAGTTCTACCTGCGCGCCCAGGCCCTGCTGCTCTCCTGGGTGGGCAGCGGGCGCATCGTTTTCAGCCTGGATTACCGCGAGGCCGATTTCGACGCCGTCTGCGAACGCTTCCTGGCCGCCTGCGCCACCATGCGCTCCGACGGCTGGTGGGACGGCGCACCGCCGGCCCCGCAGCTCAAGCGACAACTGCTCGGCGAACTCTGGCGCGCCTGGCGCGCGCAATGAGAAGCGCCGGGCAGTGCCCGGCGTTCTGCTTCATGCCGTCGCTCAGTGGGACTGGCGCGCGTGGTGCATGGGGTCGATCAACTCACCCTTCAACAGATAGAGGGGCGCCTTCCAGTACAGCAGCACATCATGGAAGGGGTCGGTGAGGATCTTGCACATCCACACCAGGCCGGTCTGCACGTCATACAGATGGAAGAGGTGGACGGTGCGCATCAGCAGGCCCGTCACACCCAGGGCCAGCCAGGCCAGGCCGACGTCGTTCCAGTAGCCGCTGAAGTCGGTGGCGGGTTCGATCCAGCCCCACAACGAAGGCTGCAACCACAGCAGCAGCGGAATGGCGGCCCAGGCCGACATCAGGAACACCTTGCGGCGCAGGTTGTAGCCCACCTTGATCTCCTCCTTGTGCTCATGCGTGGCCTGGTTTACTTCGTCGTAGCCCTTGGGCTCGAAGAAGAAATGGCCGGCCTGGCGCGAGCTCATTGAGACCCCCCAGGCCAGCAGCGCGGCCAGCGCGGGGTCAACGAACAGCAGGCCATAGGCACAGAGGAAGCTCAGCGCGCTGAGCAGGTGCAGGCTCTGGTTGATGCGGCTGTGGTGGTAGTAGCGGTGGTCGTCCCAGCGCTGGGTGCGCAGGGCTTGCAGGAATTCCGTCACAAAGGCTCCTGGGGGTTGCGGGTGCGGCATGCTGCGCAGCGCGCATGAAAAGGGCGTGACGGCGGCTGTCACAGCGCTGTCGCAGCGGCGGCTGAGCATGGACGCATGAACACAGCCACCCTGACCGCGCGCAGCGGCGCCGCCCCCGCCGCCCAGGAAGCCCTGGAGATCCAGCCGGTACGCAGCGAGCACCGCTGGCTGCGCATCGCCTTGGTCACTGAGACCTATCCGCCCGAGGTGAATGGCGTGGCTGGCACGGTGGCACGCATCGTCGAAGGCCTGCGCGAGCTCGGCCACGAGCTGCAGCTGATTCGCCCCCGCCAACACAAGCAGGAGCAGGCGCAGAGCGAGACCGGCTTTGCCGAGCTCCTGATGCGCGGCCTGCCAATCCCCCGCTACCCGCAGCTGCGCATGGGCCTGCCGGCCAAGCGTGCGCTGCTGCGGCGCTGGAGCTTCGAGCGGCCGGATGTGGTGCACATCGCCACCGAGGGGCCACTGGGTTGGTCGGCCCTGCAGGCGGCGCGTCAGCTACGCCTGCCGGTGCTGAGCGAGTTCCGCACCAACTTCCACGCCTACAGCCAGCATTACGGCGTGGGCTGGCTGCGCCATCCCATCCACGCCTACCTGCGCAAATTCCACAACCAATGCCAGCTGACCCTGGTGCCCTCGGAAGACCTGCGCGCCACCCTGGCCGCGCAGCGCTTCGAGCGCCTTGCCGTGGTGGCGCGTGGCGTGGACACGAATCGGTTTGACCCCGCACGGCGTGACGCGGCGCTGCGCGCGCAATGGGGTGCCGGCCCGGACAGCCCGGTGCTGCTTTGTGTGGGCCGGCTGGCGGCCGAGAAGAACCTGGAGCTGCTGCTGGATGCCTACGCCGGCCTGCGTCAGCGTGCCCCGCAGGCCCGCCTGGTGCTGGTGGGCGACGGCCCCGAGCGCGAGCGCCTGCGGCAGCGCTGCCCGGATGCGGTGTTCTGCGGCCAGCAGATCGGCACCGCCCTGGCGGCCCACTACGCCAGCGCCGATCTGTTCGCCTTCCCCAGCCTGACCGAGACCTTCGGCAATGTGGTGCCCGAGGCCCTGGCCAGCGGCTTGCCGGTCGTGGCCTTCGATTACGCGGCGGCGGCCAAGCTGCTGCGCGAGGGCCCGGCCGGGCGCCTGGTGCCGTTGGGCCAGCGCCAGGCCTTCTGTGAATCAGTGGCCGAGCTGTGCAGCCAGCCTGCCGCTCTGCACAGCGCCGCCCAGGCGGCGCGCGCCGTGGCCCTGCGCCAAGGCTGGCCGGCCATCGTGGCCGGGGTGGAAGGCCATTACCGCGCCCTGCTCGCCACCCCCTCCACCTGAAGGGCGGCGCCGTCACAGCGCTGTCACCGCCCCTGGCCAGCATCCTTTCCATCCACGGCTCCCCTGCCCTGCTTTGACCACCGCTGCCCCGCTCACCCTGCTGTCCGTCAGCAGCGCCGACCCGCGCCTCAGCCAGCTGCTGCAGGCCGCCACCGCCAGCGGCGCCCTGGTGGCCCACACCAGCGACCCGAATCAGGCCCAGCGCTGGCTCGACACCCTGGCCCCCGATCTGCTGCTGGCCGAACCCCTGCTGCTGGAGCGGCTGCATCCGCCCGCTTGCCCGGTATTGGCCTGGGAGGGCGATCTCGACCAGGCCACCCGGTGCTTGGCCGCTTGGCTGCCGGAGATCTGCGTGCGCCCCCAGCGCATCGTCTGCGGCGACATCGAGGCCGACCCCCAGGCCGGCGTGGTGCGCCTGCGCGGCGACGACGGGCTGCGCCGCCAGGCCGCCATTCCCGCCCTGGAACTGCGCCTGCTCGTCACCCTGCTGCGCCGCGCTGGCCGGGTGGTGAGTCGCCAGGAGCTGCTGGACACCGTCTGGCCGCCCGATGCGCGCCCTCTGCCCCGCACGGTGGACCAGACCGTGCGCCGCCTGCGCGTGGGCCTGCAGCCCCTGGGGCTGGACAGCCGCCTGCGCTCCCTGCGCGGCCTGGGCTACCGGTTTGATCCGGCCTGAACCCAAATATTTCAATTTCCGCCGCGACTGTCACAGAGTCGTCATCCAGCCTGCCTAGAGTGGCGGGCATTCACCCACTGACCCCTGATTGGAGTCTGAAATGCAACTGAACAAGCTGTTCGCCCTGCTGGGCCTGGCCGCCACCGCTTTCGCTGCCCAAGCGCAGGTCGTCAAGATCGACGGTTCGTCCACCGTGTTCCCGATCACGGAAGGCGTGGCCGAGGACTTCCAGAAGGTCAAGAAGGGCGCCGTCAAGGTCACCGTGGGTATTTCGGGCACCGGCGGCGGCTTCAAGAAGTTCTGCCGCGGCGAAACCGACATCAGCAATGCCTCGCGTCCCATCCTGGCCAAGGAAATGGCCGACTGCAAGGCCGCCGGCATCGAGTACTACGAGCTGCCGGTCGCCTTCGACGCGCTGACCGTGGTCATCAACCCCAAGAACGCCTTCCTGAAGCAGATCACCGTCGATGAACTAAAGAAGATCTGGGAACCCGCCGCCCAGGGCAAGATCACCCGCTGGAACCAGGTCAACCCGGCCTGGCCCGATGCCCCGATCAAGCTGTTCGGCGCCGGCGCCGACTCGGGCACCTTCGACTACTTCACCGAAGCCATCAACGGCAAGAGCAAGGCCAGCCGCGGCGACTTCACCGCCTCGGAAGACGACAACGTGCTGGTGCAAGGTGTGAGCTCGGACGTCAACGCCATCGGCTACTTCGGCTACGCCTACTACGCCGAGAACCAGAACAAGCTCAAGGCCCTGCCGATCGTCAACCCCAAGGGCCAGGCCGTCGCCCCGAGCGAAGCCGCCGTGCTGGCCGGCACCTACGAGCCGCTGAGCCGCCCGATCTTCATCTACGTGAACGCCAAGTCCCTGGCCAAGCCCGAGGTCAAGGAGTTCGTCGAGTACATGATGAAGTCCGCGGCCAAGATCGCCAAGGAAGTGAAGTACGTGCCGCTGCCGGCCAAGGCTTACACGGGCGGCCTGGAGCACCTGAACAAGGGCAAGAAGGGCACCGTGTTCGGCGGCAAGAACGAGGTCGGCATCACCATCGAAGAACTGATGAGCCGCGAAGCCGCCCTGTGATCGCATGCAGGCCCCTCGGGCCTGCCGCAAAATGACAGCGACGTGACAACGGGCCCGAATGTCGCCATGCGGGCCCGCTGTTCTTTCTGACGTCCTGTCGCCTCCCTGTTCCTAGGTATCCGCCATGGCCATCGCCCCACCTGATGCCCTGCCCAGCACCGCCACGCACTCCCCGCGCGGCGAGGCCCGGCTGGCCGAGTTCGCCGAACTGAAGAAGGCCCGCCAGCGCCGTGAACGCCTGATCGAGGCCGTGCTCTTTCTGGCCGCCAGCGTGTCGGTGCTCACCACCGTGGGCATCGTCTACATCCTGGTGCGCGAGTCGATCAGCTTCTTCAGCCACGTGTCGATCTGGGACTTCCTGACCGACAAGCAGTGGACGCCGCTGTTCGACGATGCCCACTTCGGCATCTGGGTGCTGATGTCCGGCACCATCACCAGCTCGCTGGTGGCGTTGGCGGTGGCGATTCCGCTGGGCACTGTGATCGCGATCTACCTGAGCGAGTTTGCCGGTCACAAGACGCGCGAGACGCTCAAGCCGATGTTGGAACTGCTCTCCGGTGTGCCGACCATCATTTATGGCTTCTTCGCCCTGCTGGTGGTGACGCCGCTGCTGCAGAAGGTCTTTCCCGAGCTGCCCGGCTTCAACGTGCTCTCGGCCGGCCTGGTGATGGGCGTGATGATCATTCCTTACGTGGCCTCGCTCTCCGAAGACGCGATGCGCGCCGTGCCCATGAGCCTGCGTGAAGGCGCCTACGCGATGGGCAGCACGCGCTTCCAGACCGCCGTGAACGTGGTCGTGCCCGCCGCGTTCTCGGGGATCGCCTCCGCCTACATCCTGGGCATCAGCCGTGCAGTCGGCGAAACCATGATCCTGGCCGTGGCCGCCGGCATGCAGCCCACGCTGAGCTTCAACCCCATGGAGCCCGCTGCCACCATCACCAGCTTCATCGTGCAAGTGGCGCTGGGGGATCTGCCGCACGGCTCGATCGGGTACCAGACCATCTTTGCCGCCGGCCTGTCGCTGATGCTGCTGACCCTGTGCTTCAACCTGCTCGGCTACTGGCTGCGCAAGAAGTTCCGCGAAGCTTATTGATGGACACCCCCCCGATGCGCTTCGCGCTTCCCCCCCTGGGGGGCGCCGCTGGCGGCCCGGCAAAGCCGGTTCCGCGGCGGCCGCTTGATCAGATCGAGACCCTGCAACGGCCTCTTGTAGGAGGTTTTGAATGAACGCAGAAAAGACCCTGGCCATCCGCGCCATCATCCGCAAGGCGCGGCGCTACGACCTGCTGGTCGCCCTGCTCGGGCTGCTGGCGCTGTCGATCGGCATCTTCACGCTGGCCGCGCTGTTCATCGACATGGCCGTCACCGGCGTGCCGCGACTGACGGCCGACTTCTTCCTCAACTTCCCGTCGCGCCGCCCGGCCGAGGCCGGCATCCTGTCCAGCTGGGTGGGTTCCATTTTGGTGATGACGGTGACCGCCTTCGTGGCCGTGCCGCTGGGCATCGCCGGCGCCATCTACCTGGAGGAATACGCGCGCAAGAACTGGGTGACCGATGTCATCGAGATCAACATCACGAACCTGGCTGGCGTGCCCTCGATCATCTACGGCCTGCTGGCCTTGGGCCTGTTCGTCTACACCTTCAAGCTCGGCCAGTCGATCCTGACCGCCGGCCTGACGCTGGCGCTGCTGATCCTGCCCATCGTCATCACCGCCACCCGCGAGTCCCTGCGCTCCATTCCGCAGCACATCCGTGAAGCGGCCTACGCCTGCGGCGCCTCGCAGTGGCAGGTGGTGCAGCACCATCTGGTGAAGTACGCCACGCCCGGCATCCTGACCGGCGTGATCATCGGCATGAGCCGCGCCATCGGCGAAACCGCGCCCATCATCACCATCGGCGCGCTGACCTTCATCGCCTTCCTGCCGCCCGCGCCGGGTCAGATGAATATCGAGACCGGCCAGGCCGCCGGCCTGTTCGACTGGTTGTGGAGCCCCTTCACGGTGATGCCGATCCAGATCTTCAACTGGACCAGCCGCCCCGACCCGCGCTTCCACGAGAACGCTGCTGCAGCCGCCTTCGTGCTGGTGCTGATGACGCTGAGCATGAACGCCATCGCGATCTGGCTCCGCTACCGCCTCCGCAAAAACATCAAATGGTGAACTGAACATGCCCTCCACCATCACCCTGCCGCAGAACCCGCCGCCGCTGAAGGCCGAGGCCAAGGACCTGGACTTCTATTACGGCGACTTCAAGGCGCTCAAGGGCATCAACATGCCCGTGTACGAGAACAAGGTCACCGCGCTGATCGGCCCCTCGGGCTGCGGCAAGTCGACCTTCCTGCGCTGCTTCAACCGCATGCACGATCTCTACCCGGGCCATCGCTACGACGGCAGCATCCATCTGCACCCCGACGAGGTGGACGTGCTGCACAAGAGCGTGGACCCGATCGAGGTGCGCATGCGCATTTCGATGGTGTTCCAGAAGCCCAATCCCTTCCCGAAGAGCATCTTCGAGAACGTGGCCTACGGCCTGAAGGTGCGCGGCGAGAAAAACCGCACCGTGCTGGAAGACAAGGTCGAGGCCGCGCTCAAGGGCGGCGCGCTGTGGAACGAAGTCAAGGACCGGCTCGACGATCTGGCGGTCAACCTCTCGGGTGGCCAGCAGCAGCGCCTGTGCATCGCGCGCGCCCTGGCCACCGACCCCGAGATCATCCTGTTCGACGAGCCCACCTCGGCGCTGGACCCGATCGCCACCGGCTCGATCGAGGAGTTGGTCGGGGAGATCAAGCACCAGGTCACGGTGCTGATCGTGACCCACAACATGCAGCAGGCCGCGCGCGTCTCCGACTACACCGCCTACATGTACCTGGGCGAGTTGATGGAGTTCGGCGAAACGAACGACATCTTCATGAAGCCCAAGCGCAAAGAGACCGAGGACTACATCACGGGCCGCTTCGGCTGATCCGAGGGAGCAAATTGATGAACGACAAACACCTCTCCACCCAGTTCGACGCCGAACTCAGTGCCATCTCCACCCGCGTGCTGGAGATGGGTGGGATGGTCGAGCAACAGGTGGCGCAGGCCGTCGATGCCCTGGCCAATCTGAGCGAGGAGCGCGCTGGCGAAGTCATCAAGACCGAGCAGCGCGTCAACCAGTTCGAACTGGAGATCGACCGCGACCTCAGCTCCATCATTGCGCGCCGCCAACCCACGGCGCGCGACCTGCGGCTGCTGATCGGGGTCTCCAAGACGATCGGCAACCTGGAGCGCGTGGGCGACGAAGCGGCCCGCATCGCCCGTACGGTGCAGCGCCTGATCGCCACCGGCATGCACGGCCGCCTGTTCCCGACCACCCAGATGACGCTGGAGGCCAAGCTGGCCACCACCTCGCTGCGCCGCGCGCTGGATGCATTCGCGCGCCTGGACGTGAACCTCGCGATGGAGGTCATCAAGCAGGACAACGAGATCGACGCCGAGTTCGACGGCCTGTTGCGCAAGCTCATCACCTACATGATGGAAGACCCGCGCACCATCACCGCCTCGATCGATCTGGTCTTCGTGGCCAAGGCCCTGGAACGCGTGGGCGACCACGCCAAGAACCTGGCCGAGCAGGTGATCTACATCGCCAAGGGCACCGACGTGCGCCACACCCCGCCCGAGGGCCTGGCCTCGGCGGTGTCCTGAACCGGACCTGCGCCACCATGGGACGCATCCTGGTTGTTGAAGACGAGCCGGCCATCGCCGAGCTGATCGCCCTGCACCTGCGCCATGAAGGCCACGAGGTGCGGGTGGCCGACTCCTCCGCCGCGGCGCAGCAGGCCCTGCTGGAGCAGCTGCCCGACCTGGTAGTGCTGGACTGGATGCTGCCGGGCGAGCCGGGTGTGGTGCTGCCACGGCGCTGGCGCGCCGAGGCGCGCACCAAGCACCTGCCCATCATCATGCTCACCGCGCGTGCGCAGGAAAGCGACAAGATCCAGGGTCTGGACGCCGGCGCGGACGATTACCTCAGCAAGCCTTTCTCTCCTGCCGAGCTGATGGCGCGCATCCGCGCCCTGCTGCGCCGCAAGGTGCCCGAAGCTCTGGAGGCGCCAGTCGAGATTGGTCCGCTCAAGCTCGATCCGAGCGCACGGCGCGTCTTCAGCGGCAGCGCCGAAGTGCAGCTTGGCCCCACCGAGTTCCGCCTGCTGCGCTACCTGATGACCCACCCCGAGCGCGTGCACAGCCGCGCCCAGCTGCTCGACAAGGTCTGGGGCGACCATGTGTTCATCGAGGAACGCACGGTGGACGTCCACATCAAGCGCCTGCGCGATGCCCTGCACCCGGCCGGCTGCGCCCAGTTGATTGAAACCGTGCGCGGCGCGGGTTACCGCCTGACACGACAGCTCGCCAACGCCTGATTCCCTCGGCCGGCCGGCTCCTCTAAGCTGCCGGCCATGCTGAATCCCAAGTTCACGCTGCGCATCCAGGTGGCGCTGCTCTTCGGTAGCCTGGTGGGTCTGGTGGCCGGTGGCCTCAGCCTCTGGCTGGCCCAGGGCCAGGCCGAACAAGCCCTGCGCGACCAGGGCACCACGCTGCAGACCCTGGCCACCAGCACGGCGGTGGTGTTTGCCGAAGGCCTGCACGAACGCCAGCGCGAGGTCGAGCTGCTGGCCGAAGACCCGCCCCCTGGCGCCAGCCTGAATCCGCAACATTGGCAGCCGGCGCTCGACCGCCTGCAGCGCGGCCGTTCGCATTACTCCTGGATCGGTTTGACCAGCCCCAACGGCGAAGTCTTGGCCGCCAGCGGTGGCCTGCTGGTGGGGCAGAACGTCGCCAGCCGGCCCTGGTTCCAGGCCGCACTCAGCCAGCCCTACACCGGCGATGTGCACCCGGCCAAGCTGCTGGCCACGCTGCTGCCGCCGTCGAGCAGCGGCGAGCCGATTCGCTTTCTGGACTTCGCCGCCCCGCTGCGTGACGACGCCGGTCGCACCGCCGGCGTACTGGGCGTGCATGTCAGCTGGGATTGGGCCTCCGATGTCATCAACAGCCTGCGCAGCGATGCCCTGTTCCAACAGGGGATCCGCGTGTTCGTGCTGGACCGCGCCGGCAAGGTCATCCACCGCCCGCGCGACGCCAGCGCGAACGAGGCGCCACCGCGCCCGCTGCCGCGCGGCCTGGCGCAGGTCTGGGAATGGAGCGATGGCCGGCGTTACCTCAGCGCCTCCACCCCCGTGCCGGCGCGCAGCGTCACCAGCGACCTGGGCTGGACCGTCGTGACGCGCCAGCCCCTGGCGCGTGCCGCGCAAGGGGCCGAGCAGGCGCGCCAGCAGGCCCTGCTGGCGGGCGCCCTGGCCGCGCTGCTGGGCCTGCT
>JBDHSJ010000132.1:0-11676 GCA_039808065.1 Burkholderiaceae bacterium | reverse complement strand
CAGCGCTGGGCCGCCGCCGGTGCGGGCCAGGCCGCACAGCGCATCGAGCCTCGCTTGGAAGACCCGGCCCCGGCACGGGCGGCCGAGCCGCCGCGCAATCTGCGCCAGGAAGCGCGCGAGCGCCTGCATGCCGATGCGCCCCGTGCAGCCGCCGTGGAAACCCCGCGCATGCGCGGCATCGATGCCCCGACCCTGCGCCGCAACCCGCCCGTGCTGCGCGACGAGGTGGCACCGCCCACCCCGCCGGCAGCCGATTTCGGCGCCAGCGCCTCGCGCAACGAGCGCGAACGTGCCGACGTGATGCGCGAGCTGCAGGACATGAAGGGCCTGATCGAGCAGCGCTTTGGCGCCCTGGCCTTCATGGAAAAGCTGCAGCGCCAGCCGGTGCAGGCGCGCCTGGCCCAGCAGCTGCTGGAAGCTGGCTTTTCGCCCGCACTGACGCGCAAGCTGGTCGATGCCTGCCCGAGCGCCTTTGCCGCCGGTGCCGACGAAATGCAATGGGCCGCCGCCGTGCTGGCGCGCAATCTGCACGTCGCCCCCACCGCACTGGAAGACCGTCAGGGCGTGTTTGCCCTGATCGGTTCCACCGGCGTGGGCAAAACCACCAGCACCGCCAAGATCGCCGCCAACTTCGCCGCCAAGCATGGCGCGAGCCAGCTCGGCCTGATCACCTTGGACGCCTACCGCCTGGGCGCCCACGAGCAGCTGCGCGCCTACGGCCGCATCCTGGGCGTGCCGGTACACACCGCGCATGACCGCGCCTCGCTCGACGACCTGCTCGACCTGCTGGCCAACAAGCAGATGGTGCTGATCGACACCGCCGGCATGGCCCAGCGCGACAGCCGCACGCAGGAGCTGCTGGAAATGGTGGCGCACCCCTCGATCCGCCGCCTGCTGGTGGTGAACGCCAGTGCCCAGGGCGAGACCCTGGACGACGTGGTGGGCGCCTGGCACGCCAGCCAGTGCGAGGGCGTGGTGCTCAGCAAGATCGACGAAGCGGTGCGCCTCGGCCCGGCCTTGGACATCCTGATTCGCCACCGGCTGACCCTGCAGGCCGTGGCCAATGGCCAGCGCGTGCCCGAGGACTGGCTGCGCCTGAGCCCCGACGAGCTGGTGCAACACGCATTCAAGCCGCGCGCCAGCAGCGCCTGGAGCAAGGACCCGCAGGACCTGCAACTCGTGTTCGCGACCCATTGACCGAGGAGCGCCATGCAGCGAACCCCGCGTGACCAGGCCGCCGGCCTGCGCCGCCTGTTCGCCCCCCGCGGTGGGGTGCTGGTGCCGGTGCTGGCTCAAGCCGGTTTGGAAGCCGCCGAACTGATGCTGGACGCCCTGGTGGGCGCCTACCTGGAGCGCGGCTTGCAGGTGCTGGTGGTGGACGCCGGGCCGACCGCCAAGCCGGCGCCGGAGCTGGCCCGCATCAACCTGGCGGCCTGCCTGGAAACGCTGTCCGACGATGTGCAGTTCCTGGAGGCCCGCGGCCTGCCCGGCCACTATTTGGACGCGCGCGGCAATGCCGGCAGCCTGGTGGAGGCGCTGCGCAGCGCTGCCCCGCAGGCCGATGTGATCCTGCTGCACGCCCCGGTGGCTGAGCTGGCGCGCGTGCTGGTGGGGCAGGGGGACTGTCGACCGATCCTGTTGACCGACCTGCAACCGCAGGCCATGACCCAGGCCTATGCCGCGATGAAGTGGCTGCAGCAGCGCGCCCGTTGCCAGGTGTTCGGCCTGCTGGTGGCGGGCAATCCGCGCCTGGCGTTGACGCGCCGCATTGCCGAGCAGTTGGCTGACTGTGCCGAACGATTCTTGGGCGCCGCCTTGCCGGTTTGGGCGGCGCTGGACCCCAGGGCCGGATTGCGCGCCGCACCGAGTGCGGAATTGCGCCGACTGGCGCGCGACAGCCTGCTGGGGTTGGAGCCCCAGAGGGTGCATCATGGAGCCCTGGAATACGCGCCGCTGATGACCTGATGTACACCGCCAAAGGCAAGCTCGACACCAATGTGCTGCTCAAGCAGTACAGCCCCCTGGTTCGCCGCCTGGCGCACCAGATGATTGCCAAGTTGCCCGCCAATGTGGAGCTGGACGACCTGGTGCAGGTCGGCATGATCGGCCTGACCGATGCCCTGAGCCGTTTTGATGCCGGCCAAGGCGTGCAGTTCGAAACCTTTGCCACCCAGCGCATCCGCGGCGCCATGCTCGACGAACTTCGCGGCGGCGACTGGCTCAGCCGCGGCACGCGCCGCCAGCAGCGCGAAATCGAGGACGCCGTACACAAGGCCGAGCAGAAGCTGGGCCGCGCACCCACCGAGAGCGAGGTGGCGGCGCAGATGGGCATCTCGCTGGCCGAGTACCAGGAGGCCCTGACGCGGGTGCGCGGCACCCAGCTCGTCTACCTGGAAGACATCGGCGGCGGCGAAGACGGCGACGACTACCTCGACCGCCATGTAGTGGACCACGCCAACAACCCTTCGCTGCAGCTGCAGGACCACCGCATGCGCGCCGCCTTGGTCGAGGCCATCAAGGCCCTGCCCGAGCGCGAGGGCTATGTGATGAGCATGTACTACGAGCACGACATGAATCTCAAGGAGATTGCGGCCGTGCTCAAGGTCACCGAAAGCCGCGTGTGCCAACTGCACAGCCAGGCCATCGCGCGCCTGCGGGTGAAGCTGCGCGAGCATTGAGGGGCGGCCCCCTGTAACAAGCGGCGTGTTGGGGCTACCCTGCACGGCTGGGGGTGCCATGGAACGCAATTGCCGGGAACGACGCGCCTGCCTGGCCCTGCTGCTGGGTACGGCCGGCTGCGTGCCGGCGCGCCCCCCACGTGAACTGGAGCTGCGCTTCGGCGTCGAGCGCGACTACGGCCCCTTCGTGTTTCGAGACTCTGACGGTGCCATCAAAGGCCTGTCGGTCGACATCTTGCGGGCCTTGCTGCCTGCCGCGCATCTGCGCCTGCGCTGGAGTGAACCGCGTGCGCTGGCTGAACTGTTGCAGTTGGCCGAAGCCGGGCAGATTGAGCTGCTGAGCTCCCTGCGCCCGACGCCCGAGCGTGACAGCTACCTGGACTTCACCGCACCCTATGTCGTGGTGCCGGCGGTGGTGGTCCTGCGCAGCGGCCACGGGGAAGGCCAGCTGTGGCGTCTGGCGGGGCGGCGGGTGGCCGTGGGGCGCGGCTACGCCATCGAAGGCTTTGTGCGCCGTCACTATCCGCGCATCGAGTGGCAGGCCTACCCTGACGACGGGCTCAGCCTGCAGGCCTTGATGGGCGGTCAGGTCGAGGCCCTGGTGGCCGATCTGGCCAGCGTGGAGCATGCGCGGCGGCGGCTGCGGCTGCCGAACGGGGCCCTGCAACGGGTGGCCGACCTGGGCTATTCCTACCCGCTCAGCTTCGGCTACGCCAAGGGGCGGGCGGACATCGGTGAGCGCCTGGAGCAGGCCCTGGACGCCCTGCCGCATGCCCAGCTGCGCGCCATCCTGGCGCGCTGGCTGCCCGAGGGCGAGCTGGACCAGGTCGCGGTGCAGCCCGAGCGCGAACAGCTGCGCGACCTCGGTCTGGCCAGCCTGGCGGCCGCTGGTGCGGGCGCGTTGTGGACCTGGCACGTACGCCGGAGCGCGGCATGACGGACCGCACGCTGCCGCCCTTCGAGCGCATGGCCTTGGTGCTGCTGGCCTACGCGCTGGCGTTGGCGGTCTCGCTCAGCCTGGCGCGGCTGCCGCAGGCCCTGGCGCCGCTCTGGTACGCCAATGCCGTGGCGGTGGCGGGCCTGCTGGCGCTGCCTCTGCGCTGGAAAGGCCTGGCCTTGGGGCTGATGCTGGGCCTGCTGACGCTGGGCAACTGGCTGGTGGGCTGGGAATGGCGGCAAGCCCTGCTGTATCTGCCCGCCAATGCGATGGAGATCGCGCTCGGGGCCTGGCTGCTGCGACCCTGGGAAAGCCGCCTGCGGCGCCGTTTGGAGCCGCGGCAGTGGCTGCAGGTGTTGAGCCTGGGCGCGCTGGTGCCAGGCTTGCTGGGCGCCGTGCTGAGCCTGGCGATCGCGCAGTCCGACGAAGCGCCCTGGGTGCAGGCCCTGACCTGGTGGACCGGCAGCGCCGCTGGCGCGATGGCCGTGCTGCCGCTGGCTCTGCTGGTGGTGGCCCAGGGGCCTGAGCTGCGCCAGAGCCTGAGCACGCCCGAATGCTGGGTGGCCTTGCTGGGCGCGGTGGGGCTCACCCTGGTGGTGGTCACGACGCTGCAAATGCCGTATGTGTTCGTCGCCCTGGGCCTGGTGCTGGTGGGCTTGTGGCAGGGCCTGGGTGTCACCGCGCTGGCCACGCTCAGTGTGTCCCTGCTGCTGTCTTATGCACTGGGCGCCGGGCTGATGGCCGCACCGCTCGGGGCCTCGAGCTGGAGCGCCTGGGCCAACGTGCTGCCCCTGGTGGCTCTGCTGCTGCCGCCGCAGTTGCTGGCGGTGGCGGTGGAGCAGTTGCGCGCCCAGCAGCGCCGCATCACCGCCTACTACGAGCACACGCCGGTGATGCTGGCCTCGCTCGACCCGCAGCTGCGCCTGCGCGCCGGCTCCGAGGCCCTGGTGCGCTGGCTGGGGCGGCCACGCCCCGAGCTGCAGGGGCAAGCTCTGGCCCAGTTGCTGGGCCTGAACGAGGCCCAGAGCAAGCGACTGCGTCGGCATCTTGAGGAGCTGCCGCTGGAAGCTGCTGCCAGCCCCGAGCTGCGCCTGAACGCCGAGTTCGCGCCGCCCGAGCGGGCCGCCCTGCGCTTGCGCGCGCTGCGCCTGGGCCTGCCCGACGAACCCGGCTACGAACTGGTGCTGGAAGACCTGTCCGAGCAAATCCACATGCAGGAGGCCCTGCAGCGCACGGCCGACCAGCTGGAAGCCGCGCGGCGCGATGCGCTGACCGAGCTGCCGCTGCGTGCCGGCTTTCTGGACGACCTGGAGCAGGCGCTGGCGCGCGCCAGCTTTGCGCGCCGCCGCCTGGCGGTGGTGTTTGTGGATGTGGACGAGCTCAAGCGCGTGAACGACGCCCATGGCCATGCCGTGGGTGATGCCCTGCTGCACGCGCTGGGCCAGCGCCTGCGCGCCCAGCTGCGCCCGGGTGACTTGGCCGGCCGCTTGGGCGGCGATGAGTTCGCCATGGTGCTCAGCGACGTGCATGTCGATGCCGACCCGCTGGCCCTGGCCAGCCGCGTGGCCGAGGCCCTGGAAGGCCCGGTGCGCCAGCAGGGCCCCGAACTGCTGCTGCGCGTCAGCGTGGGCGTGGCGGTGTATCCGGACGACGGCCTGGTGGCCGAGGAGCTGCTGCGCCGGGCGGACGCCGCCATGTACCGCGCCAAGGGCGGGCCGGCGCGACGCAGCCGCGCACAGGGGCTCAGCTGACGCAGGTCCGGTTCTTGCCGGTGCGCTTGGCTTCGTAGAGCGCCTCGTCGGCGCGCTGCAACGCGTCTTCGAGCGCCTCGCCGCCGCGGTACAGCGTGGCGCCGGCCGAGAAGGTCACGAAGACGTCCTTGCCCTCGTGCATGAACAGGCTGGCGGAAAGCGCGCGTTGCAGCCGGCCCAGCACCTGACGGGCCTCCTCCAACGGGGTGTTGGGCAGCAGCAGCACGAACTCCTCGCCGCCGTAGCGCGCCACCAGGTCGCCCGGACGCAAGATGGACTGGGTGCGTGCCGCCAGACCCTTCAGGGCTTCGTCGCCGGCGGCGTGGCCCAGGCTGTCGTTGAGCTTCTTGAAGTTGTCGATGTCCAGCAGCGCCAGGGCCAGAGGGGCACCTTCGCGCTCCTGGCGCGCCTGCTCGGTGGCAAAGGCGGCCTGCAGCCCGCGCCGGTTGGCGACCTTGGTCAGCTGGTCGGTCTGCACCTCTTCCGAGAGGCGCAGCAGCTCCACCTCCAGCTGGTGCACGCGCTCGGCCAGCGCGCTGGCGCGCTGGTGCTCGCCGCTCAGTTTGGCCTGCGTCTGCTGCACCAGGCCGTGCACGGTGCGGCTTTCCTGCAGCATCTCGCGCACCGCACCGGTCAGGCTCTCGATCGAATCGGCCTGCTCGATCACCTCGGTGTAGCGACCAAGGTGCTGGTGGAAGCGGTCGGTGTGCTCACCCAGCGCCCCCAGGTCACTCAGCAGGGTCTGCATCAGGCCCTTGAGCGCATCACGGGCGGCGCGGCGCTCCTCGCGCAGTGCATGCTGGCGCGCGCGGGTGTGGGCCAGGCGTTCGGCCACGCTGCGGACGGCCAGCGCGGAGAGGCCCTGGTCCAGGGTGTCGTTCATGGCCACGGCCTGGCCCTGGGCCCAGCTCTCGTCTTCGCTGAGCTCGACCAGGCTGGCGCTCAGTTCACGGCACAGGCTGCCGAGCTGGCTGCTCAGGTGCAGGCGGTGCTCCAGCAGGCGGCGCGCCTGGGCGCACAGCTGCGCGATGGCTTCGGCGTGCGACGCACTGGCCTCGCCCTGCTGCACGGCCTGATGCTCGCGGTGCAGATCGGCCAGCAGTTGCTCGATGCGCTGCACCAGGGCGGGGGCGTCGCCCGCAGGTTGCAGCGCGACCTGCACCGTCTGGTGCAGTTCGGCGCCGATGCGGGGCCAGTGCGCAGGGGGTGCATCGAGGGATATGCGTTCGACAGCGACGGGCGCGAAGGACTCGGCAGGGGGCTGCTTTTCTTCATCGCTGAAGAACTGGCTGGGCGTACCGCCCGGCTCCTCGGCGCCGGGCTCGCTCTGAGTCTCGACTGCGGTGGCGGCTTCGTCGCTGTCCCAACTCAGCACCAGCTGGCGCAGGCGCTTGATGAGGCGGTTGCCATCACCGCGGTTGGCGGCCAGCACGCGTTGCAGGCCATCCTTCTTGCGCGCCAGCGTCCATTGCCGGCCGCCGCGCTCCAGGCCACGGGCCAGCTTGTCGACGGCCTGGGCCAGCGCCTCGCCTTGCGCGGCAGGGCCTTCGGTGCTCAGCAGGCGTTCGCTGCGCCGCTGCACGGCATCAAACTCGCCCAGGCGCAGTTCGCGTTGCAGTTCCTGCCGTTCGCCCAGATCGCTCACGCCGAGCTGCAGCAGGCGCTGCAAGGCCGCCAACGCGCGCTCAGACAGGCCTGCCTCGGCACTGCTGCTGGCCGGCTCCTGGCCGGCTTCCAGTGCGTAGGCGCGCGCGTAATTTTCGGGTGTGGGCTCCAGCTTGGCGGCGGCCAGCCGGCGCAGGGCCTGCTTGGCGAGCTGGGCTGGGGGGAGGCTTGGATCGGGCATGCGGATTTGTAGCAGCGCTGGCGCCGCCTGCGCGCCTGACCCCGCGAAATTCGCTCAGCCGCGGCTGCCGAGCGACTGCGGCAGGCTCTCCAGCCCGTCCGGCAGCGTGTGGCGCAGCCACTCGGCCTGACGCGGCAGCAGGGTGTGCTCGACCCACTGCACCACCGCCTCGCCGCTCATGGGCTTGGCGAACAGATAGCCCTGCATCACGCGGCAGCCCTGGCGCAGCAGCACCTCCATCTGGCGCGGCGTCTCCACGCCCTCGGCCACCACACTCAGGCCCAGCGAGCGCGCCAGCGCAATGATGGCCGTCACCACGGCCGCGCTCTGCGGCGAAACGCCCAGGTCGCGCACGAAGCTGCGGTCGATCTTCAGCTCGGACAGCGGCAGGCTGGTCAGGTAGGCGAGCGAGGAGTAGCCGGTGCCGAAGTCGTCGATCGAGATTTCGACGCCAATGGCGGTGAGGCGGTGCAAGGTGGGGATGACGGAATGCAGGTCCTTCATCAGCCCGGTCTCGGTGATTTCCAGCTGCAGGCTGCGGTGCGCCACGCCGGCACTGCTGACGGCCTCGTGGATCTGCTCGACCAGATCGACGCGCTCGAACATGCGGTTGGGCAGGTTGACGGCGATGGACTCCTCGAAACCGATGCGCTGCTGCCAGGCACGGGCCTGGCGCGCGGCCTCGCGCATGGCCCATTCGGACATCGGCACGATCAGCCCGGTTTCCTCGGCCAGTGGGATGAAGTCGCCCGGCGGCACCAGTTGGCCACCGCGCTGCCAGCGCATCAGGGCCTCGACGCCCACCATGCGGCCGACGCGCACGTCCACCTTGGGCTGGTAGTGCAGCACCAGCTCGCCGCGCTCCAGTGCGCGGTGCAGGGCTGCTTCCAGCTCCAGGCGCTCACGGCCCTTGCCACCCAACTGGGGCGAAAACAGTGCGCAACCATTGCGGCCCTGGTCCTTGACGGCGTACATCGCCACGTCGGCGTTGCGCAGCAGGTCGACGACATTGGCGCCGTCCTGCGGGAACAGCGAGATGCCCACGCTGGCGCTGATGAAACAGTCTTGCCCCGCCACAAACACCGGCTCGCGCATCGCTTCGAGCACGCGCGCCGCCACGCGCTCGGCGTCGGCAACGTGGGTGATCTCGGGCAGCAGAGCGACGAATTCATCGCCCCCGAGGCGGCCCACGGCTTCGAGATTGCGGTGCCCGCGGCCGCTGCCGCCATCCAGCAGGCCCTCGACCAGCTGCTCGGAGTGGCGCACACAGGCGCGCAGCCGGCGCGCCACCTCGATCAGCAGCTCGTCACCGGCGGCGTGGCCCAGGGTGTCGTTGATGTTCTTGAAACGGTCCAAGTCGATCAGCAGCAGGGCGGCCATATGGCCTTGGCGCCGTGCGGCGTCGATGGCGCGCTCGGCGCGCCAGATCAGCTGGCGCCGGTTGGGCAGGCCGGTCAGGGCATCGAAGTGCGCCAACTGGCGGATCTTGTCCTCGGCCTGGCGGCGGTCGGTCACGTCCTGCAGCACGCCGGAGTAATCGGTCAGGCGGCCGTTCTCGTCGAATTCGGGTTCGGCCTCCAGGTGCAGCATGCGCATGCGGCCACCCTTGGCACAGAAGGGCAGGTCGGTCACCAGGGCACTGGCCTGGGCGAACAGTTCGCGCAGCAGTCCGATCAGCAGGCCACGGTCGCTGCGCGGCACCAGGCGCAGCAGGCGCGAGAGCGGCCAGTGTGTCTGATTGGCAACACCCAGCACCCGCTGCGCCTCGACCGACAGGCGCACGCCGGCGCCAACATGCCAGTCGAAGCTGCCCATGCGGGCCAGATCCTGGGCGCGTGCCAACCGGGCCTTGGAACGCTCCAGCTCCTGGCGCGTGCGCGCCGAGCGCAGCAGGTAACGCAGGCGCCCCACCAGCAGGCTCCACTGGCGGCTCTTGACGAAGAAATCAGTGGCGCCCACCTCGTAGGCCCGCTCGATCGAGGCCTCGTCATCCAGGCCGGTGAGCATCAGCACGGGCAAACCAGCCAGGGCTGAGCGGGCGCGCACCTGGCGGCAGACTTCAAAGCCGTCCATCTCGGGCATCAGCGCATCCAGCACCAACAGGTCGGGCGTGGCGTGGCGCAGGGCCTCCAGGGCTTCGGGGCCGGTGTGCATCTCGACAGTGTCGAAGCCGCGCGCGCGCAAGGCGGCGGCGGTCGCCATCAGGCCGACCTCATCGTCGTCAACGATCCAGACCAGACCCTGGTCGGACAGGCACTCGGGCTTCATTCGACTGCGCGCAGTGCCTCACGCACCCGCAGCGTGCCGGCGCGCGCTTGCGCCAGCTGGTCTGCGAGGGCTTCGGCCCGGCCCTCCTTGCATTGTTGTTCGATCGTCTGCCACTGCGCCGACAAATGCAATGCCGCCAAATTGGCGGTGCTGGATTTCAGCGTGTGTGCGATACGGCGAATCGCCTCCAGGTCGGGGCCGGCCGCCGCTTGGTCGAGTTCGGGCAGCAAGCGCTCCAGGCTGCGTGCCCAGGCCTCGCCCAGGCGACGCAGCAAGCCCTGGCTGCCATCGGGGTCCAGCGCCCGCAGATCGGCCAGCGCCTGGGGGTCGAGCAGTTCGGGTGAACCCGCTGTCATTCGAGCTGGGCACCCTTGTGCAAGCAATTCAGCACCGCCTGATTGAGCTCAGCAGGGCTGATCATCAGGGTCTCGGCGGCCTCGCGGTAATCAAACACGGATTCCAGCTCGATGGCATGCACCAGCTGCAGGAAGGGTTGATACGGGCCGCTTTCCTCCACCAGGGCCTGGCGCACGCGCTCGGGGCAGGGAATGGATTCCAGCAGCTTGCCCACCGGGGTCTTGAGCAGGTGGTCGAGCAGCGAGAACAGGCCGCAGATGAACATCTCGTCCTTGGCGTCGCTGTCCTGCAGGGTCTTGGAGAGCTCCTCCATCAACAGGCCGCGGCGCAGCGCGGCCCACATCACCGGGCGCATGGTGCTGTCCTTGCTCGCGGTGGCCAGCAGCAGGGCCAGCCAGCGCTTCAGGCGGTTCAGGCCCAGCAGCATCATGGCGTGGCGGAAGGAGGTCACCTCCACCGGCAGGCCGAAAGCGGCGCTGTTCATGTAGCGCAGCAGTTTGAAAGCCAGCCCGGGGTCGCGCTTGAGCGTGGCCTCCATCTTCTCGACGCTCTCGCCCTGGTCCACCTGGCCCATCAACACGATGATGACTTGCAGGTCGGCGCTGACCTCGCTCTTGGCAGGCGCGCCGGCCGGGGCCTCGTAATGGCCTTCCACGGGCACGCCGAACACAGCGGCGGCGCCGCGCTCGAAGGCTTCTGCGGCTTCGGGGCCGGAGCGCACCACATTGCACCAGAGCGGTAGCTTGTTCGGGTCCTGCACGCCGCGACGCAGATCGTCCATGTCCAGTTCAGCGGCCTTGAACGCCGCGCGCTCGGGACCGAGTGGGCTCGAGCTGGCGCCCTTGAGCAGGTGGCCCTTCCGGCCCTCCAGCGCAGGCGTCAGCTGAGGGGCCAGAAACGCCGGCACCTCGAGCACGATGTTGCTCGGGAGCTCCTGTGCCAGCAGACCCTGCAGCGCGGCCTCCTGCGGTACGTTCAACACCACGGGGTTGTGGGGCAGCGCCTCGCTGATCGCGGCCAGCAGGGCCCCGGGGTCGATGGCGGCGTCAGGCTTCAGGGGGATGCAGCTGATCCGGGTGGCCATGACCTGGCGCTGCTTGTCGTACAGCGGGGCGAAACCCAGCGCCAACTGGGCCAGGACGGGGTGCTTGGTGCTGCTCATCGCGATCGGGCTCCCGGCGCGGTGCCGGGCCCTTGCGATCAAGCGCAGGACCGCGGCGCCTCAGAAGTTCAGGTAGTCAAACAGGTTCAAACGCTGCACAGCAGCATAGGAACGGAGCGCTGCATCGTAGCTGGTCTGCTGGATCTGAAACTTCGAGATCGCCTCGGTCATGTCGAGGTCCTCGGCGGCACTGCGCTCGCTCTGGTTGTAGAGCTTCAGATCGGCCAGGCGGTTCTCGGAACCGTCGAGCAGATTGAGCTGTTCGCCCACCAGGCTGCGCACGTTCTGCATGTTCTGGAAGCCCTGGTCCAGGTCGCGCAGCGCGATGACGTTGGCCTGCTGAATCTGCTGGGCGTTGCGGCCGGGGGTGCGCAGGGCGGCTACGGCGGTATCGAGCACGTCGAAGATCTGCAGGTCGCTCTGTGCGGCGCCAATCGAGAAGCGGTCGCCGTCCTGCACCAGGCCGCTGATGGTGATGGCCATGCCGTCGATATTGATGGTCTTGCCCATCTCGTACGGAAGGATGGTGGTGACGGCGCCGGTGGTGATGTTGGTGATGGTGGCCTGCGCCAGGCCGGAGGTGCCGTTGATCTGGATCTCGTAGTCGTTGCCGGTCAGCAGGGCCGGGTCCGTGATGCGGCCGGGGTCGATCCAGGCGCGCGGCGGCCCGCCGGTGA
>JBDHSJ010000131.1:0-11732 GCA_039808065.1 Burkholderiaceae bacterium | reverse complement strand
GCGCCGTTGAACGGCGTCAGCGCTGGAGATGACGTGCCAGCAGCTGCTGCAGTTCGCCGCTGCGCGCCAGCCTGGCCAGTTCCGCCTGCAGCGCCGCGTGCAGCGCCGGCCCGAGCGGGTGCTGGCGGCTGATCATCATGTGGAAGGTATTGGGCCGCTGCACCGCCAGCGGCGCACGCCCCAGTTCGCGGTCCCGCGCCAGCTCATAGCCGGGCAGGCCGGCCAGGCCATGGAGAACCTCCTCGCCCACCACGATCACATCGATCCGGCCCAGATGCAGCATCTGCACCAGGCTGGCGTAGTTCGGCGCCCGCTGCAGACTGGCCATGTCGATCTGGTCCAGCTGCGAGTAGGTGTAGCCATGCACGCCGCCCAGGCGGTAGCGTTTCAGGTCTTCCTGGCCCCGCACCTGCAGCCCCTGCGGGTGCACGCGCTGGCTCCAGAGGTAGTAGGTGCGCGTGCTGTAGATCGGCGCACTGATCAGGAAGTCACGCTCGCGCTCGGGGTTGCGGGTGGCGTTGAGCAGCATCTGGTAGTTCTGCCCGCGCCGCACCTCCAGCAGGCAGCGCGCCCAAGGCAGCAGTTCGATGCGGTAGCTCATGCCCAGTGGCCGCAGCAGGCGCTCGAGCAGGTCGACCGAGTAGCCCTTCACGCGCCCGGTCTTGCGGCCATCCTGCCGCTCCACGAAGGTGTAGGGCGGCCACTCGTTGGCGTCGTCGCAGACTTGCACCGTCCAGCCCCGCAGTCGCGCATCGGCCTGGGCCGCCCCGCAGCCCAGGCCGAGGATCAAGATCAGCAGCAGACGCCACATGCCTGCCACCTTAGCCCAGAAAGCACAAAGGCCTGGCGGACGGCCAGGCCTTTGATTGGGGAACCCGGGGCTGCACCCGGGCGGGGCTTACGCGGTGTGGCTGCGCTTGACCGTCATCACCACCGCAGGCAGCTGGTGCTTCTTGACGGTGACTTCGACGGTGGGCAGCTGGTGGACGACGGGCTCCACCATCTCGATCGGGGCCGAAGCCAGGGCGGCGGCGCTGGCGAAGGTCAGGCCGGCCATGGCGATCAGGGTCAAGCCCTCGGCGAACTTGGTCAGCGCGGGGCGGGTGTTGAAGCTCTTGGTCATGGTGTTCTCCTGGGTGCAGCGGGGTGGTCGATGGCTGGACTGTGAACCTCGACTGCCCCCGCACCCAGCGCCTTGCGGCGAAGCGACGCAGGGGGCGGATGAACTGCAGCCAGGGGCGCTGAACGGCAATAGAAAACGCCCGCCAGGCGGGGGGCCTGGCGGGCGCGGCGGGTTTAGGCGGGGGGCTCGCCCAGCCTGGCCCCCCGAGATGGGGCCAGTCCTTCGTCGCGCGTCGCAGGGTCCTCAGGACCCTGCTCGGTCGCGACTCAGCCACTGCCCCAGCAGGCGTTCCCACTTGGGCAGCACGGCCTTGGCGTGGCGCTCCTTCACATGGCCGAAGCCACGGATGTCTTCCGGCAGACGGGCGATTTCCACCGCCTGCTCCAGATTGGCCACGCTGAGCTTGGCCAGCAGGCTGTCGACCGTCTTCTTGTAGCGCTGGATCAGCTCACGCTCCATGCGGCGCTCTTCGGTGTAGCCGAACACGTCCAGCGCCGTGCCGCGCAGGCCCTTGAGCTTGGCCAGCAGCGCGAAGGCCGGGCGCACCCAAGCGCCGAAGGGCTGCTTGACCAACTCGCCCTTGTCGTTCTTTTTGGCGAACAGCGGCGGGGCCAGGTGGTGCACCAGCTTGTAGTCGCCTTCGAACTGATTGGCGACCTTGGCGGTAAAGCTCGGGTCGGTGTGCAGGCGGGCGACCTCGTACTCGTCCTTGTAGGCCATCAGCTTGAACAAGTACTTGGCCACGGCTTCGCTGAGCTGCTTGCCGGCGCCGAGCTTCTCCTCGGCGGCGCGCACCTTGTCCACCACGGCTTTGTAGTCGGCGGCGTAGCTGGCGTTCTGGTAGCCGGTCAGGAACTCAACGCGCTTGGCGACCATCTCGTCCAGGCCGGGGCGCTTGACGATCTGGATCACCGAGGCCGCGGCGAACAAGGCCTTGACCTTGGCGTAATCGGCGGCGCAGCGGCGGCCCCACTCGAAGGCGGCCTTGTTGTTGTCGATCTGCACGCCGTTCAGTTCAATCGCGCGCTGGATGGCGGCGTAAGAGAGCGGAATGCGGCCCTGCTGCCAGGCAAAGCCCATCATCAGCGGGTTGGTATAGATCGAATCACCCAGCAGCTTGACGGCCACTTCCTCGGCGTCGAACTTGCCCAGTAGATCCTTGCCGACGGCGTTCTCCAGCGCCTGCTCGCAGGCGCCCTCGGGGTGCTGCCAGTCGGGCTGCAGCACGAAGGCGGCGGTCGGGCTGGAATGCGTGTTCAGTGCCACATAGGTGCGGCCCGGGCGCATGGTCTGCAGCGTGGCCTTGTTGGCGGCCACGATGGCGTCGCAGCCGATGATCAGATCGGCCTCGGCGGTGCCGACCTTGGTGCAGTGGATGGCGTCCTGGGTGTTGGCGATCTGGATGTGGCTCCAGGTGCTGCCGCCCTTCTGGGCCAGACCGGCGGCGTCCTGCGTCACCACGCCCTTGCCTTCCAGATGCGCGGCCATGCCCAGCAGCTGGCCGATGGTGATGACGCCGGTGCCACCGACGCCCGCCACCACGATGCCCCAGGCCGTCTCGCAGGCCGGCAGGGTCGGGTGGGGCAGCTCGCCCAGCAGCGCGTTGTCGAAGGGCGAGTTCTTCTTTGCCTTGGCCTTCTTCAGCTGGCCGCCTTCCACGGTGACGAAGCTGGGGCAGAAGCCCTTGACGCAGCTCAGATCCTGGTTGCAGCTGTTCTGGTTGATGGTGCGCTTGCGGCCGAAGTCGGTCTCCAGCGGCTCGATCGACATGCAATTGCTCTGCACGCCGCAGTCGCCGCAGCCCTCGCAGACCAGCTCGTTGATGACGACGCGCTTTTCGCTCGCTGCCATCTTGCCGCGCTTGCGGCGGCGGCGCTTCTCGGTGGCGCAGGTCTGGTCGTAGAGGATGGCCGTGGTGCCGGCGATCTCGCGGAACTCGCGCTGGATCGTGTCCAGCTGGTCCCGGTGGTGCACCAGCACGCCGGGCGGCAGGGCCACGCCGGTGTACTTCTCGGGCATGTCGGTGACGATGCAGAACTTCGCCACGCCTTCGCTGATCACGCTCTGCATGATCTGCAGCACCGAATGCCCTTCGGGGCGCTCGCCGACCTGCTGACCGCCGGTCATCGCGACCGCGTCGTTGTAGAGGATCTTGTAGGTGATGTTCACCCCGGCGGCAATGCTCTGGCGGATGGCCAGGATGCCGCTGTGGAAGTAGGTGCCGTCGCCCAGGTTCGCAAAGATGTGCCGGGCAGTTGAGAAGGGCTGCTGGCCCACCCAGGGCACGCCCTCGCCGCCCATCTGCGTGAAGGTGGCGGTGTTGCGGCCGGGCATCCAGCTGACCATGTAGTGGCAGCCGATGCCGGCCACGGCGCGCGATCCCTCGGGCACCTTCGTGCTGGTGTTGTGCGGGCAACCCGAGCAGAACCAGGGCACGCGGTCGGCGCCGCCGGCCACCTTGATCTCGTCGGTGAGGGCGCGGTCCTTGGCCTCGATGACGGCCATGCGGGCGTCCAGCCGGGCGGCCACGTCGGCGTCCACGCCCAGGCGCTTGAGGCGGCGGGTGATGGCGCGGGCAATGATGGCGGGCGTCAGGTCGGCCTGGGCGCGCAGCAGCCAGCGGTCGCTGGGGTTGGGGCTGGCCCATTCGCCGCCGCTGCGGTCGCCTTCGGTTTCCTCGAACTTGCCGAGCACGTTCGGGCGCACGTCCGGGCGCCAGCCATACAGCTGTTCCTTGATCTGGTACTCGATGACCTGGCGCTTTTCCTCGATCACGAGGATTTCCTGCAGGCCGGTGGCGAAGTCGCGTGTGATGGTGGCTTCCAGCGGCCACACCACATTGACCTTGTGCAGGCGGATGCCGAGCCGGCGGCAGGTCTCGTCGTCCAGGCCGAGGTCGTGCAGGGCCTGGCGGGTGTCGTTGTAGGCCTTGCCCGAGGCCACCAGGCCCAGGCGGTCGTGGGCACTCTCGATGACGTTGTAGTTCAGCTTGTTGGCGCGCACGTACGCCAGGGCGGCGTACCACTTGTAGTCCATCATCCGCGCCTCTTGGTCGAGGGGCGGATCGGGCCAGCGGATGTGCAGGCCGCCTTGCGGCATCTCGAAATCGTCGGGCGTGATGATCTTGACGCGGTCGGGGCTCACGTCCACCGTGGCGCCGCTCTCGACGATTTCCTGGATCGTCTTCATGCCGCTCCACAGACCCGAATAGCGGCTCATGGCGAAGGCGTGCAGGCCCATGTCCAGGATGTCCTGCACCGTGGTCGGGAAGAACACCGGGAAGCCGGCGGCCTTGAAGACGTGGTCGCTCTGGTGGGCGGCGGTGGAGCTCTTGGCGATGTGGTCGTCACCGGCGATGGCGATCACGCCGCCATGCTTGGCCGTGCCGGCCATGTTGGCGTGCTTGAACACATCGATGCAGCGGTCCACGCCCGGGCCCTTGCCGTACCAGATGCCATAGACGCCGTCGTACTTCTTCTCCTGCGGGTGCAGGTCCAGCTGCTGGGTGCCCCACACGGCGGTGGCGCCCAGTTCTTCGTTCACGCCCGGCTTGAAGACGACGTGGTTCTTTTCCAGGTGCTTGCGCGCCGCCCACAGGGCCTGGTCGTAGGTGCCCAAGGGCGAACCGCGGTAGCCGCTGATGAAGCCGGCGGTGTTCAGGCCGTGCATCGCGTCGCGCGTGCGCTGCAGGATGGGCAGGCGCACCAGGGCCTGCACCCCGCTCATGAAGGCACGACCTCGCTCGAGCGCGTACTTGTCGTCCAGGGTGACGGATTCGATCGCGCGGCGGATGTGCTCGGGCAAAGGGGCGTTCATGGGTGGAAGCTCCTGAGGCGGGGGCCAGGGTGGATTGAGTGTGCGCCGCGCCTTGCGCGGCCGGGGGCGGGCAAGCCCTTGTGGGGCCATTCCGGGCAGCCGGCCAGTGTAAGAACGAAGCCCGGATCGATGTTTGCGAACTTTGCCGGCGAAACGGCTGTTTGAGCAAGAATCTTGCTGTCGATACCGATTGGTGGAAACCATGGCCGAAGCAAAGCCGCCTCGTACGAAAGACCCACGCCGGGCCATCGCCGCCGCCAAGGCCACGGCGGAGCCCTCTGAAGAACGTGGCGGCGAGGGCCTGGACCGCTACGACATTGCCATCCTGGCCGCGCTGCAACAGGACGCGCGGCTCACCAATGCCGAGCTGGCCGCGCGCATCGGGCTTTCCGCCGCGCCCACCTGGCGGCGCGTGCGCTGGCTCGAGGAGCAGGGCTTCATCACCGGCTACCGGGCCGAGATCGACCGCCGTCGCATCGGCCTGGGCGTGCTGGCCTTTGTCAAGGTGGATGCCGACCGCAACAACGCGGCCGCCACGCGCCAGCTCGAAGCGTCCTTGCGCGCCCTGCCCGAGGTCATCAGCTGCCACTACATCAGCGGTGCGGGCACCTTCGAGCTGCAGGTGGTGGCCACGGATCTGGACGCCTTCAGCCGCTTCACGCTCGACACCCTGCTGGTGCTGCCGAATGTGGGCGATGTGCACACCAGCTTCTCGCTCGGCGAGGTCAAGGCCGCCGGGGCGCTGCCGCTCGGGCATTTGAGCCCCTCGCGCTGATACGCTGCCGGGCCGATGAGCCTCAAGCGCCGCCAGACCGACAAGCCCCAGCCCCTGGAGGGCCTGCTGGGGCGCGAGCCCAAGCTGCGCCACCGCATGGCGCAGCAGCTGCTGTCCTTCGGCCTGGTGCTGGCCAACTGCCTGATGCTGGGCTATGCGGTGTTGCTGGCACGCACCTCGCTGGGCTGGTGGCTGCTGTGGGTGGCGGTGGCCCTGACTGTGCAGCTGGGCATCAGCCTGGCCGTGCGCCTGGGCTGGACGGCGCGCCTGCCCGACCCCTCGCTCGCCTCCACGCAGATCGGTCTGATGCTGCTGCTGGGGGCGGCGGCCTACCCGCTTTCGGGCCCGCTGCGCGGCCTGGTGGTGCCGATGATGATGCTCACCCTGGCCTTCGGCATGTTCGCGCCCTCGGGCCGGGCCATGCTGCGCTTGAATGCCCTGGGGCTGGCGCTGATCCTCTCGGCCATGGCCTTCGATTTCATGATCTGGCCGGGTCGCGCCAACCCGGCCGAGACCCTGGGCCACGCGCTCTTCGCCATGGTCTGCTTCCCTGGCCTGGGTCTGCTGCTGCTGCGCATGGCGCGCCTGCGCGAGCGCCAGCGCGAACAGCGCCAGGCCCTGAACGAGGCGCTGACCCGCATCAACCGCCTGGCCACGCGCGACGACCTCACCGGCCTGTACAACCGCCGCCACGGCAAGCATGTGCTGCAGCAGGCCCTGCAACGCCAGAAGCGCAAGCCCACCGGGCTGCTGGCCGTGCTGCTGGATCTGGACCACTTCAAGAAGATCAACGACACCAAGGGCCACGCGGCGGGCGACGCCGTGCTGCGCTGCTTTGCCAAGGCCCTGCACCAGAGCCTGCGCAAGGGCGACACCGCGGTGCGCTGGGGCGGCGAGGAGTTCGTGGTGGTGCTGGAGCCCACCGCCAGCGAGGGCCTGCTGGCCTGGGTGGCGCGGCTCAAGCTCGCCATCGAGCGCCAGCCCCTGGTGACCGAGCGGCCCGAGCTGCGCTTCACCTTCAGCGGCGGCGCCGCCTTCTGGCGCCCGGGCGAAACCCTGGAGCACTGGCTTGAGCGCGCCGACGCCGCGCTCTACCGCGCCAAGGCCGAGGGGCGCGACCGGGTGGTGGAGGCAGCATGAGCCATCGACGGGCCGCTCCCGAGATGGTTCACCCCCTTGGGGGGCGGACGGCGCAGGGCGCCGGCCTGGGGGCAGCATGAGCCATCGACGGGCCGCTCCCGAGATGGCTCACCCCCTTGGGGGGCGGACGGCGCAGGGCGCCGGCCTGGGGGTCTTGTGAACCGGTTCGCAGACGCCGTGCTGGGCATCGAGCCCAAGCTGCGTCTGCGCACCAGCCAACAGCTCTTTGCCACCCTGCTGTTCATGGGCTGCGTGCTGATCCTGCACTACGCCGCCACGCTCAGCGGCGCGCCGCGCGCCCTGGTCTGGGCCTGGACGGTCCTCAGCATTGGCGCGCAGCTGCTGTTCTATGGCCTGGTGCGCAGCGGCTGGTCGGCGCGCACGGCCGAGCCCTCGCTCACCGTGCCGCAAATCGTCGTGGCCCAGGCCGCTTCGGCGGCGGCCTACCCCTTGAGCGGCCCCTTGAGCCCGCTGGTGCTGCCCATCAGCATGCTCATCCTGGTGTTCGGCATGTTCCGCCTCAGTGGGGCGGCGGCCGTCCGCCTGGCCTGGCTGAGTTTGGCGATGCTCAGCGGCGCCATGGCCTTGGCGGTCTGGGTCTGGCCGCGCGATGTCGCGCTGTCGCTCGTCATCGGCCACTGGATGATGGCCCTGGTCACCTTCCCCGGCGTGGCCATCCTCACGGGGCGCATCTCCACCATGCGCCACCGGCTGCGCGAGCAGCGCGAGCAGCTGAACCAGGCGCTCGCGCGCATCGAAGAACTGGCCACGCGTGACGCCCTCACCGGGCTCTACAACCGCCGCCATGCGGAGGGCCTGCTGGAGCAGGCCTGGCAGCGCCGCCAGCGCGGGGGCAGCAGCTTCTGCCTGGCCTTGATCGATCTGGACCATTTCAAGCGCGTCAACGACTACCACGGCCATGCCGCGGGCGATGCCGTGCTCTGTGCCTTCGCGCATTGCGCCGAACAGGGCCTGCGCAGCACCGACACCCTGGCGCGCTGGGGCGGCGAGGAGTTCCTGCTGCTGCTGGACCACACCGACACCTTCGGTGCCCTGCAGGTGCTGGAGCGCATGCAGGCCGCCGTGGCCCAGCTGCTGGTGCCGGTGGGCGAGGAGCTGCTGCGCGTGGGTTTTTCCGCCGGCCTGGCCGGCAGCCAGCCGGATGAAAGCCTGCCCAAGATGCTTGAGCGCGCCGACCAGGCGCTGTACCGCGCCAAGGCCGAAGGCCGCGGTCGCGTCGTGAGAGTCTGAAACCACGCATGAGCACTGCCGCCCTGCCGCCTCGCCACGCCCTGTTGGCCCTTTCGGTGGTTGCCATCTGGGGCAGCAACTTCGTCGTCATGAAATGGGCCCTGGCCGCCTTCAGCCCGATCTGGCTGGCCGCGCTGCGCTTCACCCTGGCGGCCCTGCCGCTGTTGTGGATCGCCCGCCCGGCCGCGCCCTGGCGCATCCTGGCTGGCTATGGGCTCTTGATCGGTGTCGGCCAGTTTGGCCTGCTGTTCTGGGCCCTGAAGAGCGCCATCTCGCCTGGCATGGCCTCGCTGGTGGTGCAGAGCCAGGTGTTTCTGACCCTGCTGCTGGCCCTGCTGTGGCGCGGCCAGCACCTGCGTCCCATTCAAGGCCTGGCGCTGGCGCTGGCGGCTTCCGGCATCGCCTGGATCGCCTGGCAGCTTGACGGCGCCGCCAGTCCGCTCGGCCTGGCCCTGGTGCTGGGTGCGGCCCTCAGCTGGGCGGTCGCCAATTTGGTGGGCCAGGCCGCCGGCAAGGTGGACATGCTGGGCTTCATGGTCTGGAGCAGCGCCTGCGCCGCCCCGGCCCTGATCAGCCTGGCCCTGATCTTCGAAGGCCCACAGGCCTTGGTGCGCGGCGTGCAGGCCGCGCATTGGGACAGCTGGCTGGCCGTGCTCTGGCAGGCCGTGGGCAACACGCTCTATGGCTACGGCATCTGGGGCTGGCTGCTGGCGCGGCACGCCGCGGTGCAGGTCGTGCCCATGGCCCTGCTGGTGCCGGTGTTCGGCATGGGCTGCTCGGCCTGGTGGCTGGGCGAGAGCCTGGCGGCCTGGAAGTTGCAGGGGGCGGCGCTGGTGATGGCCGGTCTTGGCCTCAATCTGTGGAGCCAGTGGAGGGCATCGCGATGAAGCGCCGTGGCTTGATCCTGCTGCTGGCGGCCCCGGCCTGGGCCGCCGAACTGCCGCCGGTCTACGAGCTGGAGCTGCGCTGGGTCGAATGGGGCCGCAGCTCGGGGGGCGTGAGCACCGCCCAGCCGCCCGCCGACGGCCTCAGCACCACAGCGCCCGGCATCCCCACCCTGGGCCCGGGCCTGCGCGTGCAGGCCGGCGCCACCGCGGAATGGGAGCTGGAACATCCAGGTGAAGGCTGGCAATGGCTGCAGTTGCGCCAGGGCGGCGCCCGCATCCAGTGGAAGGCCGCCCAGCCCCAGCCCTGGCGATTGCGCTTCACCCCCACGCCGCGCGGCCAGGCCGTGCAGCTGGCGCTGGAGTTTCAGCAGCCCGATGGGCCGGGCGGCCGTCAGCTGTGGCGCAGCCAGCTCACTGTGCGGCCCGACCACTGGGTGATGCTGGCGCGCAGCGGCATGGCCCAGCCGCGCCTGCCGCCGGGCGTGCTCAGCACCCAGGCCCTGGGGCCGCAGCGCGAGCTGCAGATCCGTCTGCGTCAGATCCTCGACCCCTCGGAGTGAACACCCCATGATCCGCATCGCCCTGGTCGCCCACGACCGCAAGAAGGACGCCATCGTGGCCCTGGCGCGTGAGCACCTGGCCTTTCTGCAGACCTGCCAGCTCATGGCCACCGGCACCACCGGCGGGCGCTTGAAGAACGAACTGGGCCTGGAAGTGGAGTGCCTGCTCAGCGGGCCGCTGGGCGGCGACCTGCAGATCGGCGCCCGGCTGGCCACGGGCGGGCTGGACGCGCTGATCTTTCTGCGCGACCCGATGACCCCGCAGCCGCATGAGCCTGACATCAATGCGCTGGTGCGGGCTTGCGATGTGCACGATGTGCCCTGCGCCACCAACCCGCGCAGCGCGCGCCTGCTGCTGCAGGCGCTTCAGTTGCCCTTGGGCGGTGCGTAGACGGCCAACCCAGTCTGCCCCTGCGCCCCCAGCGCCTGCACCGCAAACACCCAGTCGTCCCGCGACACGCCCTTGAGCAGCGCCTCGCGCGCCTGCGGCCCCAGGTCCAGCGCCTGCTGCCACTGCGCCGCCTCGCTGCGCCGCCACAGCACGCGGTAGCCGGCCGCGCCGGCCACCGGCGTCCATTGCAGCTGGGTGTCGTTGCTGAGTTCGCGCGCATCGATGCGCACATCGGCCGGCGGCGCCGGGGCCCAGGCCAGGCTGAGCAGGCCGGCCAGATTGGCCTGGGTGACACGCGCCACGTAAGCCGGGTCGACGAACTCGGGCAGGTCGCCGAAGCGTTGGCCGTTCTCGACGCGGACGTTCTGGTGTTGATGGGCGTAATTCTCGAAGGGTTCGGAAAAGCGCACGGCGGCGAGTCCCCGTTCCAGGAAGGGCAGGTGGTCGCCGCCGCGCAGGGTGCGGTCGCGGCGCTGGATTAAGTTGACCTGGAAGCCCGGCACATAGGCCTCGACGGTGCGCTGCAGATGGCGGCCGAACTGGGCGGTGGGCAGGTCCTCGGCGCCGCCGGCGGCGGCCAGCTCCTGCTGGGCCTTGAGGCGCGGGTGCGTCTCGGCGCTGGTGCCGCGCAGCATCAGGCGCAGCAGCGGGTCCAGGCCGTCGGCAAACAGGCGCAGGGTGTGCGGGGCGTGTTCGCCCAGCGCGCCGCGTGGGCTGCCGACGATGTCGTTGGTGATCACGCCCTCGACGCCGGCGCCGGCATCGAACTCGCGCGCCAGCTGGGCGGCGCCCAGCAGGCCTTGCTCCTCGCCGGCCACGGCGGCGAACACGAGGGTCGCGTCCAGCGGCCGGCTCTTGGCGGCCTGGGCGGCCAGGCAGGCGGCTTCCATCACCGCCACGGTGCCAGAGGCATCGTCATTGGCGCCGGGTGCCTCGCCCGCGGCGTCCATCACGTCGCTGTTGCGGCTGTCGTAATGACCCAGCATCAGCAGCGCGCGCTGCGTGCCGGCGCGGCCGGGCAGGGTGGCGACCACGTTGACGATCTCGGTGGGCGCGGCGATGCGCCGGCCCGGTGGCTCGGTGTGGCGGCGCGTGTCCACCTGCAGGGGCGTGCCGGCAGCGCAGGCGCGCAGCTCGGCCTCGATCCAGCGCCAGGCCGCACCGATGCCGCGCGTGGGGTGGCTTTGGCTGGAGGCGGTGTGGCGGGTGCCGAAGGCGGCCAGGCGCTCGATGCGGGCCTGCAGGCGCGCGGGCGAGACCTGGGTGAGGGTCTGGCTCAGCAAGGTATCGGCTGGCGGTGCCGGTGGCGGCGCGGCCTGCGCCGTCGCAGCGAACACAAGCGAAAGCAGGGTCAAGCGCATCCGGGCCTCCTAGCATCGGGGCCCGCACCCTAACTCAGGAGTGAATCCCCATGCATGCGGCCGACCTTCGTTCCGGCATCCTTGAACTGGTCCCGGACCCTGACAAGCGCGAGGCCCTGCTGGCCCTGGCCGGCCTCGATGGCCGCCCGCCCGCACGCGTGGCCGAATGGCCGCGCGCCCTGGCCCCGCTGGCCGGCCTGCTCTTCGGCATGGGCGTGGTGATGTGGGTGGCGGCCAACTGGGCCGACTGGTCGCGCCCGGCGCGCTTTGCGCTGCTGCAGGCCGCATGGCTGGTCGCCCTGCTGGGCGCCTGGCGCCTGCCGCGCGCGCGCGCCGCGCTCGGGCTGGCGGCGCTGCTGCTGCAGGGCGGCCTGCTGGCCTTCTTCGGTCAGACCTACCAGACCGGCGCCGACCCCTGGCAGCTGTTC
>JBDHSJ010000130.1:0-11744 GCA_039808065.1 Burkholderiaceae bacterium | reverse complement strand
ACCTGCTCGACGAGATCCGCCGCATTCACGGCGAGAACCCCGAGCAGTGGCTGCAACCCTTCTACCAAGCCGTGCGCAATGCGCGCATCAGCCACCGAAAGGCCGCGTGATGAAGCAGATCCACACCAGCTCCTACTCCCGCCTGGCGGGCGCTGCTGTCATTGCAGCGCTGCTCAGCGCTCCCAGCGCTCAGGCAGAGCGCTTGGGGCCCACGGCCGTCTACAACGAAGCGGTCAAGGTCATCGACGGTGTGCGCCATGTGCAGCTGCCGCCGCTATCAAACGATGACCGGGTGACATTCGTCAGCACCCTGCCGCCGGACAAGAAGCCAGCCGAGTCCCCGCAGCAGGCTTGGCTGCAGGGCATCAAGTGGGACACACCAGAGCGCGAGCGCTACGTCGGCTGGATCATGGTCGAGGCCAGCGACGGGTTGGTCGAATGCATTGATGCGCTGTACCACCCCAATCGGTGTAGGCCTTCGACCTATGGGAAGAAGACCTTGGGTCGCGTCTGGATGGTGCTCCGACAAGGCACATGGATGCTCTGTGCCGACCCAAAGAAGGTCGATCGCCTCAACAGATGCGAGCGAGTCCTGCAGCCTCGCGAAGGAGATATCTCCTTCCGACCCTCCACAAGCGGGCCCTTTAGGGATCAGTAAGCCATGTTCCTCACCGATCTGGTCAGCTGGCTCAACACGTTCCTCACGGGATACGTCAGCAGCGTCGTTGGTGGCTTTGCCGCAGCTCTTGCAGGCTTGGCCTTGTCCATGGGCACGATTTACTGGGTCAGCTACGGCGTTGCTGTGTTGCGTGGGGACGTTGGCGAGCCAATCGAGGTAATGGCCTGGAAGGCGATGAAGTTCGCCTTCATCACCACGCTCGCTCTCGCGGGTGGCCTGTACATGAGCAAGGTCCACACGACTTTCGATGGACTTCAGAACGGCCTGGCCACCGTCTTCGTATCTGGCGGCCCCGGAATGGGCGCGGCAACAGACATTGGCGGTGCCTATGACGCCTTGGACAAGGCCTACAACAAAGCTGACGAGCGAATCCAGGCGATCCGCGACGAGTCCGGCCCGACAGCACTTGACCTCGTCCTCGCTGACTTCATCTTTACCGTCGGTCTGTGGATCTTCATCATCATCGCCGTCGCCGTGACGTTGATGAGCAAGGTGTTCCTGGCGTTCGCCATGACGCTTGGGCCTATCGCCATCCTGTGCCTGATGTTCGACAAAACGTCGAAGTATTTCGACGGCTGGCTCAGCTTCTCATTGAGTGCGGTCGTAACCACCCTGTTCGCCTTCTTCGCCCTTGGCCTTGGCCTCTACGTGTTGGACCAGGTCGTCATCAAGCTGGTTGCGCAGGGTGCCTACAACCCCGATGACGTCCCAGGGGGCATCAGCCCACTCAAGGGAGCAGGCGCCTTCTTCTGCTTGAGCTGCCTGATGGGAATCATGGTGTGGCAGGCCCCCAAGCTCGCGGCCGCCCTCACTGGTGGCGCTGCGATGAGCTCAGGGGCTGCTGGCATCGGTGCGTATGTCTTGGGACGAATGGGTGGGGGCGGCAACAAGGGCGGCGGCTCCGGTGGCGGATCCGGCGGCGGCAGTGGGGACAACTCCGCAAGTGCGGGAGGAGGCCTCGCCTACGGCGCCGGAAAGGTGGTTGGCCAAGCCGGCTACGCCTTCCAAAGGGTCGCCTCACTCATGAGCGGGCGTCGCTGACGCCATTCCATCCAGCAACTCTCAGGAGTGTTTATGCAGAAGTACCTAGTCGGCCTACTCATGGCCATGGCGATGTGGTTCTCGCCTCAAAAAGCCCACGCGGGCATCCCCGTCATCGACGGGGCGAACCTCGTCCAAGCCATCATGGATGTGGCCAACGCCATCGATCAGCTGCAGCAGATGAAGCAGCAGTACGACCAGGTGGTCATGCAGGTCAAACAGGCCAAACAGCAGTACGACAGCCTCACCAAAGCTCGCGGCCTGGGGGACGTTCTCAATAACCCCCTCTTGCAGAACTACGTTCCCAAGGACGCCGGCAATGTCATCAAGGCCATCAATCAAGCGGGCACGACTGGCAATCTGACCTCCACCGCAAAGGCACTGCGCAACGCGGCCAAGTCCTACGACTGCGCCGACATCAGTCTCGCAGTGGTGCGAATCCGCTGCGAGAAAGAGATCGAGGCGCCGTACCAGTACCAGGCCTACCTCCAAGAAGCCGAGGAGCCGGCCGCCAAGCGCGTTGACCAGATCAACGAACTGCTTGAGCTGGCCGCCATCACCGAGGACCCGAAAGAAATTGCTGAGGTTCAGGCCCGCATTGCCGGCGAGCAGGCCCTGCTGGAGTACGAGGCCACTCGGATCCTCCTGCTGCGCGCACAGGCCGAGGCCGAGGAACGCGTAGCACGAGCACAGGCCAATGAGCGCCGCCGCGCTCGAAACCATCGCACCGGCACCCTGGGCTCCGGCACCTAATCAACAAGGAAGAAGCACGATGAAAAGCGAACCCAAGGACGGCGGGCTTCCCGCCTCTACCGCCGCACTCCAGAAGATCGCGGACGGCAAGACATGGGCCATCGAGATGGCGGTGGTGAACGCCCGATCAAGGCGCATGGCCTGGTGGTTCGCGGCGGGCGCAGGACTGGTCGCATTGGCTGGCATGGGCAGTGCCACCGCGATGTTCCTGCAACCGCCACCTGCACCCAAGGTCCTGGTCGTCGACAAGACCACCGGCGAAACCATGGTGCTCCCGAACTTGGACGGCAAGACCGTGCCCCAGGTTGTGGCCATGGACCTCAACAACGCATCGGCCTACGTCGTTGCCCGCGAGACCTACAACTGGTCCCTGCTGCGCAAGGACTACGACCAGGTCGCGCGCATGAGCACACCCCAGGTGTTCGCACCCTACTCGCGACAGTTCATAGGTCCCGGTGCGCTGCAGGAAAAGCTGGCAGACAAAGAGCTGCGCCAGGTCACAGTGATCAACGCACGGCCACTCATCAGCTCGGACCCGGGGCGTAGCGGCGAGGTCGTCGTCACCTACGAGCGCGAGATCCGGAACGGCTCCGCGACAGGCCCACAGCTCAGCCGGCACGTCGCAACCATCCGCTATGAGTACCGACCGAACAGCATCAAGCGCGATGAGGACCGGCTGTGGAATCCGTTCGGCTTTGTCGTAACAGCCTATCGCTCCGATGCTGAGGTGGCAGCGTCCCGCGTAGAAACTCAGGCCGGTGCGGCAGGGGAAGTGCAATGAGCGCCCGTCTGCGGACACCCCAGGCGCTGCTGTCGCCCGCGCTGGCGTTCTGCCTGGCCATGGCCGCGGCAACGTCGGCCACCGCCTCTGCAGTAAGCGCGTCCTCGAAGACCGATCCACGCATCAAAAAGATCGAGTACTCGCCCGATGCCGTGGTGACGGTCTACACCAAGCGGGGTCAGGGCACGCACCTGGTGCTGGCGCCGGATGAGGAAATCATCGGCTCGCCTGCGACCGGCCAGGGTTCGAACTGCAGTGTTCCCACCGACACCTGGTGCGTGGCTGTGGCCGAGACCGGCCGCGACATCATCCTCAAGCCGCGCGAGGGCGCCGAAACCAACAACCTGCTGCTGGTCACGACCAAGCGTCGGTACGCCTTCGAGCTGGTACCTGTCGCTGACGGCCGCGCCGCCATGCGCGTGGTGGTCACGCTGCCAACGCCACCCGCGCCTCCGCAGCCCCCAGTGACGGTGCGCGCGGTCCAGCCCGATCCCGTCGTGGTGCCGGTGGTACCGCCGCCAATGAGCGCCGAGCAGCTCGTCGCCAACCGCATGCGCGCCACCCCGCTGGTGCGCAATGGCGAGTACAGCGTCGCCGAGGGCAAGGACAGCAGCGAGCTGGTCCCGCGCCTGGTCTTTGACGATGGTCGATTCACCTACTTCCGCTTCGCCGGCAACCTGCCGCTGCCAGCGGTCTTCGCAACTGCTTCCGACGGCAGCGAAGAAACCGTGAACACGGTCATGACCGAGGACGGCCTGCTTCGGGCCGATCGCGTCACCCGCCGCTTCCTGCTGCGCGCCGGCAATGCCGTGGTCGCCGTCATCAATGAGGCCTTCGACCCCGATGGCGCTCCGGCGATCGCCGGAACGGCCGTCCCCGGCGTGGCCAGGGTGCTGATCGCTCAGCCGAAACATCAACGAGGTGCCCAGTGAGCACGAATCAATCCAACGGGTCCGAGGACAGCGGCTCACACAGCAACCTGATCGGCGACGCCATTCCAACACTGGCGGCCAGCCGCCCGGCCAAGGCCAATCGAAAGGCTGCGGCAGTCTTGATCCTGGGGATGCTTGCACTGCTGGCGGTCGGCGGCTTCATGGTCAAGGCCATTCTTGATAAGCGCAATCCCAAGCAGGAAGCCGAGAAGCCACTGGAGATCGCTAGTTCCGGAACTCAAAAGCTCGCGGTGAAGGCCAATCCGCCCCGTCCTTATGAGCCCACGCGGGGCGATCCGGCCACTAGTCAAAGCCGGGAACCCAAGTTCGCCGGCGAGGAAGAGACGGCCGAATCGGTGCTGCAGCGCTCACGGCACAAGGTGCCTGGCGTCCAGGACGAGGGCGGCGAAGCAAAGCCCATCCGCGTGATTCGCAAGGGGGATCGGGCGGCCGATGGCAAGCCCCTCCCACCCAATCCCGTGGATGCCCCGGTGTTTGCAGCCAACCCACGGACCGGTGGCGCTGCAGGGTACGCCCCGCGCAACGGACGGGCGCCGAGCATGGAGGCCGATGAGCAGGAGGCCAACGACCTGGCCTTCAAGCGCAGCTTGGCCGACATGCAAAAGCGCAAGGCCGATCTGGAAGCCCAGCTGGCCAAGATTCAATCTGGCGCCGGTGCGCCGGCCGCAGGCGGCGGCATGTTGCCCCCGCCCGGCTTCATGCAGACCGCGCAAGCCGCTTTCGGGCAGCCGGGAGGCGGTGCCTCGGAGGGCAGCCAGGCCGAGCCCAACACACAGCTGCTGGGTGGCATGGAGAAGAGCGCGACGCCTCGCGTCTACGCCGGGGCGCCGCTGAACCGCTCGCTGACCATCCCGAAGGGTCAGATCTTCCAGTGCGCGCTCAAGACCAAGGTGGTGACCGCCACCAGCGGCTTCGTCAGCTGCCTGGTGCAGCGCGACGTGTACTCGCATGACGGCAAGGTGGTGCTGGTCGAGCGCGGCAGCCACATGGATGGCGAGTACCGCATGGTCAACGTCCGCCCCGGCCTGACCCGCATCCCGGTGGTCTGGACCCGCATCCTGACCCCGAATGCCATTCCGGTGGATCTGGAGTCGCCGGCGGTGGGCCAGCTCGGCGAGAGCGGCATCGGCGGCCATGTGGACAACCGCTGGCCGGAGCGCATCGGTGCCGCCCTGCTCATCAGCCTGATCGACGACTCGATCAAGGCGCTGCTGCAGAACGGCAACGAGCAGGGCAATCAGGTGTACCTGAGTTCCACCAGTGCCCAGGGCTCCAAGCTGGCTGAGGAAGTCCTGAAGACCACCGTGAACATCCCGCCGCTCCTGTACCAGAACCAGGGCTCGGTGGTGGGTGTCTACGTCGCGCGGGACCTCGATTTCTCCAAGGTCTACCGCCTCGAACCGCAGCAGTGAAGGAGCACGCCATGAGCAAGGTAGTCGTCATAAATTTCAGCGGCAACGTGGGCAAGAGCACCATCGCCGCCCACATGCTGGGCCCGCGCATGGGTGAGCCGCGCATCTACTCGGTGGAGACCCTGAACGTCGACGCACGCGACGAGGGCGTGGACGTGGAGCGCGTGCGCGGCAACCGCTTCGCCGACCTGGTCGACGAGGTCATGCTGCAGGACCACGCCATCGTGGACGTGGGCGCCAGCAACGCCGAGGCCTTCATGAAAGGCATGACGCTGCTGGAAGGCTCCCACGAAGAGTTCGACTTCTTCGTGGTCCCGACGGTGGCCACCACCAAGCAGATCCAGGACACGAACAACACCGTGACCGCTCTACGCGAGCTGGGCGTGCCGGCGGAACGCATCCGGATCCTCTTCAACCGCGTGGAGGATCCGCGCGACATTGAGCCCGATTTCGCCCTGCTGCTGCGTGCCGCCATTGCGGATCGCGCCTGCTTCGCCTCCCCCGAGGCCGCCGTGTACAGCAACGACGTGTTCGGCCTGCTCAAGGGCAGCGGCACGTCGCTGGCGCAGATCTGCGTCGACGAAACCGATTGGCGCGATCGGATGCGGACGGCAGCCGACCCGGCTGAGCGTGCGCACGCGACCAACATGCTCAAGCTCAAACGCCTGTCGGGCAGCGCCACCAAGAACCTGGATCAGGCCTTCCAAGCGCTGTTCGCATGACCGCTCTCGCGCAAGTCCATCCGGCCGTTCCGAGCCTGGCCGACCTTCAAGGCCAGGACAGCGGGCAGGTCAACCGCCAGACCGCCGTTCAGTCCTCGCTGCGGTGCGTGCGCGAGTTCATCGACATGCCCAATGTCATCGAGGTCTGCGTCAACAAGCCCGGTGAGGTCTGGGTCGAGACGCCGGATGGCTGGGAAGTCAAGAAGGCGCCGACCGTCACCTTCGAGGCGCTGCGGGCGCTGGCCATGTCGGTAGCCACCTTCACCATGCAGCGCACCAGCGAGAAGCACCCCGTGCTGAGCGCCACGCTGCCGACTGGCGAGCGCATTCAGCTGCTCCAGCCGCCGGCCACCAAGCCTGGGATCATCGCGGCCGCCATTCGCCGGCCGAGCGACCGGGTCCGCAGCCTCTCCGAGATGGCGCAGTCCGGACTGTTCGCCCAAACCAATGCCGCTTCGTCGGAGGCACTGGAGACTGAGCAGGAGTTGGTGCGGCTGCGCGATGCGAATCGCTTCGAAGACTTCCTGCGCCTGGCCGTGCACTCCCGCAAGACCATCATGCTGGCCGGCGCCACCGGCAGCGGCAAGACCAGCTTCATGAAGGCGCTCTGCGAGGAGATCCCACGCGATCAACGCCTGATCACGCTGGAGGACGCCGAGGAGGTCAAGCTACCCAACCACCACAACAAGGTCCACCTGTTCTATTCCAAGGGCGGGCAGGGCGTGGCCACGGGACTGACCCCAACCGCCCTGATGCAGGCTTGCATGCGTCTGCGCCCGGATCGGATTCTGTTGGCCGAGGTCCGCGGCGAGGAAGCCTGGACCTTTTTGGACGGTGGCGCATCGGGCCACCCCGGCTCGATGACCACCATTCACGCGGGCTCCTGCGAGGAAGCGCGCGAGCGCCTGGCGCTGCTGGTGCGCCAGTCGGGCGCCGGCGGCGGCATGTCCATGCCGGAGATCCGACAGCTGGCGGATTCGGTCATTGACGTGGTCGTTCACTTCGCACGCATCGGCGGCCGGTTCTGCGTAACAGGCCTGCAGTACACGCCGCGCCTGCTGAAAGAGGCCCACTGATGAGCGCCGCCAATCCCGCAGCCGGCTCGCCGACCCATGCAGCCACGCCCGTCAAAGGCCCCGGCAAGGGCCTCAAGGCCTCGCTGATCGCGCTGGCCGTCGCTGGGTACACGGCAGTGGGTGCTTACGGCACCGTGGTGGGCGGCCAGGCGCTCTACATGGCGTTGAACAGTCAGCGCCCTTCCCATCTCGGCCTTGAAGGCTTGCAGTCGCTCTGGCAGGAGAGCGAGGAATCACCTCGCCACCGCAAGATGCTGAAGGCCAGCGTGGGGGGCATGGGAGGACTGTTTTTCTTCGCCCTGCCGCTGATCGCCGTAGGCGCGACCCAACGCAAGCGCGAGCTGCACGGCAGCGCGCGCTGGGCCAACCACACCGAGATCCACAAGGCGGGCCTCATGTCGGGGCAGGGCGGCATCGTGGTCGGCAAGATGGGCCCCAAGTACCTCACCCTGACGGGCCAGCAGTCGGTCGTGCTCAGCGCACCCACGCGGAGCGGCAAAGGCGTCGGCATCGTGGTGCCGAACTGCCTGAGCTTCCAGGGCTCCATCGTGGTGATGGACATCAAGGGCGAGAACCACCGCATCACCGCCGGCTTCCGTGCCAAGCACGGCCAGCAGGTGTTCAAGTGGGCGCCCTTCGCCGAGGACGGCCGAACCCACCGCTGGAACCCGCTGGCCACCGTGCGCGCTGAACCGCGCTATCGCGTCGGCGATCTGCTGGAAATCGGCCAGGTGCTGTACCCGAGCCAGGGCGGCACCGACAACGACAAGTTCTTCAACAACAAGGCGCGCGACCTGTTCCTGGGCCTCGGCCTGTACCTGCTGGAGACGCCGGAGCTGCCCCGCACCATCGGCGAGCTGCTGCGTCAGAGCAGCGGCAAGGGCCAGTCACTGAGCGAGTACCTGCGCAAACTCATCAGCGAACGCGCCGAAGCCGGTCGGCCGCTGTCGGATGTGTGCATCGACACGCTGAACCGCTTCATGTCCACCAGCGAGAACACGCTGGCAAGCATCAAGGCGACCTTCGACGCGCCCCTGACGATCTTCTCGGATCCCTTCGTGGACGCCGCCACCAGCCACGACGACATCGGCCTGCAGGACCTGCGCCGCAAACCGATGAGCGTGTTTGTCGACATCCCGCCCCGCAAGCTGGCCGATGCTGCCGTAGTCCTGAACCTGTTCTTCAGTCAGGCGATCAACCTCAACACCGGCAAGCTGCCCGAGGAAGACCCCTCGCTGAAGACTCAGCTGCTGCTGGTGCTGGACGAGTTCACGGCCATGGGACGCGTCGGCGCCCTGGCCAAGGGCATCAGCTACATCGCGGGCTACAACGTGCGCGTGCTGACCGTCATCCAGGCCATGAGCCAGCTGGATAGCACCTATGGCAAGGACGACGCCCGGACCTTCGCCACCAACCACGCCCTGCAGATCATGTACGCGCCGCGCGAGCAGCGCGACGCGAACGAATACAGCGAGGCCCTGGGCACCTTCACCCAGAAGGAAGAAAGCCGCGGCCGCTCGGTCAACCACGGCGCCAAGGGCGGCGCCAGCACCTCGCGCAATGAAAGCAGCCAGCGCCGTGCGCTTCTGCTGCCGCAGGAGTTCAAGGAACTGGGCACAGACCGCCAGGTGGTGATGCTGGAGAACTGCAAGCCCATCCTCGCGGAAAAGATCCGCTACTACGACGACCCGACCTTCACCGCCAGGCTACTGCCGCCCCCGGCGACGCCTGCGATCGACCTGGACCTGCACCAGGCGCGCGTCGAGCGCCGCATCCGCACCGCCGCACCGGGCGAGCAATTCACGCTGGAGCAGCTGGCCGGGGACTTCGGACGGATGCCGCGACTGCCGGATCAACCCACGACAGAGGACGTGCAGGACTTCGTCGGCGCGTTCCTCAGGGCGGGCGATTCCGAACCCCTGCCTGCCAGCCAACCCTTCGCCGACTCCCATGTGGATGAGGACGGCGTCATCACCCCCTTGCACGAAGTCGAGACGGCGCAGTGAAGCGCCTCAACCGCACAGGAGATCCCATGAAGTCCACCCCCCTTGCCCTCGCCGTGGCCCTCGTTCTGGCCGGTTGCACCAGTCCGCCCCAGGCGCCCTCGGTGGATGACTCCGTCCGCCGCCCGGTCAACAACGGCCAGACCCTCGGCCTGCAGCGCTGCACCGGCGAGCTGGAGGCCGCCAAGATCGAGCTGGCCGAAGTGCTGCACAGCGCCCAGCGCACGGCGACCGCCGCCAAAGCGGCCGCCATCACCTCCGCGCAGGCCTGCAGGGTGTCCGGCCAGGCGGAGAAGGTGTCGATGGGCGCGCCGCGTGGCAACCAGGTGTTCATCGTGCCCTTCGCCAATGCATCGGCCACCTGGAGCCTGCCCGATCAACAGGGCCGCCGCCTGGCTGAGGCCGCCGCCGGCGCCGAACTGATCGTGGTGCGTGGCCGCACCAATGCCAGCTCCGACAGCCTGTCGGAAACCGATCTGGCACGCCGGCGCGCCGCCAGCGCCGCCGCCTGGCTCGTGAAGTCCGGCATCCCCATCCAGCGCGTGCGCCTGCAGTGGCAGGGATCCGGTGACGCCCTGCAGGGCGTGGCGGGCGGTGATGGCGCCCAGCGCCGCGTCGAGATCGAGCTGTACGCCTCTGCACCCCGCGTCGAGACGCTGGGCGCGTCCACGCTGTAACCCAGGAGCCCAGCATGTCTGAATCGTCAAAGACTACCCCCGCCAACACCGACAGCCTGGCTTCTCGTATGAAGGCGGCCGACTGGTGGCACGCCTACAGCGACGACATCAAGAAGCGGGATGCCGGTGCCGAAGAGATTCGCAAGATCGAAAAGGATCTGGAACGACTGGCCGGCCAGGACAAGGCGGCCGCCGCGGCGCTTTGGAACGAGCACGCCCCCAAGGCCTACCAGGTGCCCGCCTACCTGCGCGGTGCTGAGGCGACCCGCGATACAGGCCACGAAGTACCCGCTGGCGACACCAAAGCCAAGAGCACCCAGTACGAGATCGAGCCCGATCGCCTGGCCAAGCTGCAGGAGCTGCGCCACGCCGACAGCAGTCGCGCAGCCCAGTCCATGGGTCTCAACTCGGTCGAGGCTCTCCCCAGCCGGGAGCGCACACCTGACACGCCGGAGCTGGCCGTGGCCCGCTCGCTGGCCAAGGCCCAGCTCGATCCGACTGACACGCAACTGCGCGACAAGAGCAAGGCCATCGACGCGATGCAGGGCTCCGAGCTGGCAGCCCTCTCCGCAGCCACCGGCCCGAAGCAAGCCGAAAAGGTCTTCGAGCAGGCCCGCAATCGCATCGAGCACTCGTCGGCCGAGGTGGAGCCGCGCAAAGCCAATCCACCCCTGGAAGAGCGCTTCAACGTGCGCTCTCACCTGCTGAGCAAGGACTACGAGTTCCGCGATCAGCCCGGCAAGGTGGCTTTCACGGAGCGCCTGACCAGTCTGCGCACGGCAGACCACAGCCAGGCCGCTGCCGTGGGCATGATGGATCGCGCCGCCGAGCGCGGCTGGGCCACGGTGCGCCTGACCGGTTCGTCCGAGTTCGTGCGCCAGGCCTGGATCGCAGCCGAGGCACGAGGCATCAAGGCCGTGGGCTACGAGCCCACCAAAGGGGACCGCGATGCCGCGGCCGCAGAGCGCGCCCGTATGGAAGCGAGCGCGCTGGCCCGCACCGGCGCCGGCCCCCGCTCGCAGGAACCCGCTGCTGACCGAGTCCAAGCCCCCAGCCAGGACAACAAGGTCGCGGTGAAAGAGCTGCGCAAGGACAGGGAAGAGACCAGTCCCGCGCAGATCCAGTCCAGCTCGACCACCAATGTCCTACGCGCCTTGGACCTGGTGATGCAGAAGCAGGGCATCCGCGAGCCTCAGCAGGAAGCCATCCGCCAGGAGCTGGGCAAACAGCTCGACGCGATGCAGGCCAACGGCCGCACGCCCATCGTCAAGGTCTACGACCGGGATGCCCCGCGCGCCCAGGACAGGCCCGCTGCCATTCAGGCACCGCGCCAAGTCACCAGCGAGCGCACCCGCTGAGAACGCACGCCATGGCAAAGCGATCCACCAAGAAGCTGCGCACAGAGCGCGTCAATTCCGCTGCGCTCGGCTCGGGCGCGGCAACCCTGCGCATCCCAGGCGCCACAAACACCGGCCGCTTCGTGTGCGAGCCGGGCGGCGCCTGTGCCTGGCCGCGCCTGCAGATCGCTGCTGGCGCGCTTGAGGCCTTGAAGTGGCTCGCCTTGATCGCCATGACGATTGACCACGTCAACAAGTACCTGTTTGACTGGTCGCATCCCTGGATGTTCGCCATCGGTCGGCTGGCCTT
>JBDHSJ010000129.1:0-11839 GCA_039808065.1 Burkholderiaceae bacterium | reverse complement strand
GGATGAAGGGGTGCATGTCGCTGGTGTTGAGGTCGTTCTTCTCGTACCAGCTGGCGGTGGGCAGCACGATGTCCGAATAGAGCGCCGTGGTGCTCATGCGGAAGTCCAGCGTCACCAGCAGATCTAGCTTGCCCTCAGGGCCCTGCGCATGCCACTTCACTTCCTGCGGCTTGGCCTCGTCGCGGCCCAGGTCTTTGCCCTGCACGCCGTGGCTGGTTCCCAGCAAGTGCTTGCAGAAGTACTCGTGGCCCTTGCCGCTGGAACCCAGCAGGTTGGAGCGCCAGACGAACATGTTGCGCGGCCAGTTCTGCGGTGCATCCGGGTCCTCGCAGCTCATCTTGATCGAGCCGTCCTTCAGCCCACGGATCAAGTAATCCTTGGGGTCCATGCCGGCCTTCTCGGCCTGCTTGACCAGTTCGATCGGGTTGATCTCAAGCTGCGGTGCGCTGGGCAGCCAGCCCATGCGCTCGGCGCGCACGTTCTGGTCGATCATGCTGCCGCCGAACTCCTGGCGCTGGGCTTCGGTGGCCAGCGGCGATAGCACTTCGTCCACGCCGAGCTTTTCGTAGCGCCACTGGTCCGAGTGGGCGTAGAAGAAGCTGGTGCTGTTTTGCTGGCGCGGCGGACGGCTCCAGTCCAGTGCGAACGCCAGTGCGGTCCATCCGGTTTGCGGGCGCAGCTTTTCCTGGCCCACGTAATGCGCCCAGCCGCCACCGCTCTGGCCGATGCAACCGCACATCATCAAGAGGTTGATCACACCGCGGTAGTTCATGTCGCAGTGGTACCAGTGGTTCATGGCGGCGCCGATGATGATCATCGACTTGCCATGCGTCTTGTCGGCGTTGTCGGCGAACTGGCGCGCCACGGTGATGACTTGATCGCGCGGCACGCCGGTGATCTTTTCCTGCCAAGCCGGGGTGTACGCCGCGTCGTCGTCGTAGCTCTTTGCGCCTGAGCCCAGTCCGCGGTTGATGCCGTACTGCGCCACCTGCAGATCAAAGACGGTAGCCACCAGCACATCCTGGCCGCCCAGCTTCAGGCGTGCGGCGGGCACGCGCTGCAGGTTCACGTCACCGTTTTGCTGGTTGCCTTTGAAGTGCGGGTGCTCGGCGCCAGCGAAGTAGGGGAAGGCGACGTCCACCACCTCATGGGCTTGCTCGCCATCTTCGATCAGCGAGAGCTTGAGCTTGACCTCGGCATCGCCCTGGGCTTCCTTGGCTTCCAGATTCCACTTGCCCTGGTCGTCGCGGCCATCCTTGCCCCAGCGGAAGCCGATCGAGCCATTGGGCAGCACCACGCGGCCGCTGCTGTCGAAGGCCACGGTCTTCCACTCGGGGTTGTTGGCTTGGTCGAGCTTGTTGTGGAAGTCACTTGCGCGCACATAGCGCTGGGGCGCGAGCACCTTGCGGCCGTCCGGCAGGGTTTGCTCCTGCAGCATCACGAGCAGGGGCATGTCGGTGTAGCGGCGCGCGTAGTCGTCGAAGTAGCTGCTGCGCTTGTCGAAGTAGAACTCCTTCAGCGCCACATGGCCCATTGCCATGGCCAAGGCGGCATCGGTGCCCTGCTTGGGGTGCATCCAGATGTCGGCCAACTTGGCGACTTCGGAGTAGTCGGGCGTCACCGCCACGGTCTTGGCACCCTTGTAGCGAACCTCGGTGAAGAAGTGCGCGTCCGGCGTGCGGGTCTGGGGCACATTGGAGCCCCAGGCAATGATGTAGTTGCTGTTGTACCAATCGGCCGATTCGGGCACGTCGGTTTGCTCGCCCCAGACCTGCGGGCTGCTCGGGGGCAGATCGCAGTACCAGTCGTAGAAGCTCATGCAGACGCCGCCGATCAGGCTCAGGTAGCGGCTGCCGGCGGCGTAGCTGACCATGGACATGGCGGGAATCGGAGAGAAGCCGATCACGCGGTCCGGGCCATGCTTTTTGATGGTGTAAACGTTGGCGGCCGCAATCAGCTGGTCCACCTCGTCCCAGGTGGCGCGCACGAAGCCACCCATGCCGCGCATTTGCTGGTAGTCACGGCGCGCTGCGGCGTCGCCCTGGATCAAGGCCCAGGCATCCACCGGGCTCTTCGAGACCTTCAATGCCTCACGCCAGCGCTTGAGCAGACGGCCGCGCACCATGGGGTACTTGACGCGGTTGGCGCTGTACAGATACCAGCTGTAGCTGGCGCCGCGGGCGCAGCCGCGCGGCTCGTGGTTGGGCAGGTCGGTACGCGTGCGTGGGTAATCGGTCTGCTGGGTCTCCCAGGTGACGATGCCGCCCTTCACGTAGATCTTCCACGAGCACGAGCCGGTGCAGTTCACGCCATGGGTGGAGCGCACGATCTTGTCGTGCGCCCAGCGGTTGCGGTAGGCATCCTCCCAGGTTCGGTCCTCGCCGGTGGTTACGCCATGGCCGCTCGCGAACTCTTCGCGTGGCAGCCGGAAGGCGGTCAGTCGATCCAGGAAATGGGACATGCTTGTTCTCCGTTAGCAGGAAAGGGGGGCGTGGGAGCGGCCGTAGAACCACCAGCAGATGGCCATACAGCTCAGGTAAAACGCCAAGAAGCAGAACAGCGCGGCCTGTGGGCCACCAGCCAGGGCAAATGCACTGCCCAGGCTCTTGGGGATGAAGAAGCCGCCGTAGGCGCCGATGGCGGAGCACAGGCCCAGCGCAGCGGCACCGCGGGCCTGGGCATCGCGCAGGCTGTCAGCGTTGTGCTCCAGGGCCTCGCGCAGATAGCCAAGCGAGATCATGCGAAAGGTGCTGCCGTTGGCCACGCCGGCGGCGCCGAAGAGCAGCACGAAACTGGCCACGAACATGTCTTGCTGGGCCGGCCCACTCAGGCTGGCCAGCACACCCAGCACACCCAGCACCAGCGCAGCAAAGGCCAGCAGGCTCACGTGTGCACCGCCCACGCGGTCGGCCAGCCAGCCGCCCAGCGGGCGAGCCAGAGCGCCCAGCAGCGGGCCGATCCACACCAGCTGTTGCGCAGTGCCCGAGCTTGGAAACTGCTGGCTCAGCAGCAGCGGGTAAGCGGCTGAGAAGCCGATGAAGCTGCCAAAGCTGCCCAGGTAGAGCCAGCCCATCAGCCAGCTGTGCCGGCGCGTGAACACCTGGGCCTGGTTTTGCAGTGACAGATCGCCGCGCTGCACATCGTTCATGCCCAGCCAGGCCGCCAGGCTGGCCAGCGCGATCAGGGGCAGCCACACCAGGCCGGCATTGGCCAGCCACAGCGCCTGGCCGGCCGGCTGCGGCAGATCGAACAGATTGAGCGCAATGATGGCCGGCACCAGCCATTGCGCCAGGCTCACGCCCAGGTGCGCAAAGCCGGCGCCCACGCCCAGCGCGGCACCCTGCTCATGCGCCGGGAAGCAGGCGCTGATGTGGGCCACACCGCTGGCGAAGTTGGCGCCCCCCAGGCCGCACAGCAGCGACAGCAGCACCATGGTTTCGTAGGGCGTGCGCGGGTCTTGCACGGCCCAGGCAATGCCGCCGGCCGGCAGCAGCAGGCTGGCGGTGGAAAGCGCCGTCCAGCGGCGCCCGCCCACCCAGGGCAGGGCCAGGCCGTAGAAGACGCGCAGCGTGGCGCCGCACAGGGCGGGCAGCGCACTCAGCCAGAACAGCTGGTTGGTGCTGTAGCGAAAGCCCGCTGCCGGCAGATGCACCACCAGCACCGACCACAGCATCCACACGGCAAAGGACAGCACCATCGCCGGGATGATGAAAACCAGATTGCGCAGCGCCAGCGCCCGCCCATGGCGGGCCCAGAAATCCGGATCTTCCGGATTCCAGGCGGGGCCGATGCGAAGGGTCTGGTTCACGCTCCGGATGCTCCTTGCTGGCCGGGTTCGCGACCATCCATCGGCGGATCGGGGGCGGCAGTGCAGTGGGACGAGGCCGGGGGTGGGCGGCATCGTTCTTTCGAACTAGGGCCGGACGAGCGGCTCAGGCCGCTCAGGCCGCTTCGGTGCGCGCCCGCAGCAACTGCCGCAGCAGCCCGCAGGCCACTGCCAGCCAGGCCAGGCTGGCCACCCCCAGCATGCCCTGTGCCACCCAGCCCAGCGGTGCGAACTCGGCGGCCTGCCCCAGGCGCAGGCTGGCCACCGCGTACATGCCCAGCGGGAAGACAAAGGTCCACAGCACCGGCTCGTAGCGCAGCGGTTCATGCCGCACGGCGTGCTTCCAGACGAAGAACATCACCAGCAGCGGCAACCACCAGGTGGCCCAGGCCCACAGCATCAGGGTCACGCCCTCGATGAAGGGGCGCTGCGCATGCAGAAAGCGCAGTCCCGGGTCCGCATGCAGCAAGGTGGTTCCGGCAGTGGTGCTGATGGCGGCCGCCCCCATCACCACCCAGAGCAGGGGCGACAGATCCTGCGGCTTCAGCGCCAGGAAGAAGATGCGGTAGCAGAACAGCGTGATGAAGATGCCGTACCAGGCCAGGCCCAGGCTCCACAGCAGGTGGGCCTCGAACACCATCGCCTGGGCCAGGCCACCCAGATCGCCCGCGATGCGAGCGCCCAGCACGACCAGGGACTGCGTGCCCACGATGGCGATCAGCCAGCCGCCATGCACGATGTTGACGTTGTTCTCGTGGGTGCGGAAGGTCAGCACCGCGAACGCCAGGTACAGCAGCGCACACCAGGCGACAAAGGCCAGCATCCAGCAGCCCAGGGCCAGGCGCGGGTGGCCGCGCGCGTGCAGCAGCAGGCCCACGATGCTGGTGGCGGCCACCAGGGTGAAGAAGGAAAACACCATGCGCGGGTTCAGCAGGTCGATCCGCACCGCATCGGCATGGTGCAGCAGGCGCAGCGCGCTCAGGGCCAGCAGCAGCAGCCAGCCCAGTAGCGCCAGCCCGGCCAGCGCCTCGGCCACTGCGGACTGCCCCGCGTTGCCCCATCCGATCGCCAGGATGCCGGTGGCCATGACGGCCGCGAAGTTGCCGGGGTGCAGGGCGCGCAGGCCAGGCCTCATTTCGGTCCCCTTCGCGGCCGCCGCTCCTCAGGGGTTGTGAATCTCTGCGCCGCGGCGCAGGTAGAACCACCAGTTGAGCAGCAGGCACAGGCCGTAGAACACCGCAAAGCCGTACATCGCGAGCTGCGGCGTACCGGCCTTGATCTGGTCACCGATGACCACCGGCGCAATGAAGGCGCCATAGCCGGCCACCGCGGAGGTCCAGCCCAGCACCGGACCGGCTTGCTGGCGGTCGAACACCACGCCGATGGTGCGGAAGGTGCTGCCGTTGCCGATGCCGCTGGCAAAGAACAGCAACAGGATCAGGCCGAGAAAGACCGGGAAGTACTGCTCGGGCGTGGCCGAGTTGTAGGCCAGACTCATCACATAGCCGGCGGCCACCGAGCCGACGACCAGGATGGCCGAGATGATCTGCGTCACCAGCGAACCGCCCCAGCGGTCGGCGATCCAGCCGCCCAGCGGGCGCATGGCCGCGCCGATGAAGGGCCCCAGCCAGGCGTAGGTGAAGGCCGAGGGCGCGTTGGGGTTCTTCAGCGTGTGCTGCATCACGCCGGCCGCATCGGGCACATGGCTGACGCCGAAGATCACCGCGATCGACAGCGGCAGCGCCATCGAAAAACCGATGAAGGAGCCGAAGGTGACGATGTAGAGCGCCGTCATCGACCAGGTGTGCTTGTTGCGGAAGATCGCGAACTGCTTGGCGATGTTTTCCTTCATCGGCCCGAAGGCGGCCAGCTTCATGACCAGCAGCGCCGCGCAGATGTCCAGCGGCACCGCCACCCACATATTGATCAGGCCCAGGCCGGTGGGTGCCGGCAGGTAGATGTAGAGGATGGCGATCGAGGGAATGAAGGCCAGGGTGTAGAGGTAGGTGATCTTGGCGAAGGCCTTGATCGGGTGGCCGGCGGTGGGCGAAACGCTGCTGAGGTTGTTCATGCCCCACCAGCAGGCAATGGCCAGCGGGATCAGCGAGATCACCCAGGCAAAGCCGGCGTTCTGCACCCAGGCCGGCGTGCCGGCGGCGATCTTGCCGAAGATCCAGCCGCTGTCCTTCAGCAACGGCATCGAATCTCCGCCGAGGGCACCAAACAGCGGCATCGTCATCACCAGCGGGATGAGGATCTGCATCGTCGTCACGCCGAAATTGCCCAGGCCGCCGTTCAGGCCCAGCGCGGTGCCCTGCAGGCGCTTGGGGAAGAAGGTGCTGATGTTGGACATCGAGCTGGCGAAGTTGCCGCCGCCCACGCCCGACCACAGCGCCATCAGCTGGAACACCCACAGCGGCCACTCCGGGTGCTGCAGCGCGATGCCGGTGCACAGGGCGGGCGCCAGCAGCATCGCGGTGGTCAGCGTGATGGTGTTGCGGCCACCGGCCAGGCGCACCAGGAAGGAGGCCGGGATGCGCATGGTGGCGCCGGAGATGCCGGCAATCGCCGTCAGCGTGAACAGTTCGGCCTGGCTGAAGGGGAAGCCCAGGTTCAGCATCTGCACGCTGATGATTCCCCACATGCCCCAGACGGCGAAGCCGCAGAGCAGGGCTGGGATGGAGAGCCACAGATTGCGGTAGGCGATGCGCTTGCCGGTCTGCTCCCAGAAGCGCTCGTCTTCGGGCTGCCAGTCGGCGATGTCGGCGCCGCTGGCAGCGGGCGCGGGGGTCTTGTGCTTCATGGGAATCCTCGCGGCTCAGGCGGAAAGCGGGGGGGCTTGGGTGTGTTGCCCCATCAGTTCGGTCTTGCGCACCTCCGTCCAGTACATCCAGATCAGCGAGACCCAGACCACGCCGTACATCAGCATGAAGGCGCTGGAGCGGATGCCGGTGAAATCGAGCAGGGCGCCGAACAGGATGGGCAGGATGAAGCCGCCCAGGCCGCCGGCCAGGCCAACGATGCCGCTGATGGCGCCGATGTTGTGCGGGAACTCGTCGCTGAGGTACTTGAACACCGAGGCCTTGCCGAAGGCCCAGGCCACGCCCAGCACACCCATGATGGCGGTGAACACATAGACGTTCAGGCCGATGTGGAAGGTCCTGGGGCCGTCGATGGTGTGGATGGTGAATTCGGTCTGGGGGTAGCTGAGCAGGAACAGGCAGATCCAGCTGACCCACATCACCCACCAGGTGACCTGGTGCGCGCCGTACTTGTCGGACAGCACACCGCCGACGGCGCGCAGCACGCCGCCGGGCAGGCTGAAGCAGGCCGCCAGCAGCGCGGCCACGCGGATGTCCAGCCCGTACTCGCCGACGTAGTACTGCACCATCCACAGCGCCAGCGCCACATAGCCGCCGAACACGATGCTGTAGTACTGGCAGTACTTCAGCACCTTGGGGTTCTTCAGTGCCTTGAGCTGATCGCGGAACTTCACATGGCTGGGCGCCAGATGCTTGGGGTCGTGATGGCTGAAGAACCAGAACAGCAGCACCGTGCCGGCCATCACGGCGGCATAGACCTGCGGCACCATCGTCCAGCCGAAACCCACCAGCAAGGCCGGCGCGATGAACTTGTTCACCGCCGAGCCGGAGTTGCCGGCGCCGTAAACGCCCATGGCCATGCCCTGGCGCTTCTTGGGGAACCAGCGTGCCACATAGGGCGTGCCGACCGAGAAGGCGCCGCCGGCCAGGCCGACGAACAGGCCGATGACCAGGAAGTGCCAGTACTGCGTGGCATAGGCCATCAGCCAGATGGTGGGCACGGTGCTGGCCATCAGCAGCGCCATGACGATGCGGCCGCCGTAGCGATCGGTCCAGATCCCCAATGGCACGCGCACCAAGGAGCCGGTCAGCACCGGCATGGCGGTCAGCAGGCCGAACTCGGTGGCGTTCAGGCCCAGCTGCTTCTTGATCGGGATGCCGATGACGCCGAACATCATCCACACCATGAAGCAGACGGTGAAGGCCAGGGTGCTGACGATCAGCACCGACCAGGCTCTGCGATCGACGGCGGCGCGCATGGGTAGAACTCCTCGGAATGGCTGAGAAGCACTGTGGCGTGCGGGCGCCAGATGGCCCATTCGCCGAAACGGCAGGCGCCGGGTCGCCGCTCGGAGGACCGCTTTGGGTCGGCCCTCGTTCTAAAGAACTATGCGCTGCGCTGCTGCGTGACCAGCACCGCCGCCTGAACGCGCGAGTCCAGGTTCAGCTTGCGCAGCAAGTGCTGCACATGGATCTTCACCGTTGTCTCGGCGATGCCCAGCTCGCGGGCGATCAGCTTGTTGGAGTCGCCGCGGGCGATCAGGTCGAGGATCTCGCGCTCGCGCGGCGACAGCCCGGCGAAGGGGTCGGGCGGCGGCGGTGCGGCGGCCTCGGTTTCCTGGCGGAAGGCACTGGCCAGCTTGCCCGCCATCTCGCTGCTGAAACTGGAGACGCCGCGGGTGGCGCGTTCGATGGCTTGCGTCAGCTCGGCGTTGTCGGCCGTCTTCAGCAGGTAGCCACAGGCGCCGCCGCGCAGTGCGGCACCGAGATCCTGTTCAGACTCGCTCATCGTCAGCATCAGCACCTGAGCCTGCGGCGCGGCGGCCTTCAGCGCTGGCAGGGCCTGCACTCCGCTGGCACCGGGCAGGTGGTTGTCGAGCAGGATGACCTGGGGCTGCAACTCCGCCGCCAGGCGCTCGGCGGCCGAGGCATCGGCCGCCTCGCCCACCACCTGCAGCTGCGGCTGGGTGGACAGCAAGGCGATCAGGCCGCGGCGAAACAGGGTGTGGTCGTCGACGACGAGTACGCGAATGGGGGTGGGGGCGGCTTCATTCATGGTTCAGAGCGGCGGATTCTGGCAGCGCCACCCGCACCTGCGTACCTGCGCCGGGGCGCGACTGCAGTTCCACCGTGGCGCCTACCTTGGCTGCGCGCTCGCGCATGATGCGCAGCCCCACATGGCTGTCGTCGGGGGTGTCGTGCAGCGGGTCGAAGCCACAGCCGTCGTCCCGGATCTCGATCTGCCAGTGCGGCTGGTGCGCCAGGCGGACCTGCACGGACTGCGCCTGCGCATGCTTGCGCACATTGGACAGGGCCTCCTGCACCACATGCAGCAGCTGCACCTGCACATCGGCCGGCAGCGGAGCGCCGTGCCCGTCCACCTTCAATTCGGCCTGCAGGCCGCTTTGCAGGCGGAACTTCTGCAGGGTTTGCTGCAGGGCGGGCAGCAGGTCGTCGCCGTCGGTGCGGGTGCGGAAGTTCATCAGCAGGGCGCGCACGTCGGCGCTGCTCTCCTTCAGGCCCAGCTCCAATTCATCCAGCAGCCGCAGGCTGTCGCCAGCTATGCCGCTGGCCTGCGCATCCTTCAGCAACTGCAGTTGGATCCTCATGAAGGCAAGGCTTTGTGCGATCGAGTCATGCAGTTCGCGCGCCAGCAGCCCACGTTCCTCGGCCACGGCCGCCTCGCGGCGCAGGGCTTCATGGCGCAGGCTCTCCAGCGCGCTGGATAAGTGGCTGGCCAGACTGTCGAGCAAATCGCGGTCAGCCTGCTCCAACTGCGGAGCCTCGCGGTAGAACAGATCGATCTCACCCATCAGCCGACCCTGCACGGGCAAGGCCACGCTGGTGACCGTCACAAAACCAGCCTTCGCACAGGCGCTGGCAGGCGGGTGCTCGGGCAAGATGTGAATGACACGTGCTCTGGTCTGCGGCGAGCCGCAATGGCAGTCACCGGGTTTGAGGCAGCGCTCGGCTTCCAGCAGGGCCGGTGGCAGGCCCTGGGCCGCCAGCAGCACCATGCGTTGCTGGCTGGTGTCCAGCCAGCGGATGGCCACGGCATCGCAGCGCGCCACCCGGCGCAGCCGCTCGGTGAAGCCGGTTGCCAGTTCCTGCTGCGAGGCGGCCCGCGCCGCGAAGGCGCTGGCGTCGTAAAGGGCCGCCAGGCGATGTTTTTCTTCGCGCAGTTCGCTGGTTTTGCTGCGCACATCGTCCTCCATGCCGGCGTACAGCGTTTGCAGCCGCTCCGCCATGCGGTTGAAGCCGCGTGCCAGGTCCCCGAACTCGTCGCGCACACCTTCGGCCACGCGAACCCTCAGATCGCCCCGCTCCAGCGCGGCCAGACCCCGCCGCAGCCGGTCCACCGGCGCAAACACCAACAGGTGGGCGGCGTACAAGAAAGCGACCGCCGCTGCGATCGCCAAGGCCACCAGGGCCAGCTGCACCGAGGACAGCAGGGTGTTCCAGCCGGCCAGCTGGGCTTCGATGGCGGCCACCAAGTGATCTACCCGTTTCACCATGCCGTCCACGTCGGCGCTGGAGAGTTGGGCCGGTTGGTTGGCCGCCAGCCTGTGGAATTGCAGCCAGCCTTGGCTCACCGACTCGAAGGCCTGCGCGGTGGTGGCATCGCGCGGCAAAAACAAGGGGCGTGCGGGGTCGCCGTCGCGAATGAGCCGAAGTGCCTGATCCACCTGCTGCAAGTGGGTGCCGGCCTCGGCCTGGTTCTGCAGTGCCACTGCGTGGGCGATGCGCCAAGTCTGCATGCGCAGGCGGCCGGCCTCGTTCACCGCAGCAGCGCCGCCTTCAAGCTGCCAGCCTATCCAGAGTGTGAGCCCGATCGACGCCAGCGCCACCGCCAGCAGGCCCACACCCAGCAGGCCCACCTTGGTGGCCACACGCGCGTTCTTCCATTGCTTCCGCATGCGCGAATTGTCTTTGCCAGCCCGATTTCCTGGGCGCGCAGAGGCTCGGGAAGCGCCGGAGATTGGGTGTTGAATGACCTGCATCAAAGCTCAGGGCGACTCGTCCCCTGGCTCGGCCATCGCAACCTGCTCACTGGCATCGCGGTGCAGCTGCGCCAGCGCCAGCAGCCGCAGCCAGGTCTCGGCGCGTGCGGGGCCTGCCGGCGCGGCCTGCGCTTGCAGCAGCTGCTCGCCCAGGGCCTTGAAGCCGGCCTGCTGCAGCTCAGCCGCCAAGGCCTCGCCCTCGGGGCGCCAGCGCGCCGGCACCTGCGCCAGGCCGGTGTGCAAGGCCGTGGCCAGGTGCTGGCGCAGGCGTTCCAGCACCTGGCTGCAAGGGTCCGTGCCGGCTGGTGCGGCGTGGCCCAGCGGCAGGCTGGCCAGCAGGCCCTGGCGCTGGCGGGCGAAGTCCGGCACCAGCACCTGATCGCAGGCCAGGGCCCAGGGCTCCAGGCAGGGCAGGCCGTCCTGCCAGCTTAAGCATCCGGCCACATGGCGCAGCGGGCCGTGGCGGCCGTTCAAGGCCGCGGCCAGGCTGTCCAGCGCCAGCGGCAGATGGCCCTCGTGCGTGCGCTGCAGCAGCAGGGGCTCGCCCGCGGCGTCTTGCAGCGTGGCCAGCAGGCTCTGGGCCTGCGGGTCGTAGGCGCAGTCGATCTCGGTGCTGGCCGGCGTGAAGACGATGAAGCGCCGCGCCGCGTGGCGCGGCTGCAGCGCGGCATGGGGGTGGGCGCGGGCCTCGCGACGCAGCGCGGCCACGGAGTCAAAGCGCACCGGCGGACCCAGCAGGCTCCAGTCCGCCGTCTGCGGCAGCACGCTGTTCTGGCTGCTGCGTGCGCGCGCCAGACGCAGGCTGCCATCGGCGCGCCGGGCGGCGCCTTGCGCCAGCAGCTGGCCCTGGGCCAGGGCTTCGAGCAGCAGGCCGGGCGCCAGGCGTTCGCGTGCACGCGCTTGGGCCTCGGCGGCGGCATCGCTGCCCTCGCTCACGCTCCAGTCGTGGCGCAGCACCAGGCGGGTGCCGGTGTCCAGATCGGCCAGCACCAGCTCGGTCTGGCGCTGCGGGCCGTCACGGCGCGTGCGCGCGCCCAGGGTCATCAGGCGCAGGCGGTCCAGCGCCGTCTCACCGGCTTGGCCCAGCCCCAGCACGGCGCCGGCCTGGCCGGGCTGGCCGCCGGCGGCGAGGCGCAGCGCCAGCTCGGCCAGCAGGTCCACGCCATCGGCGGCGTCGTAGCGCGCGCTGC
>JBDHSJ010000128.1:0-11997 GCA_039808065.1 Burkholderiaceae bacterium | reverse complement strand
CCCAGCTGCTGCGGCACGTCCTGCGGCGCCAAGTTCTTGGCGCGCACCGCGCCCAGATAGCCGTCGCGGCCCTGGGCCTTGGCGGCGTACAAGGCGGCATCGGCCATCTGCAGCGTGGCGGCCCAGCCCCAGGTTTCGGGGCGCGTCGGGTCGAGCGGGAAGGCCACGAAGCCGATCGAGGCCGTGACCCGCACCGTCTGCCCGCCCTCCAGCACGAAGGGCGCGCCCCGCACGGCCTCGCAGACGCGCGCGGCCAGCTCGGCCGCGTCGTCGCGCGAGGTCTCGCGCACCAGGGCCAGTACCTCTTCGCCGCCCCAGCGCACCAGGGAATCGCTGGCACGGAACACGCCCCGCAGGCGTTCGGCCAGCTGCACCAGCACGGCGTCGCCGGCCGCGTGGCCATGCACGTCGTTGACATGCTTGAAGTGGTCCAGGTCCAGCAGCATCACCAGCAGGTCGCTGTCGGGCGGGGGCGGCTGGTTGGCGTGGCGGCGCAGGCACAGGCGCAGGTCGTCGGGCAGGCGCAGGTCCAGGTAGCGGCGGTTGCGCAGGCCGGTCAGTGCGTCCGTCAGGCTGGCTTCGCGCAGCTCGGTGGTGCGCGCTTCCACCTGGGCACGCAGTTCGGCTTCGCGCTGGCGCAGGTTGCGCGTGCGCCAGCGCACCACGCCCCAGAGCGCGCCCAACGCCAGCAGCGCCAGGGTGGCCTGCGCCCAACCGGTCTGCCACCAGGCCGGCTGCAAGTCGAAGGGCAGCTCCAGCAGCTGGTCGCCCCACTGACCGGGCAGGGCCGAGGCCCGCACCTGCAGGGTGTAGTGGCCCGGCTGCAGCGGGCCGAAGCTGGGGCTGCGCTGGCCGGCATCCACCTCGGTCCAGGCCTCGTCCAGGCCGCGCAGGCGGTACTGGTAGCGCAAGCGGCCCGGGTCGGCGTAATCCAGCCCCGCGAACTCCACGCCCAGGCTGCGCGTACCGGGCGGCAGGGGCAGGCCGGCGGCCGGCACGCTGGCGGGCACGGGTTGGCCGTTGACGCGCAGGCTGCTCAGCACCACCGGGGTGGAGCGCGGCGGGCTGTGGTACGCCAGCGGCGCCACCTGCAGGATGCCGGCGCTGCCGCCGAACAGCAGGCGGCCGTCGGGCAGGGCGGTGTTGCTGAAGAACCAATAGGTGCCGAAGGCGGCGCCCTCGGCCGTACCGAAGCGGTCGATGCGGTGCTGGCGCGGGTCGTAGACCAGCATCTGGCTCCAGATGCGGCCCAGGCTGTCCTCGCGCAGATTGCCGCCGAAGCGGCCATCCACGCCGAGTGACTCGCTGATGCGCTCAAAGCGCGCACGCTGTGCGCCGTCGAAGCCGCTCAGGCGGTGCAGGCCGCTCACCGCGGTGTCCACCCACAGCGTGCCGTTGCGCCCCACCAGCAGGGCCATGACGATGGGGGAGCCCAGGCCTTGGCCGGGTGCCTCGGTCACCGGGTGCAGTGCGTCCTGCTGCCAGCGGTAGAGGCCAAGCTGGCCACCGACCCAGACGCTGTGATCCCGCGGGTCCTCGGCCAGGGCGTGCACGGCGCCGGTCAGCGGTCGGTCGCCCTGGGGCTGCACGCGCTCCAGCGCGGCGGCCTGGGCGCTGCGCAGGCGGTACAGGCCCTCCTGCATGCCCAGCCACACCTCGCCATTGGCGCGCGGCAGGATCTGCTGGGCCCGCCCGCCGTCGAGTGGCCAGTCGCGCAGCAGGCGGCCCTCGGGCGTGCGATGTTCAAGCCGGCCGGCGCTGGCCATCCACAGGCTGCCATCGGGCGCTTCGGCCATGAACTCGACGATGGTGCGGCGCTCGCGCGGCCAGATGCCGCGCGTGGCCAGACCCTGCTCAGGGCGCCCGTCCAGCTCGACGACCAGGCCGGTTTGCGTGGTGACGAGCACGCGGCCATTGCGCAGACCGAGCACCGAGCGCACATCGGGTTCGGCCAGCGGCGCGTTGGGCTCTGGGTCGGCCCCGCGCACCGTGAAGGCGGGGTGATGCTGGTGACGCTGCAGGCCCACGCCGAAGCCGGCCACCCACATCGCGCCGTCCTGGTCGCGCAGCAGCTGGCTGATGTCGCTGCCAGCCAGGCCGAGCGGGTGGCGGGCGTCCGGGCGCAGGCGCTGGCGGATGGCGCCGCTGACCGGATCCACCCACAGCAGGCCGCTTTTGGTACCGACCCAGAGCATGCCGTCGCGCGCTTGTGCCAGTGCCTGCACGGCCACCTGCAGCTGCGTCAGCACCCAGCGGGCGCGGCCGCGCTCCACCACGCCCAGGCGGCCGTCCTGGGTGCCGAACCAGAGCCGGCCGTCCTCGTCCTCCAACAGGCTCAGCACGGTCGCGCCCTCGGGGGCATCGGGTAGCGACAGGTCCTGCCAGCGACCGTTCACCCGCTGCGCGAGGCCGCGCCAGTGGGCGGCCCAGAGCGGGCCGCTCGCACTGCGGTGCAAGGCCATCACGCGGGCCTCGGTCTGGTCGCGCCAGGGGATGGTCTCGGTGTCGAGCTGGCCGGTGGCCGGCCGGAAGCGCTGAAGGCCCTGGCCTACGGTGGCGATCCAGACCTGCCCCTCATCGTCTTCCAGCAGCGCGCGGATGACGGCGCGTGTCGGGCCGCTGGGCGAATGGCTTTCCACGCGGTCGCGCGCCGGGTCGTAGCTGAGCAGACCCTGCGTGTCGCTGCCGATCCACATGCGGCCATTGCGCCCGGGTGCCAGGGCGCGGATCCAGCCCAGATTGCGCCGCACCGCCGTGCCGCTGCCCTGCTCGATCGGTCGCAGGCGGTAGCCGTCGAAGCGCATCAGGCCTTCGCTGGTGGCCACCCACAGGAAGCCACGCGGGTCCTGCGCCAGGCTGGGCACCAGGTTCTGCGGCACCGGCACGCTGCGGAACTGCACCCCCAGCGCGCCGGTCTCGTGGTGCGCATGCGCCAACCCCCAGGCCCCGCACAGCAGGGCCAGCGTGCAGGCCAGACGGGGGACAACAAGACGCATGGGCGGGCATCCTAGCGAGGCGTGACCGCCCCGCTGGCGGGCCAGTCGTGCATTCCTGCCCGCCATTCGCCCGCGCTGCGGTGCATCCACCGCTTAGGGCATGCGCGAGCGCCTGGCCAAGCCTAGCCTGCACGCCTTTCAAGGAGGCCCCTCATGACCCGCAAGTGGTGGCGCGAACAGCGCGGCTTTGTGCTCTTTCTGGCCCTGTTCGGCCTGTTCCGCACCGCCGTGGCGGACTGGAACCCGGTGCCCACGGCCTCGATGCGCCCCACCGTCATCGAGGGCGATGTGGTGCTCGTCAACCGCCTGGCCTACCAGCTCAAGCTGCCGCTCAGCGACGTGGTGCTTGCCGCATGGCAGGGCCCCGAGCGCGGCGACATCGTCACCTTCGGCTCGCCCGCCGATGGCACGCGCCTGCTCAAGCGCGTGGTGGGCCTGCCGGGTGATCGCGTGACGCTGCGCGCCGGCCGGCTCTTCATCAACGACGAGCCGGTGCCGCTGAGCGAGCCCGAGTGGGCCGAGGAGGCGCTGGGCCCGGCCCTGCGCGGCGTCGAGCAGCTGGGTGCGCGCCGACACGCCCTGCAAGCCCTGCCCACCGTCCCGGCGCGCCGCGAGGGCGAGTGGCAGGTGCCGCCCGACCACTACTTCATGCTGGGCGACAACCGCGACAACAGCCACGACTCGCGCTACTTCGGCCCGGTGCCGCGCGCGCGGCTGATTGGTCGGGTTTCGCGCCTGCTGGCCTCCTTTGACCCCGAGCGCCATTACCTGCCGCGACTGCAGCGCCTGGGGCAGGCGCTGCAGTGAATACTGCGGGATGCCTGCGCCCCATTCCCCCGCTGCCGAACGCAACCGGCAGCCCATCCTCGAACAACTGCAGTGCCTGCTGCCCGCCCAGGGCTTGGCGCTGGAGATCGCCGCCGGAACCGGTCAGCACGCCCGCCATTTCGCAGCCGGCCTGCCCGGCTGGCGGTGGCAGCCCAGCGAGGCCGACCCCGAGCTGCTGCAATGGCTGCGCCAGCCGCCGCTTCCGGCACGCTGGCTGGCGCCACTGGCGCTCGATGTGGCCCAGCCCCATTGGGGCCTGGGCGAGGCCCGCTTTGACCTCGTCTACTGCGCCAATCTGCTGCACATCGCCCCTTGGGCCTGTTGTGCCGGCCTGATGCAGGGCGCCGCCCGCCACCTGGCGGCGCAGGGCCGGCTCATCACCTATGGGCCGTATCTCGAGGACGGCGTGGCGACGGCGCCAAGCAATCTGGCCTTCGACGCCGACCTGCGCGCCCGCAATCCTCTGTGGGGGCTGCGCGCGCTGACCGATGTGGCGGCCGAGGCGGCGCGTGCCGGTCTCTTGCTCAAGGAGCGTGTGGCCATGCCGGCGAACAACCTGCTGCTGGTGTTCAGCGCAGTCGGTAGCTGACCCACCAGAAGTTCTCCAGCATCCGCCACTCGATGTCCGTGGCGCGGCCGGCCAGCAGTCCGCGCCACTCGGCCTCGTTCGGGAAGTTCTTCAGGACCCGATGCGTGATGCCATCGCGGGTGGTGCGGTGCTGCCAGGTGTTGCCCTGGGCGTCGGTTTCGGCGATCGGGAAGTCCTGCAGCTGCGCCTCGTTGTTGTCGATCATCACCACGCGGGCGCCCGGCTGCAGGCGTGCGTGCAGGCCATCAAGAAACTCGGCCTGCTGCTGGCGCGGCACATGCGAGAACCACAAGCCCGCAAAGGCGGCATCAAAGCCCAGCAGCTCCGCCGGCAGCGCATAAGCGTCGGCCTGTTGGAAATGGACTGTTTCGCAGCCGGGGCGCGTTCGCGCCAGGCTCAGGGGTTCGGCCGTGCCATCGGTGGCCACCAGACGCCGCGCGCTGCGCGCGATCCAGGGCGTCCAGAAGCCGGTGCCGCAGGCGATCTCCAGCACCTCGCGGCCGGCCAACACCTCGGGCAGGTGCTGCTGCAGCCAGGCGATGTCGGCCGCGCGCTCGGGCTTGGCGTAGACGGCGTCGTAGTACGGGGCGCGGGTGGCGTAGTAGTCGTGCATGGGGCTGCAAAGCGGATGCGGGTGGGGTGCAGCCTGCTCAGGGCCGCAGCGCAGTCATGCGGAAGCTGCCATCGCGCAGCCGGGTCAGCACGGCCAGGGACTGGCCGCCCAGCGGGCTGAGTGCGATTGGCTCGCCTTCCGCCAGCAGATTGCCCTCCAGCTCCAAGCTGTTGGCGTTGTAAAGCGCCACGCGCGTGTTGGCGCCGTTGGGCAGCAGAGCCGCCAGGCGGCCATCCAGCAGCCACTGCACATCCAGCCAGGATTCCTTCAGATCCTTGAGCACGCGCAGATCGCTGGTGGACAGCACGAGGCCCTGCCCCAGCGCAATGCGCGCGCCGTTGGGCGACAGGGCCATCGCGCCGTAGAAGCTGTGCTCGCCGTGGTAGGGCGTCTCGCCCTTGCTGGCGATCTTGCCGCTCACCGGGTCCAGTTCCTCGTAGTGCAGATCGTTCGGGCTCTGGCTGGAGCGATAGAAGTACACGCGGTTCTGGGCGGGCGCCCAGAGGTAATGCGTCGAGTAGTAGTTCCAGTCCTGGCTGTCGCGCAGCACGCCGTTGGTATCGAAGACGGTATGGGTGTCCCAGGCCCCTGAGGCGTCCTGCACCAGCACGAAGTTGCCTGCGGCCACCAGCCCGCCCACCGCGCTGGCCACATTGGCGAACTGGCGCTCGGCGCCACCGGCGCTGTCCATCCAGCTGACCAGGCCGTTGTCATAGCCGAAGTACAGGCGGCGGCCATCCGGGCTCAGGCCGAAGACGCGTGGGCCCTGGCGCACGCCGGCCAGGTCGGGCTGGCCGACGACCAGGGGCGTCAGGAAGCTGGCGCTGCTGGCCGACCAGCGATACACCCGCGCAGCCTGTGCGTCCAGCAGGTAGACCATGCCACGGCCATCCGCCAGCACCTTGGTCGGCACGGCCTTGGGGGCGTAGAAGCTGGGGTTGCAGACGCTGCCATTGCCATGCTCGGGGGCATGGCAGGCGGCGTCCTGCGGGTAGGCGTCCAGGCTCAGGCCGGTCGTGCTGTCGGCTTGGCTGCGCCCGGCCAGCCAGGCGTCGGGGTGGCCGTCGCCGTCGCTGTCCGCGGCTGCGGCGGGGTCGAGCGGGAATTTGTCCTGGCCGTTCGGCACGCCATCCTTGTCGCTGTCATCCGAGGGCGTGAAGACGCCCAGCTGCACGCGGTCGCCGTACTGCAGCAGCCAGTGCACGTCGCCGCCGCGTCGCACCAGGCCCAGCAGCTGCCCGCCGGGCGGCAGGTCCATGGCCTCGACGAGCTGGCGCGTGCCGTCGAAGCGCTGCAGGCGCACCCGGGTGGCGCCACGCGAGGCCACCACCGTGTCGCTGTCATTCAGCCAGAGCGCGTCGGCGATGGATTCGGTAGGCAGCTTGCCGGCCCAGCGCAGCGTGTCGGTGCTGTACAGATTGCCCGAGCCCAGCAGCAGGCGCGTGCCGGCCGGGTTGATGCGCACCGGATCCATGATGGGGTAGTCACCGTGATAGGGCGATTCACCACCGCCCTTGATCTTGCCGGTGGTGCTGTCCAGCTCGGCATAGACCACGTCGGCCGGGCTGATGCCGCGGGTCAGGTAGTACAGGCGCGAGTTGGCCGCATTCCATTCGGCCCCGTCGATCGACGCATAGAACACCCCGCCGCTGCCGGTCTGGATGCCGAAGCGGTCAAACACCGTCAGGCCGGCGGCGTCCTGCACCAGCAGATGCTTGCCCGCCATCGCCAGGGCGTTGACGGCGAACTTGACCTCGGCGAAGGGCTTGCCGATCTCGACGAAGGCTTCGTTGATGGCGTGCACGCGGCCCTGTGCATCCCCCATGTAGAAGCGCGCCTGCTCGGCGGAATACACCATGGCCGTGGGTACGAAGCCGCTGAGCGCCGCGCGGGCCGTGAAGTGGCCGCTGCGCAGGTCATAGGCGTAGACCAGCGCCTGCTCGCCCAGCGCGCTCAGGTAGAGCAGATCGCCGCTCTGGCCAAGGATCCTGACCGTCGCGCTGCCCATGCTGCGCCAGTGGCAGCTGCCTTGGTAGGCGTCCTGTGCCTGCGCGCACAGCGGGTCGCTGGGTGCCACGTCCTGGGCATTGACGACCCCATCGCCGTCGGAATCCAGGAACTGTCCGATCGTGCCGACCTGCACGGGCTTGTCGCCATAGGCGCCGCCCATCAGGTAGACGCCTTCGGCCTGGTACTCGGTGCTGGCGCCCACAACGATGCCGAGATAAAGGCCGCTGGCCGGGTAGTAGCGGTAGTTCAGGGCGCCGAAGAGCCGCGTCGGGCTGCGCCCTGGAAAGAGCTGCGGGTACTGCTGCTCTGCAAACTCAAACAGCTGCTCGGCCTGCAGTTCGAGCGAGGGCAGGGCGGCCGCCTGCACTTGCAGCCCGCTGGCGCGCCGCCGCAATGTGTCGGCGGCCTGCTGGGGCAGATTCGCCGCCGCGACCTGGGGACTGGCCACGGGCGGCTCCGAGCCGCCTCCACAGGCGACCAGCAGGCCGAGGAGGCAAGGCAGCCATGCCGCGCGCCAGCTGAACACGTGTTTCCCCATGGGGGCTCCCTGAATGTCGATCTAGGTTATGACTGCCAAGCGCTCGCCAACCCCGTCCAGCCTCTGGTGGGGGAGCGGGCGGCAAAGGGCGGCGATTATCTGCAGCGCCCGGGCGCCTCAATCCAGCGGCAGGCGCAAGCCGGGCCAGCGCTGCAGGAAGCGCTTGCTGTGCACGCGCTGCTGAAACTGCGCGGCGCTGCTGCGCGCTGGGTTGTGGCGCAGCACGCCGTCGAACAGGTCGTGCAGACCGAGTGGTGCCAACACGGTCAGCTGATCGTCCGTCTCCAGCCGCAGGCCCACGGCGGTGGCGGTTTCCGGCCAGCTGGCCAGAGCCTGTTCAAGCGAGCGGTAGGGCGCCACGGCACAGCCGTAGTCGGCTTCGTACCAATGGTGCACGCCCGCTTGGTTGACAACCTCCCAATCCAACTCGGGCACCCGGGCGCGCAGGCGGGCCTGCAAGGCGCGGTCACGCCGTGTGTCGGTGTCGGCGGCGTCGAAGTACACCAGGTCCACATCGCTCGCTATGCCCGCTGTGCCTGTGCCGCCAAACAGCCGGTCCCAAACCGGGTTGCGCACCGCGCCGGCGGCGATGCACCAGTCCGCCAAGCCCAGCTCGCGGCCCGCCTGCAGCGCGCGCATCAACGGGGGCTCGCTGCGCGCCAACTCGCGCAGTCGCTCGGCCAGTTCCGCCGCGTCGCTCATGCCAGCGCCTGATGCAGATTGGCGCGCGCCCGCGCCTCCAGCTCGGCGCGGAAGTGGGCGCTGCTGTAGATGAAGGGTCGATTGAGAAAGCCGCGCAGCACCTCGGCGCGCTTGGTGCGGAACAGGGCCTCAGGCACGAAACCGTACTCCGCGCGGATCTGCGTCTCGTACTCGGCAAAGCGCGCCGGCGCAGCGCCCAGGATGGCGAGGTCGATGTCCACCAGCCAGGCTTCGTCCTCGGCCCGCGGCAAAGCCTGGTGGCGCGTGGCCAGCACCAGGCGCTGGACCTGCTCGGCGCGCGCAGGCGGGGCGCCGGCTTGGAGCAGGACCTGCGCGGCCCAGGCGGCGCTGCGGGCCTCGTTGTCCTTGCCCTGCGGCTCGTAGATGGCGTCGTGAAACCAGAGTGCGATGGTCACGGCTGCGGGCTCGGGCACCTGCTTGCGCACGGTCTCCAGCGTCTCCAGGCACTCCAGCAGATGCTGCTGGCTGTGATAGCGGCGCTGGGGTTCGGCGTAGGCCACCCAGAGTTGTTCGCGCAGGCCGGCGCCGTCGCCTCGGGCGCCCAGGCCTTGCCAGGCCAATTGCCACGCGGCGAGCAGCGAGTCAGTTGGCGTCATGGCCTTGCACGGCATGCAGGAAGTCGGCCTGGCCCCGCCAGTCCTTGAGGGCAAGCGGCAGCAGCGCGGGCCGTTCGCTCAGTGGCCACCAGGCGAACTCCAGCTGGGGTTCCAGGCTCTGCAGTTCCGCTGCGGCCGGCCAATCACCTCTCAGCAGCCACAGCCATTCATGCACAGCCTGGCCCTTCCACGCGTAGAAGTTCTCGACCAGACCGCACAGGCGTAGTGGCCCCAGCTCCAGGCCCAATTCCTCCCGCATCTCGCGGCGCAGGCCTTGCTCCAAGGTCTCGCCAAAGCGCAGCCGGCCGCCGGGTACGGTCCAGAAGGAATCGCTGCGTTCGCGCTGCAGCAGCACTGCCTCGCCGCGTTCAATCCAGAGGCCCACGCGCAAGTTGAGCTTCCCGGCAGGCAGCCCAAGGCTCAGATTAATGGGCAGGAGCGTCATCGGAAGGACAAGCGGTTCAGGGTCAACGTTGCTCGCCAAAGTCCGGATCCCGGTGCTGGTGCCGAACCACCAGCACGCGCCGCTCCTGGCCCAGCGCTCGGTAGATCAGCAAATAGGGAAAGCTGCGCAGGGGAAAGCTGCGGCGCTCCTCATCCAGCGGGGTGCCCAGCTCGGCTTGATCGGCCAGAAGGGCCAAAGTGCGCTCCACCTCGGCCAGGAAGCGGCGGCTGAGCGCCGCGCCGCCCTCGCGGCGGTAGAAGCGCGCGGCTTCGCTGAGATCCTGGGCTGCCGCTGGATGGAACTGCCAGGCGCTCAACTCAGCTCAGCACGCAGTTGGGCTAGCAAGGCACCCGAATCCACTGGCTGGACCTCGCCGCGCTGCCACTGCGCTTCACGCTCGGCCGCCAGCCGAGCCCAGGCGGCTTCGCGCTGGGCGTCTGCATCCAGGCTGGCAATCAAACGCTCCAGCAGCCTTGCGCGCTCGGCCGTGGGCAAGTGCAGAAGTTCGGCTTCCAGGGTTTCGACGGACAGGGCCATGGCGGTGTGGCGGGGGACTAAGGTCACCAAGCTTGCCACAGCGGGCTACAGGAGGCGAGCGCGGTGGTCAAGCCGTGAGCCCCCACGCTCCAGACGCCTGGCGCGTTCGTGCTCGCAGCCGATGTTGGGTGGATCTGGCTACTGGTGTTGTGTGGGGCGACGCCGGGAGCATCGGTCGTCCTCAGCGTGGCTGCCGACCGGGCTTGGCGCCTGCACGTCCAATCCTCAGACTTGGGTAAGCCGCCAGAGGCCATGACGGTTGAAGAACGCTTCGTCGGGCGCATGGCGGGAGTCCCTTTGCCGGTGGAGGCGGTATCTGGGCGAGTCTTCTCTCAGGCTAAAAGTGTGTCCATCACCCAAGGTGCTTGGTTCTGCGACGCGCCAGTAGTTGAAGCGGTTCATTAAGTCCGCCGCCACTTCTGGCGCGAGCGATGTCGGCACTTCGCAGTCGGCCAGACCGAAGTTGTGCATTCCACAGGAGTAGAAGAAGTCAGCGTCACCAACAAGCGTGACTGCAGCGGTGTACTGGTCAAAAAGCGTTCCACCGAGCAGGGATTCCCAACGCTCCCAGGTATGCGAAACGCCTGCCGATTCGACCCTGACGGCAATGCCCCCGATGGAGCGCAGCAGCCGACTGAACTTCAATATGCGCGCCCGTTGCGAATCCAGCCGAGCCGGAAATCTCAGAAAGGCAATCGAACGATGTTGCGCCACGGCACGCAGCAAGTCTGCCGACAGGTGGCCTCGTCCAGAAAGCTCGAATGCCTTGGACAGGCGTGCGTCTGCTGTGTTGAACTCAAGCGGGATGTGCTCCTTCTCGACAACATCTGTCAGCACTCTGCCTGCGAACAGGTAACGCCCCATCGGTGCCAGGTTGACGACCGTGCGCAAGAAGTCGCTGCGGTCGGCCCAGGGTCCTGGAACGCAAAGCACTACTTCCATGGACCTGGCGGTCGTCGCATGAGCTGGCGGCTTCGCCGCAGCCGGCAAAGCGGCTGCTGGCAAGAGGACGACCATGGCTCGACGGATTGGGTTCATGAGCTTGCAAGAAATTGAGTTTGAGCGGGCCCTGCTCCCGACGTTGTCCAGCAATCAGGCCGTGCGGCCACCCACGGCGTGCTCCAGAGCCTGTGACGATGGGTGTGGACGCAAGCCGTCCACGATCGGGTCAAGCATCACGGCTACCAGTTCTGCGGGTAGGGATAGGCGTCGTGCACCAGTGTGGACTTAGAAAAGGAACGTGTTCTATACCCTCACCCCCAGCTCGCACTTCACCTCCTCCATCACCACATAGGTCCGCGTCTCCCGCACCCCGGGCAGGCTCCAGATGCCGGTGCCGATGAAGCTGCGGTAGGCGGCCATATCGGCCACGCGCGTCTTGAGCAGGTAGTCGAAGCCGCCGGCCACCAGGTGGCACTCGAGGATCTCGGGGCGGGCCTGCACGGCGGCCTTGAAGGTGTCCATCACGTCGTGCACGGTGCGGTCGAGCAGCACTTCCACGAAGACCATCAGGGCGGCACCCAGCTTCTCGGGGTTGAGCTGGGCGCGGTAGCCGAGGATGAAGCCGTCGCGCTGCAGGCGCTTCACCCGCTCGTGCACGCTGCTGGCGCTCAGGTGCACGGCCTCGGCCAGCTTCTGGTGGGTGATGCGGGCGTCCTCCTGCAGCACGCGCAGGATGCGCAGGTCGATGCGGTCGAGGCCTTCGGGTGGGGTGGCGTCCAGGTCCATGGCTGAATTCCATTCGGCGGATCGGCGCATTCTCCGCAACCTTTCCGGATCTGACCGGCCTACAGTGCCAGGATCTTCAGGAGACACCCATGAGCACCCTGCCCGAAATCCAGCGCCTGCCGGAACCGTACCGCGACGAAAACGCCATCGTGGCCGGCCTGGTGGCCGAGCTGGCCGGCACCCAGGCCGGCTGGGCCAAGGTGATTGCGCAGGCCGGCCCCTGGGTGGAGCAGGTGCGCGACAACCCCGCCCCCTTCTGGGCGATGGAGTCGCTGCTCCGCGAGTACCCGATCACCCGCCCCGAGGGCCTGGCGCTGATGCGCCTGGCCGAGGCGCTGCTGCGCGTGCCCGACGCCGAGACGGCGATCGCGCTGACCGCCGACCAGCTCGGCCG
>JBDHSJ010000127.1:0-12032 GCA_039808065.1 Burkholderiaceae bacterium | reverse complement strand
GGTCACGCCAGTCTGCGCGTCGCCCGCCTCGATGCAGCGCTGGATGGGCGCCGCACCACGCCAGCGCGGCAGCAGCGAGGCATGGATGTTCAGGCAACCGCGCGGCGGCAGTTGCAGCACCCAACGCGGCAGGATCAGGCCGTAGGCCGCCACCACCATCAGCTCAGGCGCCCAGGCCTGCAGCTGCTGCTGGGCCGCAGCCGCGTCATCGGCGTAGCGGCCATCCAGGCGCAGGCCCTGGGGCTGGGCCACCGGGATGCCGGCGGCCAGCGCACGCTGCTTGACCGGCGAGGCCTGCAACTTCATGCCTCGGCCCGCAGGCCGATCAGGCTGGGTCAGCACCCCCACCAGCTCGTGGCCGGCAGCCAGCAAGGCATCGAGCGCGCGGGCGGCGAATTCGGGCGTGCCGGCGAAGACCAAACGCATGGCAGACCCGCCCTCAGAACGCGCGCCGCGGGGCCTGCTGCTGTTCTTCGCGGGTCTTCTTCAGCATCTTGGTCTTGATGCGATCGCGCTTCAGCGGGCTCAGGTACTCGACGAAGACCTTGCCCATCAAGTGGTCCAGCTCGTGCTGCACGCAAACGGCCAGCAGACCATCGGCCTCGAACTCGTAGCTTTGGCCTTCGCGATTCAGCGCCCGCACGGTGACCTGCTTGTGGCGCATCACCTTGTCGTAAGTCTGCGGCACCGAGAGACACCCCTCCTCGCCTTCGCACATCTCGGCGCTGGCGGCGATGATTTCCGGGTTGATCAGCACACGCGGCTGCTTGCGGTCCTCGGAGACATCGATCACCACGACCCGTTCGTGCACATCCACCTGCGTGGCCGCCAGGCCCACGCCCTCGGCCGCGTACATGGTGTCCAACATGTCATCCACCAACCGACGGATGCGCTCATCCACGGCAGCGACCGGCTTCGCAACGGTGTGAAGGCGGGGATCGGGGAATCGCAGGATGTTCAGGCGGGCCATAGAGACTGTGTGCGGGTGTGACGATGCAAGTTGGGCTGTGGGCGGTGCGCAACGTGGCGCGGGTCTGCCCCAGGTGCGCCCCGGCAGACGGAGCGCAGCAATGCGCGGCGATGACGGCAGAATGCCAAGCAGCCCAGGGGCGCGGATTGTCTCCCAGCCCCATGGACCTTGTCGGCGCCCAGGCCATGCCGGCGCGCGCACCGGGAGAACCTGTTGAAGAGCCTACGCCTGAGTCTGACCGCCGCCGCCCTGGCCTGTGCCTACGCCTTGCCGGCCGGCGCCAATCCTTACCCTGTCACCGAAGGCCAGCGCGCCACCGCCGAGCGCGTGGCCCAGGCCGGTGTGCCGCTGGATGAGCTGGCGCCGAATGCCCCGGACAGCCACACCGTCAAGCGCGGTGACACGCTCTGGGCGATCTCGTCCATCTTCCTTAAGAGCCCCTGGCGCTGGCCCGAGCTCTGGGGCATGAACAAGCAGCAGATCGCCAATCCGCACCTGATCTACCCCGGGCAGACGCTCTACCTAGTCAAGCGCGATGGCCGCGCGATGCTGCAGATGACCCCTGGCGATAGCTCCAGCGTGGCCGGCGCAGACGGCGACCTTGTGCTGACCCCGCGCGTGCGGACCACCGATCTGGCCGACAACCCGGTGGCCGCCATTCCGCAACACCTGATCGAGCCCTTCCTGAACGAGGCCATCGTACTGGAGAGCGACGAGTTGGCGTCGGCGCCGCGCATCGTGGCGGCGCAGGAAGGCCGAGTGATGTTGTCGCAAGGTGAGAACGCCTATGTGCGTGGCATCCAGCAGCCCATGTCCAGCTACCGCGTGTTCCGCAGTGCCAAGCCGCTGCGCGACTTCGACACCAAGGAAGTGCTGGGTTACGAATCGGTCTACCTCGGCACGGCTGACCTGACCCGCTTGGGCGGCGAAACCGTCAACCAGGGTGACAAGCTGGAAGTGCCTGCCACCATCACCATCCGCCAGATGCGGCAGGAGATCGGGGTCGGCGACCGGCTGGCGCCCGTGCCTGTGCGCAATTACTCGCGCTATCTGCCTCATGCCCCAGGCAAGCCGATCGGCGGTCGCATCATTTCCGTCTATGGCGACGCCATCACGGCTGGGCAGAACCAGATCGTGGCGCTGAACCGCGGCAGCGCTGACGGCTTGGAGCGCGGCCACGTGCTCAGCCTGTGGCGCGCCGGTCGGGTGGTGAAGGACCGCACTGACGACCGCAACGAGGCCGTGCAATTGCCGGACGAGGCGCACGGCGTGCTGTTCGTGTTCCAGACCTTCAAGCGGGTTTCGTACGCGCTGATCATCTCCGTCAAGGAGCCGGTCAGCACCGGCGACCGTTTCAGCGAACCGCGCTGACCGTGGCCGTCCAGGCTGACCAGGGCGAACTGGCGGCCTGGCTGCGGCTGAGCGGCGAACTGGGGCGTGTCCAAGCGCGCCGGCTCTTGCAGTCCTGTGGATGCGATGCGCTGCGCGCCCAGGCCCATTTGCCGGCCCCCGATGCGGAGCAGCAGCGCCGCTTGGCGCAGGCGCTGCGCTGGCTGCAGGATGCAGGCCATAGCCTGCTCAAGCTCGGCGACGCCGACTACCCGCCGCAACTGCTCAATAGCCCGGACCCGCCGCTCGTCTTGTTCTTGGATGGCCAGCGCGAACAACTCTCGCGTCCCGCATTGGCCATCGTCGGCACCCGTCACCCCACACCCAGTGGCTTGGAACTGGCCCGGCAGTTCGCTGAAGACACCATTCAGGCGGGCTGGGTGGTCGTTTCCGGGCTGGCGCTGGGCATCGATGGCGCCGCCCATGCGGCCGCATTGCAGCGCGGGAGCACCTGGGCAGTGCTGGGCTGTGGCTTGGATCAGATCTATCCTCCTCGGCATCGCAACCTGGCGGCGCGGATCCGCGAGCAGGGCCTTCTGATCAGCGAGCATGCGCCAGGCGAACCGCCGCTGCCTGCGAACTTCCCGGTGCGCAACCGCATCATTGCCGGCCTGAGTCAGGGCTGTCTGGTGGTCGAAGCCGCACTGCGTTCGGGCTCGCTGATCACCGCCCGGTTGGCCAGCGAAGCTGGACGCGAGGTGTTCGCTCTCCCCGGCCCGATCCGTTCGCTGCAGGCTCAAGGCTGCCATCAGCTGATTCAACAGGGCGCCAAGCTGGTGCAAAGCTTTCAGGACATCCTGGACGAGTTGCCTGCCCCTGTGCCACGCGCGCAGCCCCAGGCGCCGCTCGCCGAGCCCGGCCCTGAGTCCGCGGATCCATTGCTGCAGGCCCTGGGGTTCGAGCCCGTCGGGTTGGACAGCCTGCAGCAGCGCCTGGGCTGGAGCACCACCGAAGTGCTGACGCAGATGTTCCAGCTTGAGCTGCAAGGCCAGGTGCAACGCCTACCTGGCGAACGCTTCGTGCGCACGAATGCGGGGTTGCAGCCCCCCTGATTCGAAGCCGGCCGCGCCAGCACCCTCGGCTATCATCAATCGCATGTTTGATGTGCTCGTCTATCTCTACGAGACCTACTGGCGCCCCGACGCCTGCCCTGACGCGGCGCAGTTGCACCGCAAACTCTCGGCTGTAGGTTTCGAGCGCGATGACATTCGCGATGCGCTCAATTGGCTCGATGGCTTGGCGGCCGCGGCCCAGTCGGTAGGCGAGCAGACGCAGGCCCATAGCCTGCGGGTCTACACGGCCGATGAGCTGGGGCAACTGGGCCCGGCATCGATCGAGTTCATCAGCTTCCTGGCCAGTGCCGGCGTACTGCCCCCGCCCATGCGCGAGGTGGTGCTGGATCGCGCCATGGCCATTGAGGGCGGCCCGGTGGACCTCGAAGACCTCAAGATAATCGTCTTGATGGTGTTTTGGAGCCTGGGCGAAGAACCGGACGCCCTGATCCTGGACGAACTTTTCGTTGCCCCCGAAGAGCGCCTGATTCACTGAACGGCCACGGCCGTCGTGATCAAGGTTCAGCGCAGCAGTTGCTCCGGGTCACTCTCCAGTCGGGCCAGTGCGTCACGCGTAGCCTTGACCGTCACGGACTCATCCTGGGCCGGCTGCATCAGGCTGGCCTGTAGGAAGGCCGCCAGGCGCTGCAAGGGAAACAGCACGGCACGGCCTTGGGGCGACACAAAGAGCAGCATCTGATGCCGGGCACCAGCCCAGGCCAGCTGCACGGTTTCTGAGCGGCCGCGGAACTGCAGGCGGTACCAACTGCCCACGGGCAACTCGCGTGCCCAGGCCAGCATGGCCGGCGACGGTGGCGAACCGCCCTCACCCACCACTTCGAGCCCCTCGGTCTCGTGGCCGGAAATGTCGCGCAGCAAGCCCTCGTCCAGATCGATGTCGCTCAGGCCGGGCAGCATCGATTCGAGCGTCTGCAAGCGGTCCATCAGCTCTTCAAGCCGATCACGCGGGATCGGCGCCGCCTTGGCCGTGAAGGCCGCCGCCAGTGTGTTGTTCAGGCGCCGGATGTGCTCGTCTTGCTTCTTTGCGGCAATGCCGGCATGGCTCATGCCGTCGCGCAGGGTCTTCAGCAAGACCGGCAGCCGCCGGATGACTTCCGCCCGCTCTTCCGGCGAGCCTTTGGCACCCGCCGACCAGATCAGATCGGCTGCGGCGCGCTTCATGAGCCGCGTGACTTCAGCCTGGCTGCCTTCACGGACCGCCGTGACGGCCAACACATCGGCCCATACTTGGAACAGGAAATCGCGCAGGCTGTCATCGACCGGCATATCGGCCAGCATCTTGCGCAGTTCGATCGTGTACTGGATCGCCAGCGTTTCGCGCTGCTCCACCTGCTGGGCCAGCGACACCCCCTTCCGGCTGAGCGGGTTCTCCTTCTCGAAGAAGTTGGAGAGGAACTGCTCGAACTCGGTCAGCACCGTCTGGAACACCCGCCGACCGGTGTCGGGGTACGCCTCGACCACCTGCACCACACGCTTGATTTCGCGCTCCAAGACCTCACCGACCGCATCGACGCTGTCGAAGCCGAGCACGCAGGCTCCCATGCGGTCGATCAGCAGGCGCGCCGGATGGTCGTTGGCGGCGAAGAAATCGGGCTCGGCCACGGCCACGCGCAGCACCGGCATCTGCAGACGCGCAAACCAGACCCGAACCGTGGCCGGGAGCCGATCGTCCTGAAGGATGCTCTGGAACATCATCGCCACGATTTCGATCGTGGCGCGCTCCTCGGGCGTACCGGCAGCCTGCTTCAACACCTGCTTGAAGGCCTGACTGCGCGCGCGCATTTCCTCCAGCACGGCCGCGCCTGAGCCTTCCGCGGCGGGCGGGCGCTGCAAGGCGCCCTGAGCACGTTGGATGACGGCCTGCAGGCGCGGCGTCAGGCTGGCAGCACTGGGCGGTGGCAGCACTTCAGGGCCCGCCGTCGGGGCAGGCTGGGCCATGACTTGCGCAAGACTGGGCACCTGGCGGCGCAACACTTCATGCAACTGCTCCAGCACCTGGAACGCCTGCTGACTCTGCGGGCTGCCAGCCGCCGCCAACTGCAGTGCGCTGGCGCCCGAAGGCAGCGCGGCGGGCGCACTGCTGGGCCGGGTGGCCGGCACCGACGCACTGGGCCCGCCGCCAAACTCCGCCGTTCTCCGGTTGGTGGACTCGAGAAAGCTCCCGCCCAACTGAACCCCGGTGCGAATGCCGACGGAGCGGACGATGAAGGGGCGAAGGTCAACCTCCGGCAGCACGCCCTGATCCAGCAGCCAGCGGTTCGTCAGGTGGTAGGCGCTGCCCATCCACTGGCCGAACTCGTCGTGCAGCACCTCTTGCAACTGCTGCCAGTCGACATGACCGAGGTCTGCTTCGCGCCAGGCGTCAACCCACAGACGCGCCATCACGGCAGGCCGAAGCTTGTCGTCGGGCGCGAGGTCGGGATGCCCCTCCAGCACCTGCATGCGGGTGCGCAGATCGGTCAGTTGCCACTGGGCATCGCCCTGAATGGACAAGGCCAGTCGCGAGGCCAGGATCTCACGCTCGATGGTGTCGTCTTCCACCAAGCTCAAAGCCTTCGCAGGATGGGCAAGGGTGGCCTCCTGGCTCTTGCTCAGCCGGCGCAAACGCGCAATCAAACCCATTTGCCAGGTCGCGCCGTGTTGCTGCAGGGCGGCCAGGGTGTCGCGCCAGGCACGAATCTTCGGAGGTTCAGCCGGCTTCAAGAGCCGCTGCTGTAGTGCCTCCATCAAGGCGGCAGGCACTGCCGCAGAACCCTTGACCAAGGCCTCCACATACACGCGCCGCGCGGCCTGGGCCAATGCGGGGGCAGCGGAAGGGTGAGTCATGGAAGGCAAGCGCGGCAGGCCGAGGACGGTGGGATGGACCTTACACCACCGCTCCAGCGTTCGGATCGTCGGGATCCTCGGTCTTGGCCGCGACCTTCACCAGGTCCTCGCGCTTGACACCCAGCCACATGGCAATGGCGGCCGCGACAAAGACCGATGAGTAGATGCCGAACAAGATGCCGATGGTCAGCGCCACCGCAAAGTACTTCAGCGTCGGCCCACCGAAGACCAGCATGGAAAGCACCATCAACTGCGTGCTGCCGTGGGTGATCACGGTGCGGCTCATGGTGGAAGTGATGGCGTGGTCGATCACCTCATGCGTGTTGAGCTTGCGGTACTTCCGAAACGCTTCGCGCACGCGGTCGAAGATCACCACCGACTCATTGACCGAGTACCCCAACACCGCCAGCACGGCCGCCAGCACGGACAGCGAGAACTCCCACTGGAAGTAGGCAAAGAAGCCCAGGATGATGACCACGTCATGCAGGTTCGCGATGATGCCGGCCACCGAGAACTTCCACTCGAAGCGGAACGCCAGGTAGACCATGATGCCCAGGACGGTAAAGGCGAGCGCCTTGGCCGCGTCCGCCGCCAGTTCGGCGCCCACCGAAGGGCCGACCACCTCGCTGCGGGTGAGCTTCAAGGGTTCGGCTGCCTGCGCATTCACGCAAACCGTCTTGGTCACGGCCTCGCCCTTGTCGCTGACATAGGACTTCTGCTGCAGTTGCCCTGTTTCCGCCTTGCAGAGTACGGCGAACACTTCATCCACGACCTCGGTCTGCTTCTTGCCCGGGCGCACCGGCAGGCGCAGCATGACGTCACGCGAGCTACCGAACTTCTGCACCTGGATTTCTCCGAAGCCCATCGGCTCGATCAGTTCGCGCACATGCTGGACATCGGCCGCATGCCCGTACTCGATCTCCATCACCGTGCCGCCGGTGAACTCGATCGAGTAATTCAGGCCGCGCGTCACGAGAAAGAACACCGCAGCGGCAAAGGTGAGGAAGGACACGACGTTGAAGACCAACGCGTGCTTCATGAACGGGATGTCCCGCTTGATTCGGAAAAACTCCATCTTGGCCTCCCCTTATTGAGCTTCGGCCTGCGCCGGCGCCTGCTGGCGCCACACCTGACCGATGGCCACTGACTGCAATTTGCGCTTGCGGCCGTACCAGAGGTTCACCAGTGCACGCGAGAACATCACAGACGAGAACATGGAGGTCATGATGCCGAGGCAATGCACCACCGCGAAACCTTTGACCGGACCCGACCCGAAGGCCAACAGGGCCAGACCCGCAATCAGGGTTGTGACGTTGGAGTCCAGGATGGTTGCAAAGGCGCGTTCGTAGCCCAAATGAATGGCCGTCTGCGGCGCAACACCTGCCCGCAGTTCCTCGCGGATGCGTTCGTTGATCAGCACATTCGAGTCGATCGCCATACCCAGCACCAGCGCAATGGCGGCCATGCCGGGCAGGCTCAGCGTTGCTTGCAGCATGGACAGCACCGCCACCAGCATCAGCAAGTTGAAACCGAGCGCCAGCGACGAGAACAGGCCGAAGAGCATGTAGTACACGCACATAAAGCCCGCGACGGCCGCGAAGCCCCACAGCACCGACTGGAATCCGCGGTCGATGTTTTCCTTGCCCAGCGTGGGGCCGATCGTGCGCTCTTCAATGATTTCCATCGGCGCCGCCAGGGAGCCTGCGCGCAGCAGCAAGGCGGTGTCAGCCGCCTCGGTGGAGGTCATCGCTCCCGAAATCTGCACGCGGCCGCCACCGATCTCACCGCGGATCACCGGCGCAGTCACCACCTCACCCTTGCCTTTTTCAAACAGGATGATGGCCATGCGCTTGTTGATGTTCTCGCGGGTCACATCCTTGAAGATGCGGGCGCCGCGGGCATCGAGCGTCAGGTGGACGGCTGGGTTGTGCTGATCGTCAAAACCGGCTTGGGCGTCGTTGAGGTTTTCGCCCGTCAGCACCGCCTGGCGCTTGACGATCAGGGCTTGGCCGCCGCGCTCCGTGAACCGTTCAGTTCCGAAGGGCACCGGGCCAGAGCCACCCAAGGCCGCCAGCGCCTCGGCGCTGTCGTCCACCAAGCGAACCTCCAAGGTCGCGGTGCGGCCGATGATGTCCTTGGCTTTGGCCGTGTCTTGCACACCGGGCAGCTGCACCACCACGCGGTTCAGGCCCTGCTGCTGAATGACTGGCTCCGCAACGCCGAGTTCGTTGATGCGGTTGTGCAGGGTGTTGATGTTCTGCTTGAGCGCGCCTTCCTGCACCGCCACCCGGGCCGCCGGCTTGAGTTGCCCAAGCAGCTGCAGTTCGGTGCCGCTTCCGGCGGACTGCCATTCCAGGTCAGCCAGCTTCTCGAGCAGGTGGTTGCGCGCTGCCTCCAAGGTGGCGGCATCGCGGAAAGCAACTTGCAGGCGCTCACCGTCCTTGCTGAGGCCAGCATGCCGAATCCCCTTGTCGCGCAGCAGCGTGCGGACGTCACCCACCAGGGCATCGTTCTTTTTGGCCAAGGCCGCCTTCATGTCCACTTCCATCAGGAAGTGCACTCCACCGCGCAGATCCAGGCCGAGGTACATCGGAAATGCGTGCAACTTGGTCAGCCATTGCGGCGACCTGGAGATCAGGTTCAACGCCACCACGAAATCGGGGTTGGCCGGGTCAGGGTTCAGGGCCTTGGCAATCGCATCCTTGGCCTTGATCTGCACATCGGTGTCATTGAAGCGCGCGCGCACCGAGTTGCCTTCAAACTGCACGAAGTCCGATGCGATTCCGGCGGCGCTGAGCGCTTGAGCCACTCGGGCTCGCACCTCCTCGGTCACCTTGACGGTGACGCGGCCACTCGATATCTGGACGGCCGGCGCTTCGCCAAACCAGTTGGGCAGGGTATAGATGACCCCGATCAGCAGTGCCGCCACCAGCACCAAGTATTTCCAGAACGGATAACGATTCATGGCCCCTCCTAGGGGCGGCGGGCGCTCAGAGGCGCCCGCGGCAAATTGCTAGCCCCTTTAGTGGGGCTGGCCGGTTTACTTCAGCGTGCCCTTGGGCAGCACTTGCACAACCGCCGAGCGCTGCATCTGCACTTCGACGCCCGTTGCCAGTTCGACGTGGATGGTGCTGTCGCCCATCTTGGCAACTCGGCCCAAAAGACCGCCAGCGGTCACCACTTCGTCGCCCTTTGCAAGCGCCTCGATCATGGCCTTGTGCTCTTTCTGACGCTTCATCTGGGGGCGGATCATGATGAAGTAAAGGACCACGAACATCGCCACCAGAGGCAGCAAGCTCATCAGGCTGGATTCGGGCGTGGCGGCGGGCGCAGCGGCCTGGGCAAAGGCGTTGGAGATCAGCACAGGGAGACTCGTTCCATGGGCGGCGAGCGCCGCGAATTGACAGTGTCAGGACAGGCCTGATGGGTGGAGCGCGGGATTCTAGGGGGCCGACAATGATTCCTTATGCAGCTTTCTGAATGTCCGGACCTGCGTGTCGATGGTGCGTTTGCCACCATCACACTGCGAAGGCCCCACCAGGCCAACCGATTGGAGTTGGAGGATCTCGCCGTCCTGGAGTCGCATGTGGAGGCCCTGCGTATGGCGACGACCGTGCGAGTTGTCATCCTGCAGGCGGTGGGGCCCCACTTTTGCAGCGGCTTTCGTATTGACGCCGTACCCGGCATAGACGCGCCCGCGCTGTTCGAGCGCCTATGCGATGCATGGGAGAACCTTCCGCAAGTCACCATGGCAGCACTGCATGCAGGGCTTTGGGGTGGGGCCACCGATCTCGCGTTGGCAAGCGACTTTCGTTTTGGCACCCACAAGTGCGTGATGGCAGTTCCGGCAGCCCGTTTGGGACTCCACTACCACCTTGGCGGGATGCGACGCCTGCTGACGCGACTCGGCATGGGGCCCGCCAAACGGCTTCTGCTCGGGGGCCGGACCTTTGATGCACAAGAGATGTGGCGCATTGGCTTTCTGGATGAGCTGGTAGTAGATGAGCGCGCGCTGCATGCATTGACGGCTGAATGGAGCCAAACCATCGCGGGTTTGGCACCGTTGGCGCTGCGCGGTATGAAGCGGCACCTGAATCGCCTCGCCGCCGATGAGTTGGCACTCGCCGACTTACAGGCCGATCAGCAAATTTGCGCCAGCTCGCATGACTTGCTTGAGGGCGTGCAGGCTTGGGAGGAGAAGCGCCCCCCTCGCTTCAGCGGGACATGACCCTCATCAGGGACAGACAGCCCAATCCCGCTAGCCCTCCTGCGGCGGCTTGAGCGACAATCACAGCTTCGCTGCTGCTGAACAGCGGCACCCTACTAACGAACACACTACAGGCAGGAACAGCGTGGCGAAGGAAACCACCAAAACCTTGATCGAGGCCGATGGCCTGCGCTACAAGTCCAAAGCTCCAGGCTCGCCGTTTGCTGCGACCTCGTCTTTTGGCGCCGCAACCATGTCGTGTTTTTTGTGCGGCAAGCACCGGCCGCGCGCGATGTTGAAGTCGCGAAAGTTGCTGGGCAAGAGCCAGCCTGTCTGCGCGCCCTCCTGCAAGGAACTGGAAGAGCAGTTGGCAACGAAGAAGCCTTAAGGCTTGTTGCCCTCGTCCCTGACGCCCTCTGCTCGAGGGCGTTTTTTATTTGAGCGTTGGGAGGGCCTCATTTGGGGAGGCCCACGGGCAAATCGGTAGTGGCGCCGTCATTTTCGACGTCTAGTATTCCGACGTCCCAACTGCCAAGCAGACACCCCATGCTCCAGGACACCCAAACGGCCGTGCGCGATGACGGATTGCGTTACGAGTCTAAGGTTGGTGGCTCGCCCTTTTTCGGAAGCGGCCATATGCGATCTTGCTTCAAATGTGGGAAGCATCGGCTACCCAGCAGCCTGCGCAGTTTGAAAGTTCTTGGCCGCAATGAGCGGGTTTGCAATCCAGGCTGCGACAGCCGCTAATTAGCGCTGTTTTGGAAGACGTTCATCACTTCTTTTAGCCCGACCATGCTCTTTGATCCGGCGTGCGCGCGGATCAACCAGGACAGGGAAGCCGCTCGCCTCGGCCCTGGCCTGCTCCAACAGCGGGTTTAGCGCCTCTTCGGAGATGCCTTTCAAGGCACAGAAGTTAGCGCGCGAGAGATTGGTGGCCGACCAATCTCGCAAGAGATCGACGCGCCAGCGGCGCGCGTTTTCGATTTCTGCGTCACGGGCGCGAAGGCGCGCCTTGCGCTGCTGTAAAGCCTCACGCGCCGCAGCTTTGTGCTCCTGACTCAGTTCAGCCACGGGCTGTCCATCCAAGTCAAAACGATTGGCCGCGCGGGTTATCGCTGTCAAATATGCCGTCGTAGCGGTGTAGCGCCGCAAGAATGCGGTTAAAGCTGAGCGACTGAATCGTCCTGGAGCGCGCAATTCAATGTCGGATTGAATTCGCAGCTTCAGCGGCTTGGGTGCGCCGCAAAAGAGGGCCGGGAAAAGCTCCTTCAAAAGAACTGCCGCTGCCGCCCCATCTTTCACCAAAGGTACGTCGGTTGAAACCTTCAAATTCATTTCCGATGGTTCCGTCATTTCGCGCGACTCCACTGTCCTTTTAATAGCCCCATCCGGGGCATCGGAAGCGTATTAGGCCAAGACGCCATCGGACCACACCCCAGAACCTCGCCCCCAAAGCAAAACCCCCCGCAGTTGACTGCGGGGGGTTTTGGGTGTTAATAGCCTGACGATGTCCTACTTTCACACGGGCAATCCGCACTATCATCGGCGCTGAGGTGTTTCACGGTCC
>JBDHSJ010000126.1:0-12151 GCA_039808065.1 Burkholderiaceae bacterium | reverse complement strand
GGGCTGACCCGCAGGCCGCGCTGGCCATAGCGGCGCCCGACCAGGGTTTGCGTCTGCTGCCAACCCACCAGATCGCGGATGCGGTCGATCAAGGGGCGCTGCAAATTGGCGCGGCGCTCATCCACGCCGCGCGGCAGCGAAGGGGCCCAGGTGGACATCAGCCACTTGGCCGCCTTCTTCGTGGGGCCCACCCAGCGGCTGTCCACGAACACAGAGCCCGTGGCCTCCGCGGGAGGCGGACCACCGGCCGAGGCCCCTTCTTCCGATTTCGCGCTCATCACCACAACTCAATTCCCCAGCGACGCAACAGCAGGGCACACCATCCGAAACAGGCGATTGTGAGCACGGCACTGGCCAGCAGCGCGGGCCAGAAACCCCAACGCCCCAGTAACAAAGGGAAAACGCCAAACATCGGCAGGGTGGGCAGCACGTACCAGAGCGTGTACTGGGCATGGCGCGCCAGCTTGTCGGCGGGCTGACCCTCGAGATGCATCCACACCAAGGCCAGCACCGTCACCCAGGGCAGGGCCCCGATCAGCCCTCCCAGGCGGTCGCTGCGGCGCACGGCCTCGCCAATGGCCACGACCAGGCCCGCGGTGACCGCGTACTTGGTCGCCAGCCAGAGCATGCTCAGGCGCGCTCGCAGCCGCAGCCCGTCGCGGCGGTCTGGGCCTTCGGCGCCTCCTGCACCTCGGCCACCTGCAGGTCCAGGCGCTGCAGCAGGCGGCGATCGGCTTCGGCCTGCGGGTTGCCGGTGGTCAGCAGCTTCTCGCCGTAGAAGATGGAGTTGGCGCCGGCCATGAAACACAGAGCCTGCAGCGCCTCGTCCATGGCCTCGCGCCCGGCCGACAGGCGCACCATGCTGTGCGGCATGGTGATGCGCGCCACGGCAATGGTCCGCACGAACTCGAAGGGGTCCAGGTCTTCGTTCTTGGCCAGCGGCGTGCCTTCGACCTTGACGAGGTTGTTGATCGGCACCGACTCGGGCGGCGGGTTCAGGTTCGCCAGCTGGGCCACCAAGCCGGCGCGCTGGGCGCGGCTCTCACCCAGGCCGACGATGCCGCCACTGCAGACCTTCATGCCGGTGGCGCGCACGGCCTCCAACGTGTCCAGGCGGTCCTGGTAGGTGCGGGTGGTGATGATCTCGCCGTAGAACTCGGGCGCCGTGTCGAGGTTGTGGTTGTAGTAGTCCAGGCCCGACTCCTTGAGCTGCACGGCCTGCTCGGGCTTGAGCATGCCGGCGGTCACGCAGGTCTCCATGCCCAGGCCCTTGACCTCGCGCACCATGGCCATCAGCTGCTCCATATGGCGCTCCTTGGGCGCGCGCCAGGCTGCGCCCATGCAGAAGCGCGTGGCGCCCTTGGCCTTGGCGGCCTCGGCCGCGGCCTTGACCTCACTCAGGTCGAGCAGCTTCTCGGCCTCCAGTCCGGTGTCGTAATGGGCCGACTGCGGGCAATAGGCGCAATCCTCCTCGCAGCCGCCGGTCTTGATCGACAGCAGGGTCGAGAGCTGCACCTGGTGGGCCGGTTGGTGCTGCTGGTGCACGCTCTGGGCACGGTGAATCAGCTCCATGAAGGGCAGCGCAAACAGAGCCTCGACCTCGGCGACGCTCCACTGGCCCGGCTCGGCCTTGAGCGGACGGTGCAGGTGGATGGGTTGCACAGGAGCGTTCATTCGGAATCCTTCAACTTCAACAGTCGGTCCAGGGCTTCAGCCTCCAGATGGGAGGCCACCACACCGGGTGAGGGCTCGCCCAGGCGCGGAACCGCGCCCAGACAAGGTGCGGGCAGCAGGGCCCGCAAGGTGGCGAGATTTTCGCCGTGTTGCAGCATCTGCCCGTCCACCGTGTTGCCGATCCAGCCGGCCAGGGGCAAACCCCGAGCGGCAATGGCCTCGGCGGTGAGCAAGGCGTGGTTGATGCAACCCAAGCGCAAGCCGACCACCAGGATCACCGGGGCGGCCAGCTCGCGCGCCAGGTCGGCGCTGTCCCAGCCGGCCGCTTCATCCAGCGGCACGCGAAAGCCGCCGACACCCTCGACGAAGGCCAGGTCGAGCTTGTGCAGCGGCGCGCGCACGGCGTCCAGCACTTCGGAACGCCGGATCGGACGCCCTTCCAGGCGCGCGGCCAGATGGGGCGCGCAGGGGGTGCGCAGCTGGATGGGCCCGACCTCGGCCTCGCTCAGGCCGACGGCTTGCGCCGCGTGCAGGTGCGCCACGTCCTCATTGACCCAACGCCCCCCACGCAGCTCCTGCCCGGCCGCCACCGGCTTCAAGCCGGCCGCGCGCAGGCCGCGCGCAGCGGCGGCCTGCACCAGGGCGGCGGTACAGGTGGTCTTGCCGATCTCCGTATCTGTGCCGGTGATGAAGAAGAGGCTCATGGCTGCAGGGCTTGGATGAGGGTGTCGATGTCATCGGACTGGTGGTCCGCACACAGCGTGATGCGCAGCCGCGCCGTGCCTGCGGCCACGGTCGGCGGCCGGATCGCCGGCACGCGCAGTCCGGCTGCGTCCAGCCGGCTGGAAAGCGCCAGCGCGGCCGCGTTTGCGCCCACGATCACGGGCTGGATCGGGGTATCCGAAGGCGGCAGATGCCAGCCGTGCTGACGGGCCACAGGCGCCAGCCCTTCCAGCAGCTGCGCGCGCAGCAGCTCCAACTGGTCGCGCCGGCGCTCGCCCTCCTCACCTTCGATCAGTTCGAGCGACTTCAGCAGCGCATGCGCAATCGCGGGCGGGCTGGCGGTGGTGAAGATGGTGGGCCGTGCGGTCTGCAGCAGCCATTCGATCAGCGTGGGGTGGGCGGCGATGAAAGCCCCCGCCACGCCGGCTGCCTTGCCCAGCGTGCCCATCCACACCAGGCGCTCGCTGCGCAGCCCGCAGTACGCCAGGCTGCCGCGCCCGCGCGGACCCAGCACCCCAAAGCCATGGGCGTCGTCCACCAGCAGCAGGGCGTCGTGCGCCTCGGCCAGCGCCAGCAACTCGCGCAGCGGCGCCAGATGGCCGTCCATGCTGAACACGGCGTCGCTGACGATCAGCTTGGTGGTCGCCGTCGAAGCTCGCAGCTGGGCCTCCAGTTCGTCCAGCTCGGTGTAGATGCTCTTCTGTGCCCGTGCCAGCCGCGCGCCGTCAATCAGGCTGGCATGGTTCAGACGCTCGGAAAAGATCTGTGCGTCCTCACGGTCGCCGAGGCCGGTCAGCAGGGCCAGATTGGCCATGAAGCCGGTGCACAGGGTCAGTGCGCGCGCGTCCGGGATGCAGTCACGGGCCCAGCGCGCCAGCTCGACCTCGAGTGCCTCGTGCGCTTCGGAATGCCCGCTGATCAAGTGCGAAGCCCCGCTGCCCACGCCGTAGCGCTGGGCCCCCTCGTGCAGCGCCTGCACCAGCGCCGGGTGATCGGCCAGACCCAGGTAGTCGTTCGAGCAGAACATCAGCTTCTCGACGCCATCGATCCGCTGGCGCGGCGCGGTCGGCGAGTGCGCAATGCGACGGGTGCGGATCAGCTCCTGCGCGGCGCGCTCGGCCAAGCGGGCCTGGAAGCGTTCAAACAGGGCAGACATCGTCGAGCGTGGCGTGCACGCGCTCGGCCAGGAAAGCCGCCGCACCCGCATCAATCAGATAGGGTGGCATCAGGTAGACCGCGCGGCCGATCGGACGGATCAGCAGTTCGTGGGCGCGCGCCGCGAGATGGAAGCGCTCGGCAAAGCGCTCACCGGCCACGCTGTCCTTGACGTCGAAGGCCAGCACCAGGCCGGTCTGCCGGCCCTTCTCGATGCGCGCATCGACGAGCAGGGGCGCGAAGGCCTCGCGCAGCAGACGGGATTGCGTCGCCAGTGTGGGCAAGACCGCGTCCATGCGCCGCAGCACCTCGTTCGCGGCCGCACAGGCGATGGCGTTGCCGGTGTAGGAATGCGAATGCAGGAAGCCGCGCGCCACGTCGTCGGACAGGAAGGCCTCGAACACGCGGTCGGTCGTCAGCACGAGCGAGAGCGGCAAGGTGCCGCCGGTGATGCCCTTGCTGAGCAGGATGAAGTCGGGCCAATGGTCCGGATCGACCTGCTCCCAGGCGAAGAAGGTCCCGGTGCGGCCGCAGCCCACCGCGATCTCGTCGGCGATCAGATGCGCACTGTGCTTCGTGCACAGAGCGCGCAACGCGCGCAAGACCTCAGGGCCATGCATGCGCATGCCACTGGCGCCTTGAATCAGGGGCTCGACGATCACGGCGGCGCAGCGGCCTTGCAGTTCGACCAGCCTCGCCTCGATCGCCGGCAGCGCACCGGCCTCATGCAACGCCGGCGCCAGATGTGTTTTGCGCAAGAGGGGCGCATAGGCATCGCGAAAGATCGCCACGTCGGTTACCGAGAGCGCGCCCAGGGTCTCGCCGTGGTAGCCGCCGGCCAGCGCGATGAACTCGGTCTTCTGGGGCAGGCCGCGGTTGCGCCAATGGTGCGCGCTCATCTTCAGCGCGATCTCGGTGGCGCTCGCGCCGTCGCTGCCGAAGAAGGCATGGCCGAGCGCGCCGCCGGTGCGAGCGCTCAAGGCTTCCGCCAGCTCCACTGCGGGCGCGTGCGTGCAGCCCGCCAGCATCACATGCGGCAGCGTGCGCGCCTGGTGGGCGATGGCCTCGGCCAGGCCCGCGTCGGCATGGCCGAAGAGATTGACCCACCAGCTGCTGTTGGCATCGAAGTAGCGGCGGCCCTGATCGTCAAACAGCCAGGGGCCCTCGCCACGCACGATGGGCAGGGGCGGCACCTGGTCCAGGCGGGCCATTTGCGTGCAGGGGTGCCACACGGCGGCGCGGCTGCGCGCCGCCAGGTTCAGGGAAGTACTCAAAGCCAGGGTGCCGGGGATTTGGCCAGAAAGCTTTGCACGCCCGCCTTGCCCTCGGCTGACGCGCGGATGTCGGCGATGCGGCGCGCGGTCTCGTCGCGCAGCTTCTCGGTGAGGTGGGGTTCGGCGCCGAGGTCCAGCACCAGCTTCTTGCAGGCCTGCACGGCGTGCGGGCCGTTGGCACAGAGCGCGGCCGCGAGCTCGTTCACCTTGGCGTCGAGCGCCTCGGCATCGGTGACGAGTTCGTGCACCAGGCCCAGGCGCTGCGCCGTTGCGGCATCGAATCGCTCGGCCGTGGTGAAGTACCGGCGCGCCTGGCGCTCGCCCATGGCCTTAACGACGTAGGGGCCGATGGTCGCGGGCAGCAGGCCGAGCTTGGCCTCGCTCAGGCAGTAGCCGGCGATCGTCGTGCTGACAACGATGTCGGCGCAAGCCACCAGGCCGACGCCGCCGGCGTAGACATCGCCCTGTACGCGTGCGATCACCGGGATCGGGCAGCTGTAAATCGTCCACAGCATCTGCGCAAGGCGGCCGGCGTCCTGGTGGTTCTCCTCCCAGGAATAGTCGGCCATCGCACGCATCCAGTTCAGGTCGGCGCCGGCGCAGAAGGCCTTGCCTTCGGCGGCGAGCACGATGCAGCGCAGGTCCTTGCGCACGCCCAGGTCTTCGAAGGCGCGCGTCAATTCATGGATGACGGCGTCATTGAAGGCATTGCGGACCTCGGGGCGGTTCAGGGTGACGCGGGCGACGGCACCCCGCACGTCGATCTTGAGGGTGGCGGTCATGGAGCCTCCAGGGGATTCAGGGTTTTGCTCATCAGCACTGACGCATAGGTCTTGCCGCGCCACTGCACACCGCCCTGCTCGATGTAGCCGCGGCGCAGGTAGCGGCGGCGCAGCGCTTCGGCGGGGATGGCCGTGTCGAGAGCAACCTGGGCGAAGCCTTGCGCGCGTGCCCAGCCCTCGGCGGCGTCCATCAGGCGCTCGGCCAGCCCCTGGCCGCGCCGCTCGGGATGCACGGCCAGCTGGGACAGGATGGCGGTGCCGGCCTGGGTGTACAGCGCGGGCGGCGCGTCAGCGATATAGGTCTCGTCGGCCCGCTTGGGGCCGCGGATGCTGACCGTGCCAACCAGGCGCTCGCCCGCCACCGCCACCAGGCTGTGGCCTTCGGCGATACGCGAGCGCGTCGTTGCCACGCTCTGGTCCGCGGCGGTGAAGTTCCAGCCCTGCGCGGCCAGGGTGGCGTAGGCGGCGTGCAGCAGCGCGGTCAACTGCTCGAGGCAGTCACTGGCTTGCAGCGGGCGGATCGCGATGGGGCTCATCGAGCTTCAGGTGTTGGGTCAGGAAGCGGCGCAAGGCTTCGAAAGAGGCAGCCCGCGCGGCGGGGTCGCCGCCCTGGTGCACGCCGCCGGGCTTCACGCCATTGGGCACATCGGTGCGCAGCTTGACGGGGCGGGCGCTGTCGAAACCATGGAAGGCGCCGGCGTAGCTGATGCGCTGCACCGCGGCGCCCTCGGACTGCCAGCGCGTGGCGAGCGCCTCGCAGGGTGCGGCGGGGGTCCAGTCGTCGGCGGCGCCGAGCTGCAGCAGCAGGGGCAGGGGCAGGGTCGGCGCGCCGGCCTTCAGCAGCTTGGCGCAGCCCGGGTAGTAGAGCGCGGCCGCCGCGAGCGCAGGCGCCTTGGGCAAGCGCTTCGAATCGATCACGGTCAAACCGGTGGTGCCGCCATTGCTCCAGCCGATCAGTGCGATGCGTGCCGGATCGACGCCGGGCTGCTGGCGCAGCCACTCCAGCGCGGCCAGCGCGTCCTGGCGGCGGTCGGCCACCGAGACCTTGCGGTCCGCATAACGCGTGCTGCACTGCGGGCCCAGGCCGCGGCTGCCCCAGCTGTCGGTCAGCAGCAGTTGCACGCCCAGCTCGGCCAGCCGCTGGCGGTACTCGGGGTAGCGCGCGTCGAGCGTCTTGCCGTCGCGCTGGTACAGGCCGCCGCAGCCGTGCAGGGCCAGCACCGCGGGCCTGGGCGCAGCGCCCGGCAGCGGGAACCAATGCGCCAGCAGCGCCGGCTCACCGTCGGGGCGGGGGATCTGAAAGGGCTCCGCCTGTGCGGCGCCGCTGAGCGCCAGCAGGACGGCGACCTTACATACGGAAGACACCAAACTTCGTCTCAGGGATCGGGGCGTTGAGGGCCGCGCTCAGGCCCAAGGCCAGCACACGGCGCGTGTCGGCGGGGTCGATCACGCCGTCGTCCCACAGGCGGGCGCTGGCGTAATAGGGATGGCCCTGCTCTTCGTACTGCTGGCGGATCGGCGCCTTGAAGGCCTCCTCCTCGTCGGCGCTCCAGCTGCCGCCCTTGGATTCGATGCCATCGCGCTTGACCGTGGCCAGCACCGAGGCGGCCTGCTCGCCGCCCATCACCGAGATGCGGGCGTTCGGCCACATCCACAGGAAGCGCGGTGAATAGGCGCGGCCGCACATGCCGTAGTTCCCGGCGCCGAAGCTGCCGCCGATGATGACGGTGAACTTGGGCACCTGAGCGCAGGCCACCGCCGTCACCATCTTGGCGCCGGCGCGGGCGATGCCTTCGTTCTCATACTTGCGGCCCACCATGAAGCCGGTGATGTTCTGCAGGAACACCAGTGGCACCTTGCGCTGGCAGCAGAGCTCGATGAAATGCGCGCCCTTGTTGGCGCTCTCGGCGAACAGGATGCCGTTATTGGCCACGATGCCGACCGGCATGCCCTCGATGTGCGCGAAGCCGCAGACCAGGGTGGTGCCGTAGCGCGACTTGAATTCGTCGAAGCGCGAGCCATCGACGACGCGGGCGATCACCTCGCGCACGTCGAAGGGCTTGCGGGTGTCAGTCGGGATCACGCCGTGCAGCTCAGCCGGGTCGTAGGCCGGGGGCTCGACGGGCTGCAGCTTCAGGCCATGGGTCTTGCTCCAGTTCAGGCTGCCGACGACCTGGCGCGCCAGCGCGAGCGCATGGGTGTCGTTCTCGGCCAGATGGTCGGCCACGCCGGACAGGCGGGTGTGCACGTCGCCGCCGCCCAGGTCCTCGGCCGACACGACCTCGCCGGTCGCGGCCTTCACCAGCGGCGGACCGCCCAGGAAGATCGTGCCCTGGTTCTTGACGATGATGGTCTCGTCGCTCATCGCCGGCACATAGGCACCGCCGGCCGTGCAGGAGCCCATCACCACGGCGATCTGCGGCACGCCCGCGGCACTCAGATTGGCCTGGTTGAAGAAGATGCGGCCGAAGTGATCGCGGTCGGGAAAGACCTCGTCCTGGTTCGGCAGATTCGCGCCGCCGCTGTCGACCAGGTAGATGCAGGGCAGGCGGTTCTGCTGCGCGATCTCCTGCGCGCGCAGATGCTTCTTGACCGTCAGCGGGTAATACGTGCCACCCTTCACGGTGGCGTCGTTGCACACGATCATGCATTCGACCCCGGCCACGCGGCCGATGCCGGCGATCACGCCGGCGCAGGGTGCGGAATCGCTGCCGTCCTTCTCCTTGTAGACGTTCAGCGCCGCCAGGGGCGCCACTTCCAGGAACGGCGTGTCCGGGTCCAGCAGCATCGCCACGCGGTCGCGCGGCAGCAACTTGCCGCGCGCGGTGTGCTTGGCGCGCGCAGCCTCGCCGCCGCCTTCGGCGATGCGGGCCAGCTTGGCCTGCAGATCCTCGATCAAGGCACGCATCGCACTGGCGCTGTGCTGGAACTCGGCGGAACGGGGATTGAGCTTGCTCTGGAGCTGGGCCATGGGGTTCTTCCTTGGAGGGCCGGCATTCTCGCCCGACCGAGCGGTCGGGTCTTGCCGAGCGGTGGACGCAGGGCTAGGCTCAGTTCATGACGCGCTCCAGCTCCGCTCTGTTCGAGGCCCTGCAGCGCCAGGGTTTCAAGCGCTGGTACGAGCGGCAATTGCTGGCCGGCCACGCGCATCTGGTGCTGGCCCTGCTCAGCCTGCTGGCCCTGCTGGGGAGCTTCGAGGCCATGGGGCTCGCCCAAGGTGGGCACGCCTGGAACTGGGCCGGTGTGCTGGCAAGCGCCTCGGTCGGCCTCTGGGCCTTGCGCCGTTATGGCGCGCTGCTCAGCCAGGCCGAATCGGTGTCGCTGCAAGCCACCTGCCCGCATTGCGGCACCTATGGGCGTCTGCAATGCCTTGGCGCGCGCGCGGATGGCGCAGAGGTCAGCTGCCGGGCCTGCTCTGGCGCCTGGGTGATCCAGGACTAGGGGCCCTCATCACACTGGCGGGTAGCCGGCCTCGCGCAGCGCCGCGGCCAGCTGTTCGGCGCTGAGCGCGGCCGGCGCCTGCACCTGCACGGCCTTGGTGGCCGGATCGGCCTGCACCTGCACCAGGGGGTGCAGGGCCTGCAGGGCGCGCGTGACCGCCGCCACGCAGTGGCCGCAGGAAAGGTCGGGAACCTGGAATTGATGCGTGTTCATGCCCGCATTGTTCCGCGCTTGGCCGGCATGGGCGCTGCCTACACTGCCTCGCCATGTCTGCCCTGCCCTCTGTCGATCTGGCCTTGCCCATCAGCGGCATGCATTGCGCCGCCTGCGTGGCGCGCGTGGAAAAGACCCTGGCCGGCGTACCCGGCGTGCGCAAGGCCGAAGTGCTGCTGACCGACAACCGCGCCCAGCTGCAGCTGGAGCCCGGCTGGAGCGCAGTGGCCCTGATGAGCGCGGTGCGCAAGGCCGGTTACGACGTTCCGCTGACCCAGGCCACCTTGCACTTGCAAGGCCTGCATGACGCCGCCGACGCGCTGCGCGCCCACGAGGCCCTGGCGCGCGTCCCCGGCGTGGTGCTGGTGCAGGTCAATCTGGGCGCGGCCAGCGTGGCCTTGCAGGCTCTGCCCAGCACGCAGCCCGCCGCATTGCTGCAGGCGGCCCGAGCCGCCGGCTTTGCCGCGGCCTTGCAGACCCAGAACGACCCCGGGGGGATCCTGGCGGCCGAGCAGGCCGCGCTGCGCCGCGACCTGCTGCTCGCCTGGACCCTGACCGTGCCGCTGCTGGCGCCCATGCTGGCCATGCCCTTCGGTCTGCACCTGATGTTGCCGGGCGCGGTACAGGCTTTGCTGGCTGCCGCCGTGCAGTTCGGCCCAGGGCGGCGCTTCTACAAGGCTGCCTGGGCCGGGCTGCGCGCCCGCAGCCCGGGCATGGACCTGCTGATTGCCCTGGGCTCCAGCGCCGCACTGGGCCTGAGCCTGTGGCTGCTATGGCGTGGTGCCGGCCCGATGGAGCTCTTCTTCGAGTCGGGCGCGTCCATCTTGAGCTTCGTCCTGCTGGGGCGCTGGCTGGAGGCGCGTGCCAAGCGCGCCACCGGCAGCGCGCTGCGCGGACTGCAGGAGCTTGCGCCGGCCCAGGTCGAGCTCTGGCGCGATGGCGCCTGGCGCCTCGAGCCGCTGGCCGAGCTCAAGCCCGGCGACCGCGTGCGCGTGCGCCCCGGCGCGCGCATCCCCTGCGACGGCCGCCTCAGCGAAGGGCGCACCCATGTGGATGAAGCCCACCTCAGCGGCGAACCCCTGCCCCTGGCCAAGCAGCCCGGCGACAGCCTGCGCGCCGGTGCGCTGAACCTGGACGGCGTGATCGAACTGCGTGCCACCCAGACCGCCGCCGCCTCCAGCCTGGCGCAGCTGGTGCGCCTGGTTGAATCGGCCCAGGCCAGCAAGGCGCCCATCCAGCGCCTGGCAGACCGTGTGGCCGCGCGCTTCGTGCCCGCCGTGCTGCTGCTGGCGCTGGGCACGCTGCTGGTGTGGACGCTGATCGGACGTTGGGGCCAGGGCCTGGTGGCGGCGGTCTCGGTGCTGGTGGTGGCCTGCCCCTGCGCCCTCGGCCTCGCCACCCCCACCGCCGTGGTGGTAGGCATCGGCCGCGCCGCCCGGCGCGGGCTGCTGGTGCGTGACGCCGCCGCGCTGGAGCAACTGGCCACGATCGACCGCATCGTGTTCGACAAAACCGGCACCTTGACGCGAGGCCAGCCCGAGCTGGTTGGCATCGAACCCCTGGCCGACAGCAACCGCCTCCAGGTCCAGGCCCTGGCGGCCGCCTTGGCCCATGGCAGCGATCACCCGCTGGCCAAGGCCCTGGTGCAAGCGCAGGGCGAGCTGCCCACGCCCACGGCCACCGAATTGCGCAGCCTGGCCGGTCTGGGCCTGACGGGCAAGCTGGGCGAACTGCAATTGCATCTGGGCTCCAGCCGCTACATGGCCGAGCTGGGCCTGTCCACAGGCGCCTGGGAGGGCAGCGCCCAGCAGCAGGCCGCGCGCGGCCACAGCGTCAGTTGGTTGGCCAGCACGCAGCCGGCCGCCCAGCTGCTGGGCCTGCTGAGCTTTGGCGACCGCCCGCGGGCGGAAGCAGCCACCGCGCTCCAGACCCTGCGCGAGCAGGGCCTGCGCTGCAGCCTGCTGTCCGGCGACCGACCGGAGGCCGCGCAGGCCGTGGCGCAGCAGCTGGGCTTCCAGAGCGAAGACGATGTGCACGGCGGCCTGCTGCCGCAGGACAAGCTGGGCGCCATCCACGCCTGGAAGGCACGGGGCGAACGCGTGGCGATGGTGGGCGACGGCATCAACGATGCGCCCGCACTGGCGGCCGCCGATGTCGGCATCGCCATGGGGGCCGGTGGGCGCGGCACCGAGGTGGCCGCGCAAGCCGCCACACTGACCCTGCTGCACGACGATCTGCGGCGCATTCCCGAAGGCCTGCGCCTGGCGCGGCGCACCCTCCGGGCCATCCGTCAGAACCTGGTTTGGGCCTTTGGCTTCAATGCCCTGATGCTGCCGCTGGCCATGGCCGGACAGCTGCACCCGATGGGCGCCAGCGCCGCCATGGCGGCCAGCAGTTTGCTGGTGCTTGGAAACGCGCTGCGGCTGCGGCGCGCCTGAGGGCGCTTACTCGGTGGGGGCGCGGAACATCAGTTCGACATCCACCACCCGACGCTCGGGCAGCGGGCCGAAGCGCCATTGCTGCACGGCGCGCGCGGCGGCCTGGCCCAGGCGGCGGTTTCCGCCTTCTCGCGGCTCGGCCTTGCTGACCACGCCATTGGGCTCGACCGTGAAGCGCACCGGCACCACGTGGTCACGCCCACCGATGGCTTCGAGCACCTGACGCGTCATTTCGGGCGCAACGTACTGCTCCAGCTTCAGCGGAACCTCCTCGACCTCGGCCTCGGGCTCGGGTTCGGGGGTGGCCGTGGCCGGCAGGCTGGCCGCCGGCGGCAAGGTGTTGACGGGCGCGGCCACCGGCTGGGTGCTGGTGTGCGGCGGCGGCGGTGCCGGCTCCAGGCTGCGCGTCGCAACGGGCTCGGGGGTGGCGCTCGGGCCAGATGCCGGCGTA
>JBDHSJ010000125.1:0-12189 GCA_039808065.1 Burkholderiaceae bacterium | reverse complement strand
CAGGCGCCCGATGTGCTGTGCGACGCCGTGCTGGCCTTCCGCCTGCTGCGCGTGGGCGGCGTGCTGGTGTTCGACGACTACATCTGGGGCTTCGGCGGCGCCGCCTGCGACCCCCTGAACGCCCCCAAGATCGCGGTGGACGCCTTCAGCACGATGTACGCCCGCAAGCTGGCGATGCTGAACGCGCCCTGCTTGCAGAAGTACTTCCAGAAAACCGCGAACTGAAGCCTTAACCGGGCAGCGAGCCGCCCCCTGGCCCCACGCTCGCCTGCAGGGCCAGGCAGGCCGCCTGCACGGCGTCGCGCCCCTCGGCCTGGCGCTTGAGCAGCGTCATCTGTGCCTCGGCGTGGCGTTTGAAGCTGTCCAGCGCCGCGCGCCAATGGCCTTGGGCTTCGGCCAGGGCCGATTGCTCCAGGTGGGCCTGGGCCTGACGCTCGAGCTCGGGACTGTCGGCCAGCAGCTGCAGGGCCAGCGCCATGTGGGCGGCGGCACTGCGGTGGCGGCCGGCCTGACGCTCCAGCCGGGCCAGATTCAGCTCCAGCACGCCGCGGTCCGAACCCAGCCCGGCGCGCTCGACCAGACCACTGCAGCGCTGCAGCAGGGCCAGCGCGCGCTCGTTCTCCCCCAGGCGCTGCAAGGCCTCGGCGGCGCGCTCCGCCGTGCGGGTCAGCAAGTGGTGCTGGCCGTCGCGGGCCAGCTCGTCAATGCCGTCCAGCATGGCCTGCAGCGCCGGGCGCAGGGCAGGGCTGTGATCGCGCTCCAGCGCTTGCTGCAGGCGGTAGTGCCGCAGATTGGCCTGGCAGATGGCGCGCAGGCCGGGTTCCCCCGACGGCAGCAGGCGCAGGGCCTGTTCGGCCGCCGAACAGGCGGCGTCCAGCTCGCCCAGTTCATGCAGGGCCGCGCCGGCGTTGTTCCAGAAGATGCAGTGCTCGCGCTCGGCCTCGATGCTCGGCAGCAGCGTGGCCGCGCGCTCCAGCAGGCGGCGTACCTCCGTTTGCACGCCCAGACGAGCGAGTGAGACCGAGTGCAGCCCCAGGCCGCGCAGCAGGCGCACCGGGCAGGGGCGGGGCGCGCAGCGCTCGAAGCAGGCGATGGCGGCGTAGCCCGCTTGCACGGCTTCGCGGAGCCGGCCGGCGTACTGCAGGCACAGGGCCAGCAAGTGCTGGCACAGACCCTGTTGCTCAACCGTGCCTTCGGCCTGCAATTGCGGCCACAGGCGCTCGCAGGTTTGCTGGGTGAAGGCGAGGCGGCCTTCGCGGCTGGCTTGTTCGGCTTCCAGCAGTTGCTCGCCGAGGCTGCCGGGCGGGGGCTCGGGGGGCTTGCGTGTGCGCGCACGGCGCGGGGCGCTGCCGGCCGATCCGGTCTGGCTCAGGCTGGCCACCAGTTGCGCAAAACCGCCGGCCTGGGGCGGTTGCACGGGCGGGGCGGCGCTGAGCTGGGCGGTCTTGCGGGGCGGCGGCATGGTGGGCGAAAGAGCGGGGCGCGATCCTATGCCGCTGGGAACGCGCACGTGTTACGCGCTGACCCCTAAGTGCCGCCGCTTCTGGGCAAGCCCGACTCCACCAAAGTGCCCCCTCGTGATTAATGCCGCACAAACACCACGGCCGAGCGCGCCGGCAGTGTGAAGCGACCGCTCGCCGCATCAAAGCGCGCTCCCTGGCGCACCCGTGCATCGGCCGCCGCAGCGGCCAGTTGCACCGGGTGCAGTTGCAGCTGCTTGCCCTTGAACGCATCGAGTTGCAGCTGCTGCGGCTGCTTGTCCACGTTCACGAAGTACAGCAGCTCGGCGTAGCGCGCACCGGGGTAGTCGGCACCGTCGATCGACGCCGCAATCACCGTGGGCACTTGCGCCGACCCGGTGTTGTGGAAGCGCAGGCGCTCTTGAATGTCCGCCGCCGTGCGCAGGCGCAACAAGGTGGTGCTGGCGCGGATTTTCAGCAGGTCGCGGAACGCGTCGCGGGTCCAGGCGATCTCGGCCGATGTGGGCTTGATGCCGGCGTCTTGCAGCAGCGGCCGCGCCACTGCCCAGTTGGCCTGGTTCTCGCCCTTCAGGGGCAGGCCGGTGGCGAAGAAGTTGTCGCTGTAACTCCAGTCCAGGCGGTTGAACCAGTCGCCGGCGTCGTAGCTGTTGCGGTCCAGGCTCTTGCTGCGCAGGGTGTCCACCCCTGCATGGAAGTAGGGCACACCCTGGGCGAAGGTGTTGAGCGCGGCGGCCAGGATCTGCACGCGGGCCCGGTCTTCGCGGCTGGTGCCGGGCGGCAGGCGGAAGGCGTTCAGGTCGAAGAGGGTGTGGTTGTCGTGGTTTTCGACGTAGTTGATGACCTCGCCAGGCTCGGCCACGTAGCCGACCACCTGGTTGCCGAGCTGATCGAGGCGCTGGCGCGCGTCCCAATGCGTTTGAAGCTCGTAGCTGCGCACGGAGCCAGCCAGACCGGCCTTGATCAGGTCGCCGGCCCAGAGCAAGTCGCCACGGGTCTTGCCGCCGCCCTTCGGGTTGGGGTCGTAGAAGGCGCCGTTCACGAAGCCCTGGTTGCCGACGAAGCTATCGCCCTCACCAAAGCTGCTGCCGCGCACGGCGTCGCGCAGGCGGTCGTTGAAGCTGCCGATGCCGCTGCCAGCCAGATTGAGCTGGCTGGCCTGCACGAAGCGACGGTTGTCGGCCACTTCGCCGAAGTTCCAGCCCTCGCCCAGCAGCTGCACCTCGCGGCCCAGCTCGGCCTTCAGGCGCGCGCGGATGGCCGTCATGGCCGCCAGCGGCTGGTGGCCCATCAGGTCGAAGCGGAAGGAGCTGATCTGGTACTCGCGCGCCCACAGCAGCACCGAGTCGCTCATCAGCTTGGCCATCATGAGCTGCTCGGTGGCGGTGTTTTCGCAGCAGGTGCTGCGCTCGATGCCGCCTTCGGCATTCAGGCGGTGGTAGTAGCCGGGCACGATGCGGTCCAGCACCGAACGCTCGTTCTGGCCGCTGGCGCTGGTGTGGTTGAACACCACGTCCATGCCCACCCGCAGGCCCACCTGGTGCAGGCCCTGCACCAGGCTGCGGAACTCACGCACCCGGGCGTAAGGGTCGTTGGCGTCGCTGCTGTAGCTGCCCTCGGGGGCGTTGAAGTGCTGCGGGTCGTAGCCCCAGTTGAAGCAGTCGCCGGCCTGGGTGGCGGCCACCAGGGCCTGCTGGGTTTCGTCGGCCGCGCCGCCGCTGGGGGCGGGCGTGCTGCAGCCGGTTTCGGGCACGCTGCTGAAGTCGTAGATGGGCAGCAGGTGCACGTCGGTCAGGCCGGCGTCGGCCAGCGCCTTCAGGTGCTTCATGCCCGCGCTGCTGCGCTCGCCAAAGGCGGCGAACTTGCCGCGCAGGGCGGCGGGCACGCTGGCGTCGCTGGCCGAGAAGTCGCGCACATGCAGCTCGTAGATGCTCATGTCGGGCGCAGCCGCCACGGTCTGCGGCGGTTTGCTGCCGGCCCAGCCGGGCGGCTGGCTGCGGGCCTCATTCAGGTCCACGAGCGCGCTGCGGCGGCCATCGGCACTGAGCGAGACGCTGTAGGGGTCCGTCACCAGGTTGCGCACCAGACCGACGCCGCGCACGAAAACCTCGACGCCGTAGCGGTAGAACTGGCCGCGCAGATCGCCCGCGGCCTCGGCCACCCAGCTGCCGGTGGCCGGGTCGAATTGCGCCGCGATGGCCTGGGCGGCCGGCGCCGTGGCGCCGGGGTAGACGTAGACGGTGACACGCTGCGCCGTGGGCGCCCACAGGCGCCAGCGGGCGCCTTGGGCATTCACCTGGGCACCCAGATCATTCAGCTGGCCCGCCTGGGCGTAGAGCGAATCGATGGCGCCGGGCGTTTGCAGGCTGGTGGCGTTCTGCACCCGGCCTTGCGCGTCTTCTTCGACGATCAGCAATTGCCCCTGCAGCCCGATCCAGAGGCTGGGCAGGATGGCATCGGGCAGGCGGTAGCGGGCGCCCGCGCCAATCCAGCCAAAGCGCTCGGCCACGGCTTGGGGCAGGGGGCTGCTGTCGGCTTCCAGGGCCACGCTGGCATCGCTGCCGCGCACGGGTTCGTCCTTCACTGCCACGAGCTGGCCGCTGGCCGAGTAGTGGATCTTCACGGTGCCACGCCCATCGTGCGCTGGCCACTGGATGCGCTGAGCGTCCAGCCAGTAGGCGCGCGCATCGGTGCTGGAGACGCGGCGCAGGTCCGGCGCCGCGGTGTAGACGGTTGCATCGCCCTGCACCAGCCAGATCGAGGCCACGCCGTCCACCGCGCGCAGGCCGGCATAGGCCACGCGGATGTTGTCGGGTCGGCCGTCCTTGTCGTTCTCGTTCGGGGTCTTGCCGTGGATGATGAATTCCAGGGCCTCGCGGCTGGCGTCCTGGCGCGGGTTCAACACCGGGATGTCGAACACCACCTCGCCGCTGCCGGCCGCATAGCCGGGCATCTGATCGATGCCCACCGCCGCATTCCACTGGTTGATGACCATCGAGGCGGGCAGGCGCGCCACGTCCATGCCGTTCCAGGGCCAGAGGTGCAGGCCCCAGGCGTTGTAGGCACCATCGAAGCGCTTGTAGTGCACGCGCACCGTGTGCAGGTCCGGCGGCTGGCTCGGGCCGGCGGGAGGGCTGGTGTAGGTGGTGGCATCGCCCTGGCGGCGCCAGATCTCGTTCTTGCCGGGTTTCAGCGTCCAGCTTTGGTCGGCGCCGCCGTGGTCCTTGTCGTCACCTTTGTGGAACAGGTAGCCGACCGCTCCGCTGCCGGCCAACAGGGGCAGCTCGTACACCGCGCCGAATCCATCCTGGCCCACCGGGTTGTGGCCCTGGTTCCAGCCGGGGTCGGCGGCGGCGCCCCAGCTGTGCAGCTGCCAGCCGCTGGTGTTGCCGTCGCTGCGCTGGTAGTGGATGGTGAGCGTGGTGGCCGCACCGCCGCCCCCGCCCGTGCCCAGCTGCGGCGGCACCGGCTGCAGCACGGTCTGGAAGGGGCCGTCGCCCAGCGCCGGGTTGGGGGCTTCGGCGCTGCTGGCCTGGCGCTTTTGCACGAAGGGGCCGGGTTCGGCGCCCCCGCCGCAGGCCGCCAAGGCCAGCGCCACGCCGCCTGCCATCACCCAGTTGCGTACCCGCAGCGCATGCCCGCGCAAGCTCAGCCAGCCCATCTTGGTCTCCGGTCGATGCTGAATCAGGCTGGAGGATAAGTAGGGAAACTACATCTGCTGGGCGTAAATTCCCTCAGAAACGTAGTGAAACTACGCGTCATCCGATGGCGCCAGCCGCCCCCCCAACCCAGGGTGGGCGCAACACCCACAGATTTGTGGGGGCATGTGTGCATCAAGATGTTTCCCGCCTGCGCCGGGATTGACGCCCGAGCATGGGTGCGTCGGGCCCAGGTTGATGGGGCTTGGCGGACCGAATGGCCCTCGGCCCTTGACCTGCCTGGAGACCCCCGTGAGTGACTACATCGTTCCCAACGTTCCCTACATCCCCCAGAAAACCTACGAGACCTGCTGGCTGGCCGCCTACAAGATGCTGCTGGCCTGGAAGGGCCGGCCGCAGGAAATGGCCGAGAGCCTGCCCAACCACCAGATCATGCGCAGGGACGGCATCCTCGATTCGCAGTTCCTGGCTTGCCGCACGGCGCTGGGCCTGATGTCCAGCACCTACACGGGCTTCCGGGACGCCGACGCCATCGAGGGCAAGCTGCAAAGCTATGGGCCGATCTGGGTCTCGGGCACTTACGCCAAGGGCCACAAGCACATCGTGGTGCTGCGCGGCGTGCGCGGTTCCGGCAACGACGCGGAGGTGCTGATCAACGACCCGCAGACGGGCATGAACATCAGCAACCCGAAGGATGACTGGTGGCCCATCAGCTGGTTCGCGAACCGGCTGAACCCCGTGGCCTTTGCCTGCCAGCATTGGTGCGACTGACATCAAGCCGCCCAAAACCCCGCTTTTCCCCCTCAAGCCCTGCCCGGGCCTCTGGTGTGATGCCGCCTGTGTTCCTGCGAGTTCAGCAGCCGCTGCATCCCCATGCCTGCCACGCCCACTGCCCGATCCCTTTGCTTGCTGCTGGCCCTGGCGTTGAGCGCGGCGCCGCTGCAGGCCGCCCGGCCCAAGGCCAAGGCACCTGTGCGCGACAAGACGCCCGCGGCAGCCGTGGCCGAGCCGGCCCTGCCGGCCACCCGCTGTGGCGATGACGACCACCTGCGCCTGAAGCGCGAGCCCGCCGCCACGGCGGACACTTCCATGGCGCAGACCGACCCGCGCGCCTACCTGGTGCAGGTGGCCGAAACGGCCATGCAGCGCAGCCGCCAAGTGGGCGTTTCGCAGCTGTTGGCGCAGAGTGCGGCCGACGAACTGCGCGAGGCCGAGCTGGCCGGCCTGCCCCAGGTGCAGCTGAACCTTTCCGGCTTTGGCGTGGCCAGCACGGTGCGCAGCGTGCGCCAGCCTGATGGCGCCGAAGCTCGCGTGGCCCTGCAGGCCGCCGGCCCGATCTGGGACTGGGGCCAGCGCAAGCAATTGGTGGAGTGGCGCCGCCAGCTGGCCGAAGCGGCCCAGGCCGCGCGCCAGGGCCAGGCCGAGCAGATCGCGCTGCAGGCCGTCTCCCTGAGCCTGGAGCGCAGCCGCTTCACGCTGCAGCTGCAGGTGTACGGCCAGTACATCCGCAAGATGGCCTGCCTGGTGGAAGCGCTGGAAACCATCACCGAACTGGACCGCGGCCGCGCCAGCGAGCTGGTGCAGGCCCAGAAGCAGCAGCAGCTGGCCGAGCTGGCCCTGGTGGCCACGCAAGACCAGCTGCGCGGCGTCGAGACCCGGCTGCGCCGCCTGCTGGGTGACCCGCTGCCGCCGGTGGCCAGCCTCTCGGCCGTGCTGGCACGACTGCCGGATCTGGGCCAGATGCAGAAAGAGCTGCTGGCTTCCTCCGAGGTCACGCAAGCCAATGCGCAGGCGCTGGCCGCGCAACGCCTGGCCGATTCCGTGAACGCCGGGCAAAAGCCTCAGGTCAGCTGGCTGGCCAATGCCAATCTGGCGCGTGGCAATGGCGACAACCGTGAGTACACCGCCGGTGTGCAGGTCAGCATCCCGCTCTTGCGTGCCACCGACACCCCGCAGCGCGACGCCGCCCGCCGCCGCGCCGAGGCCGCCAATCTGCAGCGCGACGAAACCCTCGAAGCCAAGCACTGGCGCCTGACCGAGGTGCACGACGCGGCGCAGAACTCGCTGGACCGCGCCCGCCGCATTGCCGAGCTGTTGCGCGCCAGCCAGCAGCTGCGCGGCGCCACCTTGCAGCAGTGGCAGCAGTTGGGCCGGCGCTCGCTCTTTGACGTGATGGGCGCCGAGGCCGATTACTACAGCCTGCGCGTGGCCCAGGTGAATGCGCTGTACGACGCCCAGCAGGCCGTGGCCATGATGGGGTCGATGGGGAAGGGCGTGCTCGAGCTGCTGCGCTAGGCTGCACGCATGCCCCGCCTCGTCGTCTACACCGTGCTCACCGGCTCGAAGGAGCCGCTGGGCGACCCGCTCGAAGGCCTGTCGGGCGCGGCCCTGCAGTCCGACCTGGAGTTCGACTGGGTCTGCTTCACCGACGACCCGGACCTGCGCAGCCCGCGCTGGCAGATGCGCCTGCTGCAGGAACCGCTGCCGCCCGAGCGCAGCTCGCGTCGGCCCAAGATGCTGCCGCACGAGTACCTGGGCGAGTGGCAGCACAGCCTGTACATCGACAACATCGTGCGCTTTTCGCGCCTGCCCACGCAGGCCGATCTGTTCGGCACCCACGATCCGACGGCCAGCGAACCCCTGCTGCGCTGCTTCCGCCATTCCAACCGCGAGGACCTGCTGACGGAGGCGGAGGCCATCGTGCAGCTGGGCTACGAAAGCGTGGAGCGCCTGGCCGAGCAGCTGGATTTCTACAAGGCCCATGGCTGGCTGGAGCGCGTCCAGGGCCTGTCCACCTGCACGCTGATCCTGCGCGCGAACCAGGCCCACGCGCAGCTGCGCCGCTTCGGCCAGCTCTGGTGGGAGCAATTCCTGCTCTATGGCAAGCGCGACCAGATGAGCTTCGACCTGGCCCGCGTGCTCACCCCGCAGCCGGTGGACTACTGGCCCGGCCTGAAGAACGACTGCCCCTGGCTGCACAACACGCCCAACATTTCGCCGCGGCGGGTACTGGCCAATTTCGACGCCAAGCGATACCGCTGGCGCTATCGCAAGGACGCCGCCGCCCAGCGCGACCCGCGCCGTCACTACCACGAGCACGGCCGCCACGACGGTCGCGACCACGGGCGCCGGCTGCAGATCCTGGAGTGGCTGAGCTACCGCTACGGCGCCAGCCTGGGCGGCCAGGTGGCGCCCCGCCGCCAGATCGCCCGGGCCATCGATGACCTGCTCGAACCCCTGCGCAAGCTGGGCGGCCGCCTGCTGGTGCTGCCGGTGCGCGTGGACGACCCGCAGTTGCGCACCCGCTTCGAGCCCGAGGAACTGGACGCCGCCGTGCGCGTGCTGGCCGGCTACCTGGGCGGCTGGGAGGGCACGCGCTGTGACGTGACGGCGGCCGACCTGGCCGGCGGCCGCGCCAAGTTGCACCCGGCCGCCGGCCGCTTTGACCTGGTGCTGGTGCTGGGCTGCCCCGGCCCGCTGGCCGGCGCGGCGCTGCGCTTCGTGCAAGAAGGCCTGCAGCCCAGCAGGGGCCTGATGCTGATGGCCCTGGCCTCCAGCCTGGACGCGGCCGGCCTGCACGCGCTCGAAAGCCAGCTCGGCCAGGCCCTGCAGGCCCACACCCTGGTGGCGGCCCACCCCAGCCAGCACGACGAACTGGACGCCCCGCTGCCCAACAGCCTGCTGGCCCTGAACTGGCAGCACGACCCCAAGCTCCCGAAGGCGGCGCCTGCGCCAGCCCCCGCTCCATCCTCCGCCGCCGTCATGCCCGCACAAGAAAAGCTCTACATCGCCTACTGCACCAGCGGCATGGGCAACCGCCTGCGCCCGCTGGCCTCGGCCCTGGCCTATTGCCAGGCCACCGGCCGCAAGCTGAAGGTCTATTGGGACGACATCACTCCCAATGGCTGCCTGACACCCTGGAGCGACCTCTTCACCACGCCGATCGAGCCGATCAGCCTGGCCGAGATCGCTGCGCTCGACCCGGCCCGCACCGCGCTGTTTACCGAAAAAGGCCCTGGCCACGGCGTGGAGCGCGAGGCCAGCCGCCACGAGCGCCCGCAGCTGCTGGGCCTGGCCCAACGCGGCGCGCGCCTGGAGCATGCCCAGGCCCTGCGCCTGGACGAGGCAGCCGATGTCGTCATCGTCTACGACAACAACTACCTGCTCGGCCTGCCCAAGCAAGCCAGCATCGAGGCCCTGCGCCGCCTGCAACCGCACCCCGCCGTGCGCGACAAGGTGCTTGGCACCGTGGCCGGCCTGGGCCTGACGCCCGCCACCCCGGCCGTGCACGCCCGCGGCACCGACTTCAACATGAAAGAGGCCCTGGCCACCTACAGCGCCCTGATCGACGAGCGCATCCCGCAGGGCGACTTCTTCCTCTCCACCGAAGATGCCGAGCTCGAAGCCGGCCTGCGCCAGCGCTACGGCGCGCGCCTCAAGAGCCGGCCTGACCGCCTGCACCTGCAACTGCAGGAAGGCAAGAGCAGCTGGAACGACCCCGACAGCTACACCATCACGCGCGAGCATGGCATCGACGCGCTGGTGGACATCTACCTGCTGGCCAGCGTGCAGCTGGTGGTCTTCCACCCGGGCTCCACCTTCTCGGAGATCGCCCGCCACCTGCACGGCGTGCTGCAGGGCCTGCCCGCGCCGCAGGATGCCTGGCCCGAGGGCACGCAACCCCCCGCATTGGCCGCACCCACCACGCCAAAGACTGAAGCTCCGGCCCTGGCCGCCGCCAAGCAGCAGTTCGAAGCCCGGGTGCGCGCCTTGATGCCGCGCGGCGGCGCCGCCTACCCGCTGGACACCGACAACGGCCCCGCCGGCCCGCTGACCCCCGAGCAGCTGCCGCCCGACTTCTTCTACTGGGAAAGCCTCGGCTACCGCATCCCGCTGATGGAGCGGCTGTTCATGAACAGCTACAGCGGCCAGCCCGAACTGAAGTGGGACGGCGCGGTGTTCAACCAGCTCGCCGCCATCCCCTTCGCCAACTTCCCGCGCGAGATCTTCAAGCGCATCTGCCCCTACCCCGAGGCCTGGAGCCAGATGGCCACCATGCGCGGCTACATCGCCGGCCGCAAGGTGCTGGTCATTGGTTCCGAAACCTTCTGGATCGAGCTGCTGTGCGCCCTCGGCGGCGCGGCCGAGATCACCACGGTGGAGTACCGCCCGATCCACTGGACCGAGCCGCCGCAGGCGAACCTGCGCACCCTGACCTGGGACCAGTTCATTGGCGACCTCGACACGCACCGCGAGCGCTACGACCTGATCCTGAGCTACAGCAGCATCGAGCACAGCGGCCTGGGGCGCTACGGCGACCGCCTCACGCCCCTGGGCGATCTGTTCACCTTCCAGCTGATGGCCCAGTGCATGAAGCCCACCGGCCTGTGCACCGCCGCCGTACCCACCGGCCAGGACCTGACGCACTTCAACGCCCACCGCATCTACGGCGTGCAGCGCATCCAGGCCATGGAGCAGATCAGCGGCCTGAAGTACGCCGGCATCGTCTACCCCGACCCCGCCTACCTGGCCGAGGACCCCGAACCCGCCCTGCGCGCCGGCTGGACGCTGCAGGCCCTGGCCACGCTGCCGCTGGGCAAGTACCGCCAGCCGATCTTGTGCTTTGCGCGCGAGGGCTTCAGCCAGCAGCGCTACATCCAGGGCTGACCTGCCATGCCCATGCACCCCGCGCTGCAGGCGCAACCCCTGGCGCCGGTGCTCGACCTGCTGTTTGCCCCCGACCCCGAGCCCGCGCTGCAGGCCCTGCTGAGCGCCGGCCTGCTGCAACCCGAGCAATTGCCCGCCTGGCGCGCCGCGCGCCGCCCGCTGGGCCGCGCGGCCGACAACGGCGACCTGGCCACCCAGGCCAAGCTGCTGGTGGACGCCCTGGCCGGCCAGCGCGGCAAGCTGGCCCCCAGTGAACCGTTGGCCGTGCTGGGCCAGCTGCTGCCCCTGCTGCAGGCGGCGCAAACCCAAGGCCTGGCGCTGGATGCCACGGCCCGCGCCGGCCAGCGCGTGCTGGACCTCGGCGCCGGCCTGTTCTATCCCTTGAGCACCGCAGCCCTGCTGCACGCCAATGGCGTGGGCGAGGCCTGGGCCTACGAGCCCGTTGCCGTGCAGCCCGAGTTCGCCGAGGCGGCGCTGTTGGAGCTGCAGCGCGCCGTGGCGCGCGAGCCCGAGCGCTTTCGCTGCTTCCCCGACAGCCCGCCTGCCCCCGAGCTCAAGGCCCGGCTGGCGCGCCTGGACCTGCACCGCCTGGCCGAGCGCATCGAGCAGCTGAACCAGGGCCGCTGCGAGCGGGTGGACCTTGGCGGCGTGGCCCTGTTCCAGCGCCCCGCGGCCCTGCCCGAGCAGAGCCTGGACTGGGTGTTCAGCAACTCGGTGCTCGAGCACATTGACGACCTGGCTGCCGCCCTGGCCTGGCAGCGCCGCCTGCTCAAGCCCGGCGGCTGGGCCTTCCACACCGTGGACTTTGTGGACCACCGCCACTACTTCGACCGCAGCCTGCACCCGCTGCAATGCCTGTTCGACGGCGTGCTCGACGCCATCAACGGCCTGCGGCCCTCGCAGATGGAAGCCCTCTTCATGGGCGCCGGCTTCGCCTGCTACAAGCGGCAAAAGCTGCAACTGCCCGCCGGCCTGCTGGACACTGCGCCGGCCTTTGCCCCACGCTTCGAGGCCCTGCGCGGCCGCCCCGAACTCTATGAATGGGTCAACGGCTACCTTTTGAAGGCCCCTGGCTGACCATGCAGATCCTCACCGAATCCAATGTCCTGGGCATCGACGAGCAGCACGCCGACGCCGCCCACTTCACCGTGCTGCGCTACCAGGACGGGCTGAGCAGCCACATTCCCAAGGGCCTGTTCCGCAACAACCACGACGAAGACATCAGCCAGGCGTCCTGGGGCCGCTTCCAGATCGGGCGCGACTCCATCCTCGGCCCCGGCTCCATCGCCAAGTACGACGGCAACCAGCAAAGCCTGCTGATCGGCCGCCATGTGCGCGGCGGCCTGCGCTTGCGCTTCCTGCTCAATGGCCAGCACGAAACCCGC
>JBDHSJ010000124.1:0-12251 GCA_039808065.1 Burkholderiaceae bacterium | reverse complement strand
CTTCATGGTGTTCGAGCGCGGCTCGAAGATCGCCAGCAGGCGCTCATTCGGGGCGATGCGGCGGCGCAGACCTTCAACGGTGGTGCGGATGGCGGTCGGGTGATGGGCGAAGTCGTCATAGACCTTGATGCCCCCCACCTCGCCGCGCAGCTCCATGCGCCGGCGCACGCCTTCGAAGCGGCTCAGCGCGGCGGCGGCGGCCTCGGGTGCCACGCCCAGGTGCTCGGCCGCGGCGATGGCAGCCAGGGCGTTGAGCTGGTTGTGCTCGCCCGATTGATTCCATTCCACACGCGCCACGCGCAGGCTGCCGCGCAGCACGTCGAAGGCATGCGGCTCGCCGCGTGCCCGCAGCATGCCGGGCTCTTCCTTGCGGGCGCCGAACTGCTGCACGCCGCTCCAGCAGCCGCGTGCCAGCACGCGCTGCAGAGCTTCTTCACGGGCGTTGACGATCAGTCGGCCTTGTGCGGGCACGGTGCGCACCAGGTGGTGGAACTGGGTCTCGATCGCGGCCAGGTCCGGGAAGATGTCGGCGTGGTCGTATTCGAGGTTGTTCAAGATGGCGGTGCGCGGCCGGTAGTGCACGAACTTGCTGCGCTTGTCGAAGAAGGCCGAGTCGTACTCGTCCGCTTCAATCACGAAGGCCTTGCCTTCGCCCAGGCGGGCGCTGGTGGGGAAGTTCTGCGGCACCCCGCCAACCAGATAACCCGGCTGCAGGCCGGCGGCCTCCAGGATCCAGGTCAGCATCGCCGTCGTCGTGGTCTTGCCGTGCGTGCCAGCCACGGCCAGCACATGGCGGCCCTGCAGCACATGCTCCTGCAGCCACTGCGGTCCGCTGGTGTAGGGCAGGCCGGCGTCGAGGATGGCCTCCATCAGGGGGTTGCCACGGCTGACCACGTTGCCGACGACGAACAGATCGGGCTGAAGCGCCAGCTGGTCGGGGGACCAGCCTTCGATGAGCTCGATCCCCAACTGTTGCAGCTGGGTGCTCATCGGGGGGTAGACATTGGCGTCGCAGCCGGTGACCTTGTGGCCGGCCTCGCGCGCCAGCGCGGCCAGGCCACCCATGAAGGTGCCGCAGATGCCGAGGATGTGCAGATGCATGGGGAGCGCCGGGGTGCGTTGCACCCCGGTCCTTCAGAGAGGGATCAGGACCAGGCCTGCGCAGCGGCGGCCAGCGTGGCGTCGATGTCGGCCTCGCTATGGGCGGCACTGACGAAGCCCGCCTCGTACAAGGCCGGTGCGAAGTACACGCCCTGGTCCAGCATGGCGTGGAAGAAGCGGTTGAAGGCCGGTCCGTCGGTCGTCATCACCACCTGATAGTTCTGCGGCAGTTCCGGCAGCAGGAAGAAGCCGAACATGCCGCCCTCGCTGTCGGCACTGAAGGTGACCCGTTTGTCCGCGGCGACCGCCTTCAGCCCATCAACGAGTCGGCGCGTCTTGGCGCCCAGGGCTTCATAGAAGCCGGGCTGGCGGACTTCATTCAGTGTGGCCAGGCCACAGGCGGTGGCCACCGGGTTACCCGAGAGCGTCCCGGCTTGGTAGACGCCGCCCAGCGGCGCCAGCTTGGCCATCACATCGCGGCGGCCGCCGAAAGCCGCCAGCGGCATGCCGCCGCCGATGACCTTGCCCAGCACGGTCAGATCGGGTGCGAAGCCGGGGATTTGTTGCGCGTAGAGCGATTGCGCGCCGCCCAGCGCCACGCGGAAGCCCGTCATCACCTCATCCAGGATCAGGAGCGCGCCGTGCTGCGTGCACAGCTCGCGCAGGCGCTGCATGAAGGGCACCGTGGCGCGCACGAAATTCATGTTGCCGGCGATCGGCTCGATGATGACGGTCGCCAGTTCGGCGCCGTGTCGCTGGAAGGCGAGTTCCAGCGCTTCGACATCGTTGTAGGGCAGGACCAGCGTGTGCTGCGCCACTTCGGCTGGCACGCCGGCGCTGGTGGGGTTGCCGAAGGTGGCCAGGCCCGAACCGGCCTTGACCAACAGGCTGTCGGCATGACCGTGGTAGCAGCCTTCGAACTTGATCATCAGGCTGCGGCCGGTGAAGCCGCGCGCCAGGCGGATGGCGCTCATGGCGGCCTCGGTGCCCGAGCTGACCAGGCGCACCTGCTCGATCGAGGGCAGCAGGCCGATGATGGCCTCTGCCAGCTCGATCTCGCGCTCGGTGGGGGCGCCGTAGCTGAAACCTTCCAGCACGGCGCTCTGCACGGCGGCGAGCACCTTGGGGTGGCCATGTCCCAGGATCATCGGACCCCAGGAACCGATGTAGTCGATGTACCGACGATCGTTGGCGTCCCAGAAATAGGCCCCTTCGGCGCGGCGTACGAAACGCGGCGTGCCGCCGACCGCGCGAAAGGCGCGTACTGGCGAGTTCACGCCGCCCGGGATCACGGCGGCGGCGCGGTCAAACAATTGTTGGTTCTTGTCCATATCGGGTTCCGGTTCGGCGCAAGGCAGGGCGGCCCTGGGGGGCGCCGGGGTTCAGTGCATCCGCCGCGGGGGGGCCTGGCTTGCAGGGCTGTCTTCAGGCGTTTCGGTCTCGGTTTCGCCTTCTTCGGGCACGGGCAGGGCCCAGAAGAAGCGATCCGGAATGACCTGGCCCATGCCGGGCTGGAAGCCGGCGTCCAGCGCCTGGTCCAGAAAAGCCAGGGCCTCGCCGACGGCCTCATGCAGTTCGACGCCCACCGCGAGCAGGGCAGCCAGCGCGGCCGACAGGGTGTCGCCGGCGCCGATGAAGCTGGCCTCGAAGCGCTCGAACTTCTCGCCGGTGATGGGACCCTGCGGGCCGGCCAGCACGTTGTCCACGAACTGGTTCGGCAAGCTGATGCCGGTGACGAGCACATGGGCGGCGCCGAGCTTGTGGGCGGCGTTGGCCAGTTCGCGCGGCGAGGCCGGGCGGCTGCCGTCCCAGTCGGGCAGCAGGAATTCGGTCAGCACGGCGTGCGCCCCCACCAGCACCAGGGTCTGGGGCAGCACCAGCTCGCGCAGGGCGTCGTGGTAGCTGCTCTGCTGTTCGTCGTCCAGCCAGGGCGTGCTGCCCAGATAGGTGACCAGAGGCAGTTCGGGGTAGTCGGACAGGATCTCGGCCACGGCGGAAACGGTCTCGGCGCTGCCCAGATAGCCGACCTTCCAGGCGCCAATGGTGATGTCCTCCAGCACCGAGCGGGCCTGCTCGGCCACCAGCTCGTCGTCCAACGCGTGGTGCTCGAAGACATCAGCGGTGTCGCGTACCAGCACGCCGGTGACGACCGGCAGCGCATGGGCGCCCATGGCGGCGATGGCGGCGTTGTCGGCCCCCAGGCCGGCGGCGCCGGTCGGCTCGCTGGCGTTGAAGCTCAGCACGCAGGGGGGCGCAGCGTCCTCGTCCGGGTTGGCTTCGGGCGACTCAGGATTTGGGTTCATGGTGTGGGAGGAGGGCGCCCAGATGGACCATCCGCGCACGCGCTGTAGCCGCTTTGAGCGGGCGCGTACCCTCGGGCGTTCCCCAGGGGGACCACCCCGATGGCCCCTAGAGGAGCGTGACTAGAATGAATCGATTGTAGTTAGCCCCTTTTCGAGGGGCGATGACGTAGAGGACTTGACTTGAACACGAGCGTGAATACCGAGCTTTGCACCTGGATGTGTCTGATCTGCGGCTGGATCTATGACGAAGCCGAGGGCGATCCCGAGCATGGCATTCCCGCCGGTACCCGCTGGGCCGACGTGGACCTGAACTGGACCTGTCCGGAATGCGGGGCACGCAAGGAAGACTTCGAAATGGTGCGCATCTAAGCCAGGTTCACGGCGCCAACCCTAGGGGGATACCCATGTCGGCAGAAACTCCGCTCAAGGTGCTGGTCATCGACGACAGCAACACCATCCGCCGCAGTGCGGAAATTTTCCTCAAGCAGGGCGGTCATTCGGTGGTGCTGGCCGAAGACGGCTTCGACGCGCTGGCGAAACTCAGCGACTTCAAACCGGACCTGGTCTTCTGCGACATCTTGATGCCCCGACTTGACGGCTATCAGACCTGCGCGATCATCAAGCGCAATGCCGAGTACTCTGACGTGCCCGTCATCATGCTGTCCAGCAAGGACGGCCTGTTCGACAAGGCGCGGGGCCGGATGGTGGGTTCGCAGGACTACCTGACCAAGCCCTTCACCAAGGACCAGCTGCTGCAGGCCGTGCAGCAGCATCAGAACCGCCCATAAGAAGCGCCATCATGAGTATCAAGAACATCCTGCTGGTCGACGATTCGAAGACCGAGTTGCACCACCTCAGCGACATGCTGACCAAGCGCGGCTACAAGGTGCGCACCGCCGAGAACGGCGAAGAGGCCTTCAAGCGCCTGGAAGAAGAGGTGCCGGACCTGATCCTGATGGACGTGGTGATGCCCGGCCAGAACGGTTTCCAGCTGACCCGTGCCATCACCCGCGACGAGCGCTATGCCAAGGTGCCGGTGATCATGTGCACCAGCAAGAACCAGGAAACCGACCGGGTTTGGGGTCTGCGCCAGGGCGCCAAGGACTACGTCGTCAAGCCGGTGCAGGCCGAAGAACTGATCGGCAAGATCAAGGCGCTGGGCTGATGACCGCTCCGCGCGCTCCCCGGCTGTCCCGCCGCCCGCTTGATGGAGAGCGGGCATGAGCAACAAGCAGGCGCTGAGAGACTTTCAGGCGCGCCTGGCGCAGCGCCTGCAGGCGGTGCGCGAGCAGACGCAGACGGCGCGTTGGCTGGCCGTGGATTGCGCCGGTCTGGGCTTGCTGCTGCCGCTGCAGCACGCGGCCGAGATCTTCGCCCCTGTGCCCGTCACCACCGTGCCCTACACCCAGCCCTGGATGATCGGGGTTGCCAATCTGCGCGGCGGGTTGCACACCATCGTCGATCTGGCCCAGTTTCTGGGTCTGCGCGAGGGCCGTGCTGACACGCAGGGCGGGCGTCTGGTGGCCTTCAACCCCGAGCTGAACATCAACTGCGCGCTGCTGGTCGACAAACTGCTCGGCTTGCGCGGTGAAGAACAGCTCGCTCCCGCGCAAGGCGCCGGCACGCGCCCGCATTTCGCCAGTGACCAGCGCGTCGACGACAAGGGCCGGGTCTGGCAGGTGCTCGACCTGGACGCCTTGGCGCGCTTCCAACCCTTTCTGGACATCGTGGTCTGACCCCCGGATCCCGCTTTCCCAATACCACCGTTTTCACGCAGAACGAGGCAACGATGAGCCTGCTGGACAAGATGAAGTCTTCGAACGACCGCGGCACCGACAGCACGCAGGCGGACGCACCCGACAGCGTGTATGAAACCGTTCACCTCGACAGCCAGACACACGACGCCCCGCCCAGCACGCTGGCGCCGGCCGACAGCGCGATGAGCGGCTTCGCCGAGACTGGCGCGAGCCAGACCACCCAGTACAGCACCATGGAGCCCTTGGGGCAGGCCACTCCGCAGCGTCGTCTGCGTGGGCAGAACCTGTTCACCGGCCTGGTGGCGGCAGGTCTGGTCGGTACCCTGGTGGGGGTGTTTTCGAACATCTATCTGGCTGGCAAGAACTCCGACCAGGTGCGCGAAACCGGTCTGGCCCTGATGCAGTCGCAGCGTCTTGCCAAAGCGGTGTCGACCGCAATGGTGGGTACGCCGACTTCCTTCGCTGAACTGCGTGAATCGCTCGACAAGCTGGCCAGCGTGACGCGCAATCTGCACACCGGCGATGGCGGCCCGCTGTCGCGCGCGCCGTCGTCGGTGCGTGAGCAGTTGGACCCGCTGCTCCCCATGGTGGACCGCGCCGAAAAGAACGTGAAGGTGGTGCTGGGCACGGAAAAGGTGCTGACCGAGGTGGGTACCTCGCTGCGCACCATCAACCGCCAGTCTTCCGATCTGCTGGAGTCGGCCGAGGCCGTCAACTCGCTGGAGCTGCAGTCCGATGCCTCGCCCGTCGAAATCGCTGCCTCGGGCCAGCTGGTGATGCTGACCCAGCGCATCGGCAAGAGCGCCGGTGAATTCCTGACGCAGGAAGGTGTGAGCCCCGAGGCGGTGTTTCTGCTCGGCCAGGATCTGAACTCCTTCCGTGAAATCACCCAGGGCCTGCTGAGCGGCTCCAAGGAACTGAACCTGCCGGCGGCGCGCGACCCGCAGCTGCGCGAGAAGCTCAAGACCCTGCTCACCCAGTTCGAGGCCACCGATCAGCAGGCCAAGGCCGTGCTGACCAACCTGACCGGCCTGGTGGCTGCGCGTGAGGCGGCCAACGCCATCCTGAAGGACTCGGAGCCGCTGCGCAAAGGCATGGAGCAGGTCGTGGACGGCCTGAACCAGGCTGGCGGCCTGGCCTGGTGGCAGGCCGTCCTGCTGGCGGGCTCGCTGGCGGCACTGGTCTACGGTGCGGTCGGTTTCCTGCGCCTCTACATCGCCGGCCAGCAGCGCCGCGCCCAGCTCGCTGAAGAGCAGCGTCGCCAAGCCCAGGCCCAGGAGCTGGAGGCCAAGCGCGTCAACGACGCCAATCAGGCCGCCATTCTTCGCCTCATGAACGAACTGGCCGCGGTGGCCGACGGCGACTTGACTCAACAGGCGACGGTGACGGAGGACATCACCGGCGCCATCGCCGACTCGGTGAACTACACGGTGGAGGAGCTGCGCAACTTGGTGTCGCAGGTGCAGGGCACGGCCATCCGCGTGACCGAGACCACGCAGCAGGTGGACCAGACCTCGACCGAACTGCTGGCGGCCTCGACCGAACAGCTGCACGAGATTCGCGCCACTGGTGACGCGGTGCTACAGATGGCCGGCCGAATCAACGAGGTGTCCACCGAAGCCCAGAACGTCGCCCAGGTGGCCCGCCACTCGCGTGAAGCCGCCGAGCAGGGTCTGCAGGCGATGCAGAACAACCGCGAGGGTATGAACGCCATCCGCGATCAGATCCAGGAAACCTCCAAGCGCATCAAGCGCCTGGGCGAGTCGTCGCAGGAGATTGGCGAGATCACGGAACTGATCTCGGACATTACCGAACAGACGAACGTGCTGGCCCTGAACGCAGCCATCCAGGCAGCCTCCGCCGGTGAAGCCGGTCGCGGCTTCTCGGTGGTGGCAGAAGAAGTGCAGCGCCTGGCCGAACGCTCGGCCGATGCCACGCGCCGCATTGCGGCTCTGGTGAAGGCGATTCAGACCGACACCCAGGACGCCGTGGCCGCCATGGAGCGCTCGACCGCCGGGGTGGTGCAAGGTACGCGTCTGTCGGACGCAGCCGGCCAGGCGCTGGAAGAGATTGACTCGGTGGCCCGCCGCCTGAACGACATGGTGGCCGGCATTTCGAATCGTGCGCTGGAAGAAGCGGCGTCAGCCAACGAGGTGGCGTCCAATATCCAGCACATCTTCGCGGTGACCGAGCAAACCTCGGAGGGCACGCGCTCGACCGCCAAGATGGTGCATGAACTGTCCCGTTCCGCCGAAGCCCTGAAGGGTTCGGTGGCCCGATTCAAGGTCGGCAACGCCGCCTAAGGCCTTCGGCGCATGATCTCTCCCTCCGACCAGGAAAACCGTGACTCCGCCGACCTGACGCCGCTGGCCTGGGTGCAGGAGGAGATCCGGCGCACGCTTGAGGGCGTGCACAAGAGCCTGCGCCGCACGCTGCGTGAATTTGATCTGCGCAGTGCCACCGGCCAGGTCGATGCCAATCAGCTCGGCACCGGCCTTGGGGCCGTGGCGCAGCAACTGCACCAGGTGGCAGGCGTGCTGCGCATGGTGGGCCAGCCCGAGGCTGCCAACTTGGCGGTGGCCAACGAAGGCCTGGTGCGGCGCATGGCCGATCAGGTGCGCGTGGGCGCGGCCGAGGTCGAAGCCATTGAGCGCGCCGATTTCGCGCTGCTCACCTACATCGTGCGCCGCCTGGGTGCGAACCCGGCCTCGCCACTGGGCCTGTTCCCGTCCTACCGGCGGGTCCAGGAACTGGCGCAGGCCGAGCGTGTGCATCCGGCCGATTTCTGGTCGGCCAATTTCGAGTGGAAGACCCTGCCGCCGCCGCAGCTGAGCCAGCCCGTGCCGGCGCTGGACGCGCTGCGCACGGCATTCGAGACCGCGCTCCTGCGGCAAATGCGTCAGACCACGCCCGTGCATGCGGCGCAACTGGCCGAGTTGTGCATCGGCCTGGCAGCGGCGCTCGCGAGTGAACCGCAGGCCAGCTTCTGGCAGTTGGCGGCGGCCCACTTTGAGGCCCAGGCGCTGGGTCAGGTGGACACCGACGCTTATGTGAAGCGCCTGGGTTCTCGTCTGCTCGCGCAACTGCGCAGCCATCTGCAAGGCCACCCCCAGCCGGCGGATCGCCTGGTGCAGGATCTGCTGTTCTATTGCGCCCAGAGTGGCGACCCGCCCGAGGGCCGCGCGCCGCACCTGCAGGCGGTGCGTGCGGCCTACGGCCTGGATGGTGCACTCAGCGGCGACTACCGCGACGAGAGTCTGGGCAAGGTCGACCCGGCACTGGTGCTGCAGGCGCAGAAGCGCGTGCTGGCGGCTAAGGAGGCCTGGGGTGCTGCGGCCGAGGGCGAAACCGCCCGCGCCGCCAGCATGAACGAAGCGTTTGCCAGCCTGGGCGAATCGCTGCAGCAGATGGTGCCCGGTGCCGAGGTGCTGGTGCAGACGCTGCAGCGCGCCGCGGTGCTCACGCTGCGTTCCGGGCAGCGCCCGCCCGCGGCCCTGGCCATGGAAATGGCCACTGCCCTGCTGTATCTCGAAGCCATCTTTGATGACGGCGTGTTCGATTCGCCCGAACAGGCCCAGCGGGTCCAGCGTGTGGCCCAGCGTGTGCAGGCAGCTGCCTCCGGTCAGGCCGAGGATTCGCTCGAGCCCTGGATGGAAGACCTGTTCCGCCGCGTGGCGGACCGCCAGACCCTGGGCAGCGTGGTGCATGAGTTGCGCCACAGCCTCACCGAGGTTGAGCGCCAGGTCGACGAATACTTCCGCGACCCGAGCCGGCGCGAGCAGCTGATCCCCGTGCCCAGCCAGTTGCAGGCCATGCGCGGCGTGTTCACTGTGCTCGGCCTGGATCAGGCCGGCATCACCTGCGTGCGCATGCGCGACGAGGTGGACCGCCTGTGCAACACCGAGGTTGACCCCAGCTTGCCCGGGCCGCGCGCGATCTTCGAGCGCTTGGCCACCAACCTGGGTCAGCTCGGCTTCCTGATCGACATGCTGAGCGTGCAGGCCCCGCTGGCCAAGTCGATGTTCCGCTTCGACGATGCCAGCGGCGAGCTCAAGGCGCTGGTGGAGCGTGAACGGAACGAGCTGCCGGTGGCGTTGCCCAGCCTGGTGGATCAGGCCCGCGAGGCCATGGCCAGCGAAGACCCGCAGGCCAAGCGCGAGGCGCTGGAGCAGGTGGCCTTGCAGGCCGCCGCCGCCGATCAGCCCGCGCTTGCGAGTGCCGCCAAGGAAGCGGCTGCCGCGCTGCAGGCGCCCAGCCTCGACTTTGGTTCGCTGGAACTGCCCAGCCTGGACCTGGAGCCCAGCGCATCTGCTGCGGACGACGCGCCTGCCAGCACCGCGCTGGAGGCCCTGGAAGCCCTGGTGGCGCCGCCAGCGGCTCCGGAGCCCGCGCCCAGTGCTGCCTTGCCGGAAACCGAGGAAGCCCTCGACCAAGAGATGCTCGAAATCTTCTTGGAAGAGGCCGCCGAGGTGGCTGAGACCGCGCGTGCGGCCTTGGCGCAGCTGGCCGACGATCCTGCCAACAAGGGTGAGCTGACGACAGTCCGTCGCAGCTTCCACACCCTGAAAGGCAGCTCACGCATGGTGGGCCTCAACGAGTTCGGCGAGGCGGCCTGGGCGTGCGAGCAACTCTTCAATGACTGGTTGGCGGACGGCAAGCCCGCCAGCGAACGCCTGCTGAGCTTCAGCGCCGATGCGCTGGAAGAACTTTGCGCCTGGCGCGATGAGGTCGCGGCCCAAGGCCGCAGCACCCGTCGCGCACAGAGCCTGCGCGAGCGCGCCGACGCCTTGCGCCTGGGCAAGCCGATGCCCGCCGCCGCGCCGGTGGCCCCGAGCTTCGTCAGCACCGAACCTGCCCTGGACAGCGTGGCGGCCGAGCCTGTGCCGCCGCTGACGCCCGAGCTCCAGCTGGACTTCGAATCGACGGCCCCGCTGCCCGAGGCTGCGGAAGCCGCGCCGCTGGAGGGGACCGAGACCGAGACCGTCACACTCGACTTCAGCCTGGAAGAGGCCCCAGCCGAGTTGGGCTTGAGTGATGCTGAGGTCGAACCCATCGCTGCCCCGGTGCTCGAAACCCTGCCCGAGCCGGAGGTCGAGACCCTCGAGCTGGGTGCCGATGACCTGCTACTGGGCACGCCCGCGCCCGCCGAACCCCAGGCCGAGGCCTTGCCCGTGCCGGAGATGGTGGAGCTGCCGGCCGACGAGGCGGGCTTTGAACTGGATCTGAGCTTGCCCACACCGGCTGAGCCACAACCGGCGGAAGCCCTGCCAGCGCTCGAGCTCAAGCTGGATCTGGGTGAGCCTGAGCTGCAGACCCTGGCCGAGCCCGAGGCCGCGATCAGTCTTGCCGAAGCCGCACCCGAGCCCGCACCGCAGGCCGTGGCGCCGCTGGAGCTGAGCTTCGGAGCCGCGGGCGCGGAAGCGCTCGAGCCCACCCATGCGGCAGAGGCCTCTGCCGACGCTGCCCTGCCCGACCTGGCCGCCGAAGCCGCCACTCTTGACCTGCGCGTTGCCGAGCTGCAGGCGCACACCGGGCACGAACCGGAACACGAACCCGACCTGTCGGGTGACCAGCCGACGCTGGATCTGCGCGATGACATGCGCACGCTGGACCTGAGCGCCGACATGCCGACGCTGGATCTGAGTGCGGATGTGCCCACGCTGGACCTCAGTGCCGATATGCCCACGCTGGACCTGTCCGCGCCCAGCGCACCGGACGTCGAGGCGCTCGCACCGACGCTGGATCTGCGCATGCCGGCCGACGAGCCCCTGATCCAGGCGGCGATGGAGGGCGTGCACGCGAGTGAGACGCTTGCCGCGGCGCCCGAGCTGACCGAACTGCCGGTCGGCTGGCCGACCGAGCTGCCGATTGAAACCGTGCAAGCGGCGAACGCCATGCCGGAAGAGTCGCCCGTGTCTTCGGTTCAGGCCGAAGCCGAGCCGCAGTCAGACGGCGAGCCTGTGGCGGAATCCGTTGCTGCGCCCGAAGTGGCAGAGGACGAGGAACGCCAGATCGGCTCGCTGCGCGTCTCGCGCGCCTTGTTCGATATCTTCGTGGGCGAAGCCGATCAGCAGTCCGGCCGCCTGGTGCTGGAGCTCGCCGAGTGGGCGGCCCAGCCCGACGAGGCACCGCCCGCGAACACCGAGGTCTATGCGCACGCCCTGGCGGGCAACGCCGCAACGGTGGGGTTCGAGGCGCTGTCCGTGCTGGCGCGTGCGCTGGAGCATGCCCTGGGCCGCGCGCAGCGCGCCCGGGTCTTTGATGCCGAGGTGGCGGCACTGTTCCGCCGTGCGGCGGAAGAGATTGCGCATCTGCTGCATCAGTTCGCCGCCGGCTTCCTGCGTGAGCCCGCGCCTGAGCTGGTGCCGGCCCTGCAGGCTTACCAGCCCGAAATGCGCGACGAGCCCGACACCGGGCTGGGTGCACTGGGCGAGTCCAGCGCACCGGCGCCCTTGCTCGACCACTCGCCGGTGGAGCATGCCGCAGTGCTGTCGGCCCGTGCCGATGATGCCGAGTACCTGAGCGGCGAGCCCGACCAGATCGACGACGAACTCTGGGAGATCTTCGAGGAAGAGGCCAGCGACCTGCTGCACCAGTTGCACGCACGTCTGCGTGACTGGACCGGCCACGCCCAGGACGACGCCCGGGGCGACGCCTGCATGCGCACGCTGCACACCTTCAAGGGCGGTGCGCGCCTGGCCGGTGCGATGCGCCTGGGTGAACTGGCGCACCGCCTGGAATCAGCGGTCGAGGGCCTGATGGGCCGCGGCAACCGTGCGGCTGCCGACCTGCTGCCCCTGCAGGATCGGGGCGACGAGCTGGAAGTCGAATTCGAACGCCTGCGTCTGGCCTTCCGCCAGCCCAAGCCCGCCCCCGTGCCGACACCGGCGCCGGTGGCTGCCCCTGCGGCCGAGCCTGATCTGCTGCTCGAAGAGCATCTGGTCGACCTGGAGCTGGAGCCGCCCCCGCCGGCCGAGCCCGAACCGGTGGCGCCGCCGCCGATTCCCCTGTCCGAGCGCGAGCTGCCGCCGCTGCCCGAACCCGAGCCCGAATTCATCGTCGGCCCGGAGGCCGTGAACTGGGACCGCTT
>JBDHSJ010000123.1:0-12323 GCA_039808065.1 Burkholderiaceae bacterium | reverse complement strand
GGTGGTCTTGCCCGCGCCATTGGGGCCGAGCACGGTGGCGATACGGCCTTCCGGCACGGCCAGGCTGACGCCGCGCACCGCTTTGATCGGCCCGTATGCCGCCTCCAGGTTGAGCACTTCGAGCAGGGCGGATGCACTCATGCTGCGGTCCCCAGGTAGGCCTCGATGACCCGCGCATCCCCTTGCACCTCGGCCGGCGTGCCCAGGGCCAGGCACTCACCCTGGTTCATGGCCAGCACCCGATCCGACACGCGCGAGACCAGACTCATGTCGTGCTCCACCATCAGCACCGTGATGCCGCGCAGGCGTTGCAGGTCCTGAATCCAGAAGGCCAGGTCGCGCGTCTCGTCCACGTTCAGCCCGCTGCTGGGTTCGTCCAGCAGCAGCAGTTCGGGCTCGGCACAGAGCGCGCGGGCCAGCTCCACCAGCTTGCGCACGCCGTAGGGCAGGCCGGCGACACGGCTGTCGCGGTAGTGCTGCAGATTCAGAAAGTCGATCACCTCCTCGACCTTGCGGCGCGATTCACGCTCCTGGCGGCGCACGCCGGGCAAAAACAAGGCCTCCTTCAACAGGCTGCGACGCTGGTGGACATGGCGGCCAATCAGCAGGTTCTGCAGCACCGAGGCCTGCTCGAACAATTCGATGTTCTGGAAGGTGCGCGCAATGCCCAGTTCGGCCATTGCATGCGCGGGTCGCGCGATAAGGGACTGCCCCTTGAACAGGATCTCGCCACTGCTCGGTGTGTAGAGGCGCGAGATCAGATTGAAAACCGTGGTCTTGCCCGCGCCATTGGGGCCGATCAGCGTGAACACCTCACCGCGCTGCACGTCGAAGCTGACGCCATTGACCGCCACCACGCCACCGAAGCGCTTGCCGAGTTGCTGCACCTGAAGCAGGAGCTCGCTCACCGTAGACGCTCCGACTTCTGGTAGCTCTTCTGGCGCGCAAACAGGCCGCGCCGGTAGAAGGGGAAGAGCTGCAGCCAGGTGCGCAGCTTCACCCAACGCCCGTACAGGCCGTAGGGCTCGAAGAGCACGAAAACGATCAGCACCAGGCCGTAGACCGCCGATTGCAGACCCGGCGCCTGGCCGATGTGGGTGGGCAGGTAGTCCTTCACCATCGCGATGCCCTGGGGCATGGCGATCAGGAAGATCGCACCCAGAAACGCCCCATGCACCGAACCCAGGCCACCGATGGTGACCAGCAGCAGCAGGTCGATCGACTGCAGGATGCCGAACTGATCCGGGGACAGAAAGCGAATCTGGTGCGCGTACAGCGCCCCACCCACACCAGTGAAGAAGGCCGAAAGCGCAAAAGCCAGGGTCTTCGTACGTGCCAAATGGATCCCCATGCATTGCGCCGAGACTTCGGAGTCGCGCACCGCCACGAAGGCGCGCCCGGTGGGCGCGCGCAGCAGGTTCAGCACCAGCAGTGTGCAGCCCACCGCCACCAGCAGGCACAGGAAATAGAACTTCGTGCCGCTGTCGATCACCAACCCGAAGGCCTGGGCCTGCGGCACCAGCAGACCAGCATTGCCGCCGGTCACGGATTCCCAGCGCGCCAGGCCCTCTTCGACGATGAAGCCGAAGGCCAGCGTCGCGATGGCCAGGTAGATGCCCTTGACCCGCAGCGCCGGCAACCCCACCACCACGCCCACCAGGGCGGCCAGCAGGCCGGCGGCGGGAATCGAGGCCACAAAAGGCCAGCCCGCCTTCATCAGCAGGGCCTGCGCGTAAGCCCCCACGCCCAGAAAGGCCGCGTGGCCCATCGAGAACAGACCGGTGAAGCCGGCCAGCAGCATCAGGCCCAGGCCGACGATGCCGTAGATGAGCACGAAGCTCAGCTGCGTGAGGCCGTAGTCTTCCAACCACCAGGGCGCGGCCAGCAGGGCCAGCAGCAACAGCCCGTACCAGAAGCGCTGGCCGCCATGCTTGACCAGGTCGATGTCCTGGTCGTAGGAGGTTTTGAACAGCGTGCGCATCAGACTTTTTTCGCCAGGCGCTCGCCGAACAGGCCGTGCGGCATCAGCATCAGCACCAGCAGCACCAGCACATAGGCGCTGATGTCCTTGACCCCCTCGGGCAGGTAGAAGCCCGCCAGGGCTTCGACCACCCCGATGACGATGCCGCCGACGATGGCCCCCGGCAGGCTGCCGAAGCCGCCCACCACCGCGGCCGGGAAGGCCTTCAGGCCGATCAGGCCCATATTGGCGTGCACGAAGGTGATCGGCGCCAGCAGCACCGCAGCCACCGCCGCCACGCCAGCGGCCAGCGCCCACACATAGCCGGTCAACCGCCGCACCGGGATGCCCATGTAATAGGCCGCCAGCTGGTTCTGCGAGGCCGCCTGCATGGCCAGCCCCACGCGCGTGAAGCGGAACAGCGCGTACAGGCCCAGGCTCAGCACCAGGGTCAGGCCGATGACCACCAGTTGCTCCACTGCCAGCACGATGCCGCCGGGCAGCGTCACCGGGCCCGAGTACGGCAGCTCCAGGCGGTGCGTCTCGGTCCCCACCACCGGCAGCATGGTGATGACGCCACGCGCCAGATAGCCCAAGCCGAGCGTGAGCATGACGATGGCAAAGGCCGGCTGACCCAGCACCGGCCGGATCATCAGGCGCTCGATGCCCAGACCGAAGGCCGCCAGCGCCAGCACGGCCAGCGGCAGGGCCAGCCAGAGCGACAGGCCGAGCTGGTTGATCAGCAACAGGGCCACGAAGCCACCGACCATCATGATGTCGCCCTGCGCGAAGCTCACCGTCTCGGTGGCCTTGTAGATGAGCACGAAGCCGAGCGCGATCAGGCCGTAGATGCAGCCCTGGGCGATACCGGAGACCAGGACCTGCAGTTCCATCACGCCCCCTCGGCGAAGGCCTCGTCGCGCTTCTTGCGGATCGAGGGCAGGATCATCAACACCAGCAGCACCGCGGCGGCCAGCAACAGGCCGGCCGAAAGCGGCCGCGTGACCAGGCTGCTCCAGTCGCCGCGCGAGATGCGCAGGGCCTGGCGCAAGGTCTCTTCCATCATGCCGCCGAGGATGAAGCCCATCAGCAGCGGCGCGGGCTCGCAACTCAGCTTGTGGAACACATAACCGAGCAGCGCGAAGCCGGCGGTCAGGTAGACATCGAAGACGTTGTTGTTGATCGAGTAGGCACCGATGCAGCAGAACACCACGATGGCCGGGAACAGCAGGCGATAGGGCACGCTGAGCAGGCGGATCCACAGGCCGATCAACGGCAGGTTCAGCACCACCAGCATCAGGTTGCCCACCCACATCGAGACGATCAGGCCCCAGAACAGCGCCGGGTTGCTCTGCATCACCTGCGGGCCGGGCTGGATGCCCTTGAGCGTCATCGCGCCCACCATCAGGGCCATCACCGCATTGGGTGGGATGCCCAGCACCAGCATGGGGATGAAGCTGGTCTGCGCGCCGGCGTTGTTGGCGCTCTCGGGCCCGGCCACGCCCTCGATGGCGCCCTGGCCAAAGCGGCTCGGGTCCTTGGCCAGCTTCTTTTCCAGCGTGTAGGAGGCAAAAGCCGCCAGCAAGGCGCCGCCGCCGGGCAGCACGCCCAGCAGCGAACCCAGGCCGGTGCCGCGCAGCACCGCCGGGGCGGCGGCGCGCAGGTCGGCCCGGCTGGGCCAGAGGCCGTGGACCGACTTGGTGAAGACCTCGCGCTGCCCTTCCGGCTGCGAGAGCGAGGCAATGATTTCGCCGAAGCCGAACAGACCCATGGCGATGACGACGAAGCCGATGCCATCACTCAGTTCCGCAAAACCGAAGCTGAAGCGCGGCTGGCCCGTCATCACATCGGAATTGACCTGGCCGAGCAGGATGCCCAGCACCACCATGGCCACCGACTTGACCGGCGCGCCCTGCCCCAGCGCCACCGCGCCCACCAGGCCCAGCACCATCAGCGAGAAGTACTCATGCCGCCCGAACTGCTGCGAGAGCGTGACCAGCGGCGGCGCGAACATCACGATGAGGGCCGTGCCCACGCAGCCCGCGAAGAAGCTGCCCAGCGCCGCGATGGACAACGCCGCGCCCGCACGACCCTGGCGCGCCATCTGGTAACCATCCAGTGCGGTGACGACCGAACTGGCCTCGCCCGGCACATTGATGAGGATGGCCGTGGTGGAGCCGCCGTACTGCGCGCCGTAGTAGATGCCGGCCAGCATGATCAGCGCCGGTGTGGCATCCAGGCCATGGAGCGTAGGCAGCAGCATGGCAATGGTGGCCACTGGCCCGAGGCCGGGCAGCACACCGATCAGGGTGCCCAGCAACACCCCGAACAGCGCATAGCCCAGGTTCGTCAGGCTCAGCGCCGTGCTCAGGCCCAGGGCCAGTTGGTCCCACATCAGCGTGGCCACCAGGTGGAAACGGGGCTAGGCCAGACCGGCAGCGGCAAGCCCAGGCCCGCCACGAACACCGCCCAGCTGAACAAGGCCAGGCCCAGGCCGAGCAGCAGGGCCTCCCACAGCTTGGCCTCACGCCCGGCAAAGGAGACACCGAAGCCCACAGCGGTCACCGTGAGCAGCAACCCCAGGCGGTGCAGGCCCAGGCCGAAGCCCACGACCGCCAGCACGATGGCCAGCAGCGGCCGCCAGGCGATCGGCCCGACCGGCTGCCCCCCTTCGGACTCGATGCTAAGCGACTTGAACAGCACCATGCCGCCCAGCAGCGCCAACAGCACGCCCAGGCCGAAGGGGAAGTAGCCCGGACCGGGCGCCGCAGCGTCCCCAAAGCCGTAGGCCGTGGCGCCCCAGGCAAAGGCGATGCCCAGGGCAATGAAAAGCAGCCCGGCAAAGAAGTCCCGCGAACCCTTGGGCTGCATCGCTCAACTCTCCCAGGCGGGGGTGCTACGCAGCACCTCCTCCAAAGTCGTCACACCCTCCGACACCTTGCGCACGCCGCTCAGGCGCAGCGCGCGCAGTCCTTCCTGCGCCGCAGCGCGGCGCAGCGCGACCATGTTCGGGCTGGGCATCAGATGCTGGCGCACCGGCTCGCTGAGGTTCAGCAGCTCATACAAGCCGGCCCGACCCCGGAAGCCCGTTTGCCGGCATTCCAGGCAGCCCACCGGCTTGTAGGGCTTGAGCTCGCCGGACATGCGCCAGGGCTTGACCAGCTCGTTCAGCGTCTCGGTGCTGACGCTCGGGTCCGGCACCTTGCAGTGCGGGCACAGCGTGCGCACCAGGCGCTGGGCCAGCACGCCGATCACCGTCGCGCTGATCAGGTACGGCGGCACGCCGAGGTCGATCAGGCGGGTGACGGCTGAGACCGAATCGTTGGTGTGCAGGGTGCTGAAGACCAGGTGACCGGTGAGCGAGGCCTGGATGGCCATCTCGGCGGTCTCCAGGTCGCGGATCTCGCCCACCATGATGATGTCGGGGTCCTGGCGCATCAGGGCGCGCAGGCCCTCGCTGAAACCGAAGTCCAGGGTCTGCTGCACCTGCGTCTGGTTGAAGGCCGGTTCGATCATCTCGATCGGGTCTTCGATGGTGCAGACATTGACCTCGTCGGTGGCCAGGCGCTTGAGCGTGGAGTAGAGCGTCGTGGTCTTTCCAGAGCCGGTGGGGCCGGTGACGAGGATGATGCCGTGGGGTGCGGCCACCAGCTGGTTCCAGCGCTCGGCGTCATGGCGGCTGAAGCCGAGCTGGTCCAGCTCCTTGAGCGCGTTGTCGGGGTCGAAGATGCGCATCACCATCTTCTCGCCGAAGGCGGTGGGCAGGGTGGAGAGGCGCATTTCCACCTCGTCGCCCACCGGATTGCGCGTCTTGATACGGCCGTCCAGCGGGCGGCGGCGTTCCACCACGTCCATGCGGCCGAGCAGCTTGATGCGCGAAATCATGGCGCTCATCACCGAGCTGGGCAGCTGGTAAACGGTGTGCAGCACGCCGTCAATGCGGAAGCGGATCAGGCCGATCTCGCGGCGCGGTTCCAGGTGGATGTCAGAAGCGCGCTGGTCAAAGGCGTATTGCCACAGCCAGTCCACCACCTGGACCACGCCCTGGTCGTTGGCGTCGAGCTGTTTGTTGCTCTTGCCCAGCTCCACCAGCTGCTCGAAGCTGGCCAGGCCGGCGACCTCGCCGCTCTTGGTGGCGGCGCGCACCGATTTGGCGAGCGTGAAGAACTCGGTGGTGAAGCGGGTGATGTCCTGCGGGTTGGCCACCACCAGCTTGACGGTCTTGCGCGAATGGCTCTCGATCTGCGGCACCCAGGCCACGTCAAAGGGCTCGCTGGTGGCGATGGTGATGTCGCTCAGGCCCATCAGCACAGGCAGGCAGCGGTGCTTCTCGGCATAGGCGGCGTTCATCACATCGGCCACGCGGCCCACTTCCACCTTCAGCGGGTCGATGCGCAGGTAGGGCAGCTTCGCCCGCGCGGCCAACCACTCCGTGAGCGCTTCGGTGTCCAGGCTGCGCTGCGTGCCGGCGCGCTGCAGGCCGGCGCGGCCCAGGCGCACCAGCGGGTGCATGGCGCTGTCGCCCACGGCAAAGCGGTTCTCGGTCGCGGTGGCCGTTTCGGGGTCGATCATCCCGTCTTCCTGCAACCACTGCAGCAGGGTGCGCCAGTTCAGACGCGCATCGGAAGCGGGGGGCGGCGGGGCCGAACGGGACTTCGAACTCATTCGCGCTCGTCGGGTTGCAGAGACCAGGGCTTGAGACCGCGCAGCCAGCGCTTGGCGGGCAGGCCCAAAGTGGCGTCGATGGTAGTGGCGCGTCGCTGCAGTTCGGCCTTGTCCGGGAGAGCGTTTTCCCGGGTGGCCACCACCACGGTGTTGCCTTCCTTGGTTGCCGCCAGACGCCAGACCGAATCGGCCCCGAAGGCCGCGGCAATGCGCGCGCACGAGCGCTCGAACGAGGCCTGGCGCCCGAACAGATTCACGGCCATGCCGCCCCCCGGTGCCAGCAGCTCGCGGCAGGCGGCATAGAACCCTTCATCGTCCAAGACCGGCGCGGCAGCCTCATGGTCGTACAGGTCCACATGCAGCAACTGCACCTGTCCACGGCGCGAGCCCTCGCGCAGCCATTCGGCCGCGTCGGCCAGATGCACCTGCAGGCCATTGCCATTGGCCGGCAGGTGGAACCAGTGCTGGCACACACGCAGCACGCCGGGGTGCAGTTCCACCGCCTCGGTGGGCCGGCCCAGCACCTGGTGGCAGAACTTCGTCAGCGCCGCCGCACCCAGGCCGAGCTGCACGCACAGGCCTTCACGCCAGGCTTCAGGTGGCTGCCAGAGCAGCGGCGCCATCATGCGTTGGATGTACTCCAGCTCCAGCTTCAGGGGTTTGCTGATGCGCATCGCGCCCTGCACCCAGATGCTGTTCAGGTGCAGCGAGCGCACACCGGCGTAGTCGGAGATCGTGACCTCGGGGAGGTCGTCTTCATGGAGTTCGGGCATGGGGCGGCGATTGTCTACAGTCGCCCGGCCCTCAACACCCCGGGAGTCGCCCCATGAACACCGAAGCCATCTGGCAGTTTCTGAGCACGCAGGGGGCCGAGTTCGGCCTCAAGGTGCTGGCCGCCATCGCCGCCTGGATCGTCGGCCGCTGGCTGATTGCCCTGGCCCTGAATCTGTTCAGCCGCGCCCTGGCGGCGGGCAAAAAGGTCGATCAGACGCTCAGCAACTATCTGCGCTCGATCCTCAGCGTGCTCTTGAACCTGGTGCTGATCCTGGCCATCCTGGACATCTTCGGCGTCAAGACCACCAGCTTCGCCGCCCTGCTGGCGGGTGCCGGCGTGGCCATCGGCATGGCCTGGAGCGGGCTGCTCGGCCACTTCGCGGCGGGCGTGTTCATGCAGGTGCTGCGGCCCTTCAAGGTGGGGGACTTCATCAGCGCCGGCGGCATCACCGGCACGGTGACAGAGATCGGCCTCTTTGGCACCACCGTCACCACGCCGGACAACGTGCAGACCATCGTCGGCAACAACGTGGTGTTCGGCAGCGCGATCCAGAACTTCTCCGCCCTGCCGCACCGCCGCGTGGACTGTCTGGCCAAGGTGGCCAATAGCGTGGACCCGCTGGACGCCATCGCGCGCCTGAAGCCGGCCATCGCGGCCATCGCCAATGTCAAGGACAGCCCGGCGCCGGACATCGAGATCCTGCAGTTCACGCCCGAGGGCCCGCTGCTGTGCGTGCGGCCCTACTGCCATACCGACCATTACTGGCAGGTCTACTTCGACACCCACAAGGCCATCGTCGCCACCTTCGGCGCGGCCGGCTACCCGGTGCCGGAAACACCGATCACGCCGCGGAATCGCTAATCGGCCAGCGCCAGCAACTCGCCGCCCAAGGTGGCGGCGAACACGCGGCCGGGTGCCAGCGCCAGGCAGCCGGTGACACCGTAAGTGCCCTTGTCAGCCGGCGCGGCCAGGGGCAGGCGCCAATGGGGCTTGCCGCTGCGCCGATCGAGAGACCAGACCGAGGCCTCGTGGCCAACCGTGTAGCCGGGCAGCGCCGCGGTGCCGGTGGCCACGCGCTGTTTGTCCACGGCCGGCTGTGCCCAGGCCCAGCCATGCACATCGCGGCGCCACAGCAGGCGGCCCTGCTGGGCCGCCCAGCAGCTCAGGTGCGCGCCGTCCGATGAGCCCACGTAGGCCCGACCCTGGAAGCCATTGACGGCCGACTCGACCCAGCTGAACCAGTGGTAGCGCCGCCAGGCCTCGCGGCCATCGGCCAGACGCAGCGCGAACAGCTCGTAGCTGCGCGAACCTACCAGCACCAGGCCCTGCTCAACCCAGACGGCGGAAACCACTGGCGCACCGGTCTCGACGCGCCAGCGCTCGCGGCCGCTTTCCAGCTCGAATGCACGCACGCTGCCGTCGAATGCACCCAGCAGCACCAAGCCGCCGGCGATGACGGGTGTACCGAGCAGGCTGTGGCCGATCTCGGCCTGCCAGACCAGGCGCCGCTCGGGAAGCTGCCAGCAAACCAGCCGGCCGGCGTGGCTGGCGGTCAGCAGCGCATCGCCCTGCACGGCAACGCCGGCGCCAAAGCGGTCAAATCGCGCGCCCGGCTGGCCAGGCGGGATGCGCTGTACCGGGTGCTCTTGCAGCGGCAGCTGCCAGGCCGGCGCGCCGTTGGCGGCTTGAAACGCGTGCAGCAGGCCGTCGTCGCTGGGCACGAGCAGCTCGTCCTGGTGCAGCAGCGGGCGGCAGCGCAAGGCGCCGCCGGTACGGGCCTGCCAGCGCGTGCGGCCATCGCTCGCATCCAGCGCGTGCAGCACCCCCGCGTCATCACCCGCAAACAGGCTGTCACCGGCACGCAGCAGGTCGGCCCAGAGCGGTGCGCCCAGCTCACACCGCCACACGGTGCGCGGCGTGGGGAGATCGGGCAGGGAGCGCGGCGGCCGGGGCAGCTCGCCGCGTTCCAACACCAGCGGCAGGCGCAGGCGCGGCAGCAAGAACTCGGGCATGGCACCGAGCAGGCGCCGGCCATCGCGACTGGGTTGCAGCAGCCAGCCGGGGCCTAGTTGCAGCGCGCCGTTCTGCCAACGCGCGCGGCCGAAGGGGGCGTCCCAGGCATGGATGGCCGGCAGCGTGGCCTTGAGCGTCCAACCACCCTCCACATGGGGCTCGAAGCGCAGGCCGATGAAGGTCCTATCACCCGCGTGCTGCAGCGTGCCGACCCAACTGCCCGCGGGGTCGAAATCCGGCGCGGCGGAACTCGCTGAATTGACGAGAGGCAGGCCGGCGGCGGCCAGGAGCAGGGGACGGCGTTGCATGCCCGGCATCGTCCGCCCGGGCGCCACCAGACCCAAAGGTCAGGGCCGCGCCAGTTGCAGCAGCGCACTCGCCACGCGCTCGGCGCCCTCGCCCAGCGGCCGCTCGGCCGGGCGCAAAAGGTGCCAGCCCAGGCGGGCCTTCACCGCCCACTGACGCGCCAGCCAGAGTTCGGGCAGTGGTTCGGTTTCCAGCAGCGGCGCCTGCACCAGCGCCACACCCAGGCCGCAGCGCGCCGCCTGCTGCACCAGCTCATAGCCCTGCAAGGTGCGGTCGGCCGGCTGGGCGCGGAAGGCCAGGCCTTGCGCCTCGCACCAATGGCGCCAGCCGCTGGCGTCGGCATTGAAGAGCCGCGGCAGGGCCAGCAAAGCCTGGGGCGCATGTCGCCCCGGCGCCAGCAGGGCATGGGGAATCAGGGGCACCAGCTCTTCGTGCGCGAACAGGGCCTGGCTGCGCACGCCCGGCCAGCGTCCGGCGCCGTAGCGCAGCGCCAGGTCCACGCCCTCGCCGGCCAGGTCGACCAGGCGCGATTCGGTCAGCAGCTCGATGCGCAGGCCGCCCGCCATCCGCTCCAGCGTGGCCAGGCGTTCGAGCAGCCAGAAGCGCGCCATCGAGGGCGTGGTCGCCAGTCGCACGGTGACGGGGCGGCGCACCTTGCGGCCACGGTCGGCGGCGTGGTCCAGCAGGTCCAGGCCCTGCCAGATGCGCGTCAGCAGGCGCTCGCCGTCCGGCGTGGGTTTGGCGCCGCGCGCATGGCGGATGAACAGCGGCAGTCCGGCCCAGGTCTCGGCCCCGGCGACGCGGCGGCTGATGGCGGCGTGCGTCACGCCCAGCTCCAGCGCCGCCGCGCTGAAGGAGCCGGTGCGGGCCACGGCCAGGGCTGCCAGCAGGCAGTCCAGCGGTGGCAAGTGTTGGGGCAGGCTGTACGCGGAGCTCACAGCTCATTCTGTACCGGGCGACTGGCTTGAAGCGCTGCGCTTGACCAGACTGGCGGTCATGAACACCACCACCCTGCCCCGCCCCGTCGCTCTGGTGCCGATCGGCCTGCTGGCCGCCCTGGCCACCGTGCTGTTCTGGGCCAGTTCCTTCCCGCTGATCCGCGCCGCCGTGGCGGAGTTCAGCCCCTTGCCGCTGGCGGCCCTGCGCTATGCCGTGGCCGGGCTGGCCATGGGCGCCTGGCTGCTGCTGGCGCCCGGACCACGCCCGCAGGGTCCTGAGTGGCCGCGCCTGCTGCTGGCCGCCGGCCTGGGCATCGTGGCCTACAGCCTGTTGCTGAACAGCGGCCAGCGCACGGTCTCGGCCGGTGCGGCCAGCTTCATCGCCAACACCGCGCCGGCCATGACCGCGCTGCTGGCCGTGCTGCTGCTGGGCGAGCGCCTGCGCGTCTGGGCCTGGCCGGGCATGCTGCTCAGTCTGGCTGGCGTGGGCCTGATCGCCGCCGCCCAGCCCGGCGGCTTGCACCTGGGTGCCGGCGCGCTGCAGATCCTCGCCTCGGCCGCGTGCCTGGCCGTCTTCTTCATCCTCCAGCGCCCGCTGCTGGCCCGTCTGGGCGGCTTGCGCACCGCCGCCTGGGTGGTCGTGCTGGGCGGTCTGCTCTTGCTGCCCTGGTTGCCCGAGGGCCTGGCGCAGGCGCAACGGGCCAGCACGGCCGGCATTTGGACGGTGGTGGCCCTGGGTCTGTTCCCCGCCGCGCTGGGCTACGGCTGCTGGGCGGTGGCCCAGGCGCATTACGGCGCGGCGCGCGCCGCAAGCTTCCTGTACCTGGTGCCGCCCACCGCCACGCTGATGGCCCTAGGCCTGCTGGGCGAGCGGCCGAGCCCGCAGATCCTGCTGGGCGGTGCGCTGGCCTTGGGCGGGGTGTTGATCGTCAACCGCTGGGGCAAGGCCTGAAGGGGGCCAGCGCCTCCAGCCAGAGTGAGCGCTTGTCCGCCAGGTTGAGGCCCGCGTGGGCCGGGCTGGTGGAGGGCAGGCGCAGCACCTGCCAGGGCGCGCCGGGCAGCAGGGCCAGGGTCTGGCGGTAGGCGGTGTCGCCATTGCAGGCGATGGCGCGCAAGCGCGGCAGGCGCGTCACCAGCTCCGGCAGGGCCGCGGGCTCGGCATCGCGGATGGCGCTGTCCAGGCTGCCGGGGCGCACGCAGGCGGCCACCGCGTCCCAGAGCGCGATGCGCGCCTCGACCAGCGCCTGCAGGCGTTCGGCGTAGGGGCGTGTGGGCAGCTCGGCCTGGCCGGTCAGGGCGGCCAGCAAGGGCCAGAAGGCGTTGCGCGGGTGGGCGTAGTACTGCGCCGCAGCCAGGCTGGCAGCGCCGGGAAAACTGCCCAGGATCAACAGCTCGGCGTCCGCGCGCCAGACCGGCGCCAGGCCGCTCAGGCGCGCGCTGGCCGGCACGGTGCTTCGATCGAATAGACCCACAGCGGCTGCCCCGTCGTGGGCGACAGCATCTGGCACTGGCGCGTCATGTTCAGCTGCTCCAGCACCTTCTGGGAGGCCCGGTTGTCCAGCCGCACCGTCGCCAGCACCCGCGGCAGGCCGAGGGTCCAGGCGAAGGCCAGCACGGCCCGGGCGGCCTCCTGCGCCAGGCCCTGCCCGCGCCCCTCGGGCAGCAG